>NZ_MUES01000004.1:0-180312 GCF_001995745.1 Salinivibrio sp. ML323 | reverse complement strand
AACTTAATTAGAGCTTAATATTGAGCTTTAGTTAGCAAATATTTAAGCATCAAAGCAATGATATGTAAGACTTTGATGAGACAGAATTGGTGCGGAGTGGTAGTTCAGTTGGTTAGAATACCGGCCTGTCACGCCGGGGGTCGCGGGTTCGAGTCCCGTCCACTCCGCCACTATTTATAGGGGTATAGCTCCAATTGGCAGAGCAGCGGATTCCAAATCCGCGTGTTGGGGGTTCGAATCCCTCTACCCCTGCCACTTAAAAAGCACCGACTTGCATCGGTGCTTTTTTATATCTATTCAACGACTCTTCTAATAGTTTTTGGCGACAAATTGGCTTGGCCCAGTCGCATCAGGCTGGTGATTAAAACAAAGTTCATAGGTGAATGCTGTTGTATGCTGGGCGTGTTGACTGCTTTTGCTTTTGTACTCTACCTCAACAATCACCCGTTGGTAGCCAGCGCCTTCGAATGCATCAATGTGAGGGAGAAAGTGAGATAAATCGTCTGCTTTCAAAAGCCAGCCCTCTACCCGATTATTTGGATTATCACTGAGCTCTATACCCGGACAACCCGAGGCCGATCCCCAACCACGGTCTGTGCGTATTGCTTGTATACTCGCGGGAAACCATTGCCCATGGACATCCGCAAGCACGTGGTGATTTGTGCCTTCTGGACACAGGGTTCCGTATACGAAGAGGTTGTTAAGCATAGGCGTCGCTCCATGAATGCACCTTGTTATTATTTCTCTTCTATCCTATCTCTGAGTTGAAGTAAGCAGCAAGTAATAACTGAGAGCAACCACTTGTATTTCAGCCTTCATGATCGCAAAATCAGCGGCCATTCTAATAACAACCTATACTCACACTGGCAAGCGCTATGGTGGTGACTAAGCAATGAAAAGACGTATTGGTAAGGTAGTGGCATGGGGGAGTGCTATTTTCGTCCCTGCTGCGGTGATTGGTGTCAATGGCTACTTCACCGTGCCTGACAGCACCCAACTCCATACGGTGTCTGGTATACATCGCCAATGCGTTGATTACACACATTCTTTACCGCTTGACGAACAAGGCCGTTTTTCATTATTGGTATGGAATATTTATAAACAACAGCGTCCCCAGTGGGACACTGCGTTAAGTCAGTATCACCAACCTCACCGCTTGATGTTGTTGCAAGAGGCAAGCTTTGGTCCACAATTAGCACGTTGGATCACGCAGGCGTCATTGCACTATGWCCAAGCTTATGCGTTTGCGATGCAAGATGCTGTTGCAGGGGTGATGAACCTTTCCAAAGTGAACCCTTTGCACAGTTGTGCGTATACTGCGGTCGAGCCTTATCTGCGCCTTCCTAAAAGTGCTTTATATAGTGAGTATAAGCTCTCCAATGGAGAGCGCCTTGCGGTGGTGAATATTCATAGCATTAACTTTACTTATGCAATGGCCGCTTATAAGAAACAATTGGCCGCTTTGGAGCAAGCTTTGGCGCGTGTCAATGGGCCGATTATTTTAGCTGGTGACTTTAATACTTGGTCTCAGCGGCGGTTAGACGCGGTAAGAGCGATGGTCACGCGTTTGTCATTGCAAGAAATGCGTTATCACCCCGATGAGCGAATGACTAAATTTGGGTTGCCGTTGGATCATGTTTTCTACCGTGGCTTATCGGTAGAAAAGGCGAGCGCAATTGATAATGGTGCCTCCGATCACGCAGCGATAGAGGCACAACTGAAAGTGACAGGATAGAGGCAGCGAGGGGATTTCCCTCGCTGAATTTTCCTAGCTTAATGCTATGACGATGGCCCAACTGGCAAAAACGGCAACCCAAGGCAGGGTAGCAACGACGATCGCTTTGCCATGATTGAGTGGTGTCCAAGTACCGATAACCGTAATGCTTAATACCCAGTACCACGGGAGTAGCAATGGCAAGCTTGCTGCCCATGCACTCCATGGCGAGGCGAGTGGTAATTTAAGTAAGCCATTAAGGCTATTTAAATCCGCATGAGCCGGCAAAATAAAACCGGATGATAAGGTCATATTGGTATAGCTTGCCAAATCGCCCACGACCGCGGGTAAAAAGATAAAGCAAGAGGCCGCGAGCCAATGACGATAGCCAAAATTAGGGGCTTCTTGTTTGGTGGCTAACCGAAACCACAGTGCCAAGGAAAAAATGACCGCCGCTCGGCCAAACCAATCTCCGAGCACTTCAGAGGCAAGCAGTGTTTCACGTTGTAACCACTTTTCAGCGTCTGCAGGTGGCATCGATAATTGTTGCGCGAGTGCTTGCTGA
Source organism: Salinivibrio sp. ML323 (assembly GCF_001995745.1). Classification (NCBI taxonomy): domain Bacteria; kingdom Pseudomonadati; phylum Pseudomonadota; class Gammaproteobacteria; order Vibrionales; family Vibrionaceae; genus Salinivibrio; species Salinivibrio sp. ML323. Next base: position 178,033 of record NZ_MUES01000004.1, on the reverse strand, counting down.
AGCGCGGCAAGGTTGGTGTGATCAAAATAAGCACTCCAAAATGCAATAGCGCTTAGGCACATAAGCAAATAAGCCAACCAGCCCCATACCGGGCGCTGGCTTAATGCAGCAAAGCATGCACTGGGACGAAGAACGATGTCTCTTAAGGCAAACAGTGGATTGGCTGACGCTTGCATCATGAGCCGCTACTCCGAGAAATGTCGATATGCAGTGTTAGCTTTTGACCGGGTTGGATATATGTGCTTTGTCGTAACTGGTTCCATTTAACCAGCTCGGCGACTGATACATTGTAGCGTTGTGCAATACTGCTCAAGGAATCACCTTGTCGAATTCTGTAGGTAATCGTGCGGATGCGACGTGCATCTCCCTCTTTATCCCAAACGACCAACGTCTGGCCAATGCTGAGGGTGTCGCGAGGACTCATGCCGTTCCACTTAGCGAGCTGACGATAATCAACGTCATAACGGCGGGCGATTGTCCAAAAACTGTCGCCTTGGCGCACGGTGTGGGTGCGCTTGTGGCCATCTCGCTCCGCCGCTTGCAATGCCGCGAGGCGCTGTGGTGCGCTTAGCGTGTATTGTGATTCATCTTTCAGCGAAACAGGGATCATCAGGCGCTGACCCACGCGAATACGTGAGGAGCGGAGTTGGTTAGCACGTTTTAATACCTTGACGGTGGTGTTGTACTCCGCCGCGATTTCACTCAGGCTATCACCTGACTTCACCGCATAACGTTCCACACGAAGCCCTTGGTTGTCATTTTTAGCCAACTCAGTATTAAAGCGTTCCACATTGTCGTTGGGCAATAATAAGTGGGTGGGGCCTGATGGTGACGTTGCCCAATGGTTATACGCAGGGTTAAGGCTTTGAAGCTCTGAGACACTTAAACCGGCATAGTTAGCCGCGAGCGCCAGATCCATCTGCATCTTAGGATCGACCAAGGTCAGTGCTGGCTGATTGGGGATTTCTGGCACGTCGAGTCCATACTGCTCTTGGTGGCGCAGTACATCGCCAAGGGCGATTAGCTTAGGCACATAGCTGCTGGTTTCTTTTGGGAGGTCCAAATGCCAAAAGTCGGTGGGCTTTCCGCGTTGCTCGTTGCGACGAATAGCGCGAGCCACGCGTCCTTCGCCGGAGTTATATGCAGCGATAGCGTGTAACCAGTTGCCATCAAACATGCCATGCAAGTACTCGAGGTAATCGAGTGCCGCATCGGTTGATTGCACCACATCACGCCGGCCGTCGTACCACCAATTTTGTTCCAGGCCAAAACGGCGGCCTGTTGCTGGGACAAATTGCCAAAGGCCAGCCGCCCGGCCATGCGAGTAAGCAAATTGATCAAACGAGCTTTCTACGACTGGAAGCAACGCCAACTCTAAGGGCATGTTGCGCGCTTCGACCTTTTCTACGATCAGGTGTAAAAACGGCGTAGCGCGCTCAGCGACCGTGGCAAGGTGATTAGGATACTTTAAGTACCAATTACGATAACGGCGCACCGAGGCATTATCAGGCACGGGAAGCGAAAGCTGCATACTGATGCGCTGCCACACATCATTTTGTTTTTGCGGGGAAAGTACCGTAGGCGTCGCGGGTATGGTTTTCTTGGGCGTCTCTGAGGCTTTATCAGGCGAGCGCGTTGTTTCTTTTGCGACAACGGGCGGTGCCTCGGAGGCGATATCCGCATTTTGAGCGTCGCCGATAGACTGACAGCCGCTCAGCAACAGCGTGCTCAATATAACAAAACGGTACTTCATTGCATAAAACCTTCGTCCAAAATAGCCGATGATGATAGGGGCTGGCCTCATTGATGACAAGAGACTCAGCTCAAAATTCGTCCTTCCACTGCCGCAGCGCTCGGAAAACGGCAAGCTCATCGTCGGCTGCAGTGCGACCTGCAACCGCTTGAATGACCGTCGGCTCTTGGGTACGCAAAAACGGATTAATACGCTTTTCCCGCTCAATGGTACTGGGGAGCGTTTGCTTACCTTGGGCGCGTAAGCGGTTCACTTCTTCTCGGTACAAGTGTAATGCGTCGTTTTCAGGCTCTACAGTCAGCGCAAACGCGACATTGGCGGCGGTATACTCATGGGCGCAATACACTTGGGTCTCGATGGGTAGCGATGCTAGCTTTTTCAATGAGTTAAGTGATTGCTCCGCGGTGCCACCGAGTAAGCGGCCACAACCGGCTGAAAATAAGGCATCGCCACAGAACAGCTTACCATCGCCGACAAACGCAATGTGATCGTCGGTGTGGCCCTCGACACCGACGACCAAAAAGCGATGGTCAAAGACATCAATTTGGTCACCGTCACCGACCGCCATTGAACGTTGAGGTATTGGATGAACATCCGGGCCGATCACTTTCGCGTTTGGCGCATAACGTACAAGATCGTCAATGCCATTGGTGTGATCCCAATGGTGGTGCGTGATAAGAATGCACGATAAAGTCAATGAATTCGCTTTAAGGTAGTCAATAACCTGACTTGCTTCACCCGGATCGACCACGGCGCAGCGATTATCTTCACTAATAATGAGCCATATGTAATTATCGTTAAATGCAGGTATGCTTTTTACATGAAGCATTGGGTTCTCCAGCGATAGAATGAGCCTTAATCAATGAAACCAGCGCGCATAGAACATCAGTTTGACTATCCCTATACGTGGGACCAAGTTGCTTACGGTGATTGGGCGCGCACCCAATTGCAAACTCGGTTGGATGAATGGCTACCGACCTTATTTGGCTACCACTTGCTGAAACTGGGCGGCTTAAGCTGCGAGCTAGTCAGTGAACAGTGTAACATTCAACACCAAGTGTGTGTCGACCAACATAACCCAATGCGCAATGTGACCGCGACACACTATGCCTTGCCATTTATCGAGAAATCTTTTGATGCCTGTGTATTAGCGCACCAACTTGATTATAGCGATGATCCGCATCGTTTATTGCGGGAGGTTGATCGTGTGATGATTGATGACGCTTGCTTGATCATCTCGGGGGTTAACCCCATAAGCTTTTTGGGCGTAAAAAAACTGCTACGTGGCAAGCATCAAAGGCTCCCTTGGGCAGGACGTATGTTTTCACCTCTTCGCGTTAAAGATTGGTTGAGTGTGATGAATTATGAGGTGGTTGAGGCGCACCAGATGGGACTGTGGCCGACGCAGCGACCCAGCGCTCGGCACGCTTGGGTAGAGAGTAGCGCCAGTATGGTGACCCCTGCGCTTGGCTCCATTTATTTGATTATTGCCCGTAAGCGTAGCTACCCATTAAAACCGATTAAGCCTCGTTGGAAGCTCAAGCAAGCGGTCTCACCGCTGGGCGGGGTTGTTCCCAACGGCGGCTAGAAATAGGTTTAGTCTGCAGGCTGATAACCTTCATCGATCTCGGTCGGGTGGTTGGCAGCGTCGCGCGCGAGTTCGTCACAACGCTCATTTTCTGGGTGTCCAGCGTGGCCTTTCACCCAGTTCCACGTGATCTGATGCTTAGATGCCGCTTGATCAAGCTGTTGCCATAAATCGGCATTTTTCACCGGTTTCTTATCCGCCGTCTTCCATTGGCGTTTTTTCCAATTATGGATCCATTGGGTGATCCCTTGTCGAACGTACTGGCTGTCAGTGGTGAGAGTTACGTTACAGCTCGTGTTAAGCGCATTTAAGCCGACAATGGCCGCCATCAGCTCCATGCGATTATTGGTGGTGAGAGTGAAACCGGCACTCAAGGTTTTTTCATGTTGTTTGTAGCGCATCACCACGCCATAGCCGCCCGGTCCCGGATTGCCGAGACAAGAACCGTCTGTGAAAATTTCTACCTGCTTGGTCATCTTTGATACTATTGGCTATTCATCTGAGCCAAGTTTGACACAGTTATTGCCATGAAAGCGAATTACGATCGCCTCGTTGTGCTTGATACCGAAACCACCGGTATGAACCGCGAAGGGGGGCCGCATTACCAAGGCCACAATATTATTGAAATCGGCGCGGTAGAGATCATCAACCGTAAGCTCACGGGGCGGCACTTTCATGCCTATATCAAGCCCACTCGTGCTATCGACCCTGAGGCGATTTCGGTACACGGTATCACCGATGCCTTTTTGGCCGATAAGCCGCAATACGCGCAAATCCATCAAGCCTTTGTTGATTTTATCCAAGGGGCGGAGCTGATCGCTCATAACGCGCCCTTTGATGTGGGGTTTATGGATCATGAGTTCAAAAACCTAGGTGTCTCGCTGCAAACCACTGAGCTTTGCACCATTACAGACACCTTAGCGATGGCGAAGAAAATCTTCCCTGGAAAGCGTAATAACCTGGATGTGTTGTGCGATCGCTACGGTATTGATAACTCTCGGCGAACGCTTCACGGCGCGTTGTTGGATGCGGAGATCCTCGCTGACGTTTACCTATTAATGACGGGGGGACAAACCAACCTGTCATTTAATGCGGGAACGGAGACGGATAATGCGAGCCCAATGGCTCCAAGAACCGTTAAGCGCCAGAAATCGCTAAAGGTTATTCCTGCATCGGCCGATGAAATGAGTGCGCATGAAGCGCGTTTAGACTTTATTGAGCAAAACGGTAGCTGTCTTTGGCGACAGTAGGAGAAGGCATGAAGAAGCGATGGTGGGCGGTGTGTGTTTGTTTTCCCTTGTTAGCACACGCTAACGAGCAAGAAATTCGTCTGCTGGAAAATCGTTTCCGTGTTGATCCAACCATTGAGCGTGCGGCCTTCGTAATTTATCGAGAAAAGCCAAGCATGCCGGTGGTGTTGGTACGTCCGGACGGCACCAAATATTATGCATGGCGTCACCCAGACAAAGTATCCTGGCATCAAGAAGCAGATATGGACATTGTGTCGGTGACCGACCCCATGCCAGGGCCATGGCAAGCGATTGGCCGGGTGAGTCCTGACAACAAAGTCCGTGTTTTAAGCGATTTGCGTATGCAGGTTGAAGACTTACCCAGCCGTCTTTATCAAGGCGAGGCGGTCAAGTTTACTGCACAGCTCATGCTGGGGGACAAGCCACTTAACTTGCGTGATTTTATTGAGCGTGTCGATTTAACGGTTAATTTTACCGAATTTATCGAAAATCCTGAATCACTTAACCCAGACCAACGCCCTCAACCCAAATCCTTGGGACAATTTAGTGACGATGGTACTGGGCTCGATGAGACGCCGAATGACGGTGTGTTTACCGTTTCTTTGCCGATTAATGTGATGCCGGGAAAATACCGCGCACGCGTGACCTCGGGCAATGGCATTTTTTTCCGCACGCTAGAGCAACAAGTCTTAGTCTACCCGACACCGTTAATGGCCACGTTTAAACAAAGCCAAGCAGAGGGCGAACCGCATCAATTGGTTGTTCAGTCCGAGCAGGCCAGTATTGAGCCTGGCAGCGTATCTGTTCACGCTAAATTCACCGATACGGAAGGAAAAACCACGGTCTACCAAACCACTGCTGAGGAAGAGCAGGAAACTATTACGCTCGATATTCCTTATGCCAGTACACCTGGACAATATAAGTGGCGAACAACCTTGTATGCGACGGATCAGTTGTCGGGACGTCCCTTAGTTTTCCCGCTTCCTGAACAAACCTTTGCGGTCACCGATTACGCAGCGCTGGAACAAGCCGAAGCAGAGCGCGAAGCACGTGAAAAAGCGATGATGGAAGCGGCAGAGGCGCGCCGCCAACAGCGGGCTCGCGAAGAGGCACGAACCACCTCCCTGTTGATCATTGGCTTAGGTAACTTATTGGTGATGTTGATGGGGGCTGCAACCTGGTTTGTCTTGCGAAAACGCAAGGCGCGTAAATTGGCTGAAGCGGCGCAAGAGCTGGAAGCGCCCCCGCTGGACAGCGACGGAGACGATCAAGGAAGTGAGCTTGGTATGGATAAACCGGATAAGAACGACTAGCACTGTGGTGCGAGTAAGCTCATCTATTCGGGGAAATAAAAAAGAGAGGGAAGCCCTCTCTTTTTGACGTCAAGCTATCGATGCGGAAAACACAGTTAAGCCGCGTTATGCATCTTGCTCTCCTTGATTGACGCTGCAGGTAGCTCTGACGGGTCAAAGTCATCGACATTGATCGTTTCAAGTCGGCCTTGCTCGGCTTCTCGCAATAGTTCGGCTTCTTGCTCGGTGATCACACCGGCGCTTAAGCCTTTATCCGCGACTTGGTCAAGGAACATAAACGGCAGCTTTTCACCGATCCCCTCGCACACTTTCTTGTGAATAGGTTCAGCGTTCAAAATATCGTGCAGCGCTTTTTCGATGTTACCAATCGCATTACCAGGCTCGAAGTACTGACCACGACCGAGGCGGTCACGTGTCGCACTGGGTGATTGTAAAATGACGGCCAGTTTGCCATCGAGACGATCGCCAGGTTGACGGCGTCCTTTACCCAGCGGGAATACCAGTGCGCGGACTAAGCCGGCAATCGCCTTGTTGGGGAAGTTAGCGATAAAGCCATCCAGTGCTTGCTCAGCTTGGTACATGGCGTCTTGCATGCCCCAATGAACCAAAGGCAGATCCTCTTTTTGGTAACCTTCATCGGCATAGCGTTTCATGGTGGCCGACGCTAGGTAAAGCTGGCTCAGCACATCGCCAAGGCGCGCAGACAGGCGCTCTTTGCGCTTGAGGTTACCGCCTAATACTGCCATCGAGACATCGGCAAGCAGCGCGAGCGCGGCACTGTAGCGGTTCATCTGCTGGTAATAGCGGCGTGTTGCGTCTTTGCGTGGCGCTTTTGACAAACGACCATCAGTGAGGCCGAGCCAGAAAGCACGTGCAACATTGCTAAACACGAAGCCAACGTGGCCAAACAAGGCTTTATCAAATGCGGCAAGGGCCGCTTGCTGATCGCTATTCTCGCTGGCACGAATTTCATCTAAGACAAATGGGTGACAACGAATCGCCCCCTGGCCAAAGATAATCATTGAGCGGGTCAGAATATTCGCACCTTCCACGGTGATAGCAATCGGTGAACCCTGGTAATTCCGGCCCAAATAGTTTTTCGGCCCTAAGCAGATGCCTTTACCACCAATAACATCCATCGCATCAATGACGCTCTGCTGGCTACGGTGGGTACAGTGATATTTGACGATTGCCGAGATAACAGAAGGTTTTTCGCCTGCATCAATCCCTGTCACGGTCAGCGCGCTGGCAGCATCCATCACGTAGGCGTTGCCTGCAATGCGCGCGAGAGGCTCTTCAATCCCTTCCATTTTACCAATTGGCAATTTGAACTGACGACGGATGCGTGCGTAGGCTCCGGTAGCCAGTGCCGCGGATTTTAGCCCACCCGTGGTGTTAGATGGCAGGGTAATACCGCGACCAATTGACAAGCACTCCATCAGCATCCGCCAGCCTTGGCCTGCCATTTTTTGCCCGCCAATAATAAAGTCCATCGGAACGAAGACGTCGTTGCCTTGCGTTGGACCGTTTTGGAAAGGCACGTTAAGCGGGAAATGACGACGACCAATTTCAACCCCGTCCAAATCAGTTGGAATCAAGGCACAGGTAATGCCAAGCTCATCTTGATCGCCTAACAGGTGCTCAGGGTCTCGCAGTTTAAACGCTAGACCTAACACAGTGGCAACCGGGGCGAGGGTGATATAGCGTTTGTTCCAGGTGATTTTCATCCCCAGTACTTCTTCACCTTGCCACATGCCTTTGGTGACCACACCATAATCAGGAATCGAGCCCGCATCCGAACCGGCTTCTGGGCTGGTCAACGCAAAACAAGGGATTTCTTTACCTTGGGCCAAACGAGGGAGGTAATGGTCTTTTTGCTCGGTAGTGCCGTAATGCTGGAGCAATTCACCTGGGCCTAGTGAGTTAGGGACCCCCACAGTGGATGACAGCACACCAGACACGCCTGACAGTTTTTGCAGCACCAAGGATTGCGCGTAGGCAGAAAATTCCAAGCCACCATATTGCTTTTTGATGATCATGGCGAAGAATTTGTTGTCTTTCAAATATTGCCAGACATCCTCGGGCAGGTCAGCGAGTTCATGCGTGACTTGGTAGTCATCCACCATGCGGCAGACTTCGTTGACCGGTCCATCTAAAAATGCCTGCTCTTCCGCACTCAGCGTCGGGGCGGGAATGTCATGCAGTTTGTTCCAATCCGGCGCGCCACGGAATAGATCCGCTTCCCACCAGACTGTCCCCGCATCAATCGCTTCTTTTTCCGTCGCTGACATTTCCGGCATCACAGCCTTAAACGCTTTGAATGCTGGCTTGCTGAGCCAGTTGCGACGAAACGTCACGATATTGAGCGGCAACGCGATCACGGCAAAGATCAACCAAGTGATCTCCCCGACGCTGCCCATGATTGTCCCTACAACTAGTCCGGCTGCGAGCACGGCAGTCGATACCAGCAGCTTAGCACGATGGTATGCGAGTACACCGGCCAGTATTAGCATGGCGGCGATATATAACCCTGTTGCCATCACGTCATCTCCTTAGGTTTGGGTTAGCTCTTACTGTTGTGGTAAGAGGTCGTACCACTCAATGTAAGCAAATAATTAACGAATTGTAAAATGATACGGTGTGACCTAGCTTGCAAGGTGAGAAAATCACCACCTGGGGATGGGGACAACTGGCAAGATAGGTTGCCATTCAAGCAAACGTGACCTAGCTCGCTTGWCGGGAGGGCGCGGCAGTCGACAGCCGTAAAACGATGCGGGTACACTGGCAGTTATGTGACGTCACGCCTGTCAGGCGACATCATCAGATATTTGTTAACAGTGGGAAGGTGCCATGTACCAAGATATTATTCGCGGTGAGCTAACAGAAGCTGCCGATGTGTTAACAGCGTTTTTAAGTGATGACAATAATATTCAGCAAATCGAGAAAGCCGCGAAACTGCTGGCCGATAGCTTTAAGGCCAGTGGCAAGGTACTCTCTTGCGGCAATGGTGGCTCGCATTGCGATGCCATGCATTTTGCCGAAGAGTTGACCGGACGCTACCGAGAAAATCGTCCTGGTTATCCAGCGATTGCCATTTCAGATCCAAGTCATATTTCTTGCGTATCGAATGACTTTGGCTACGAGTATGTTTTCTCGCGTTACCTTGAAGCGGTGGGCATGAAAGGCGACGTATTGTTTGGGCTCTCCACATCGGGTAATTCGGGGAATATCCTCAATGCTATTGATGTTGCCAAACAAAAAGGCATCAAGACCATTATGCTCACGGGAAAAGACGGCGGCAAAATGGCAGGTCTCGCTGATATCGAAATCCGTGTGCCTCACTTTGGTTATGCGGATCGTATTCAGGAAGTCCATATCAAAATTATCCATATTCTTATCCAGCTAGTGGAAAAGGAAATGGCAGTGTAACTCCGCGGAGGTAGATGAAAGAATGTGCGAGCTGCTTGGCATGAGTGCCAACGTCCCAACCGATATTTGTTTTAGCTTTACTGGCTTGATTCAGCGCGGCGGTAAAACGGGCCCGCATCGCGATGGCTGGGGGATCACCTTTTATGAAGGCAAAGGGTTTCGCACCTTTAAAGATCCGGCACCCAGTAGCCAATCCAAGGTCGCAGAGCTGGTCACCAGTTATCCGATAAAAAGCTGTGCGGTGGTTAGCCATATTCGCCAAGCAAATCGAGGTGGGATCAGCTTAGAAAACACACATCCTTTCACTCGTGAGATCTGGGGGCGTTATTGGACCTTTGCTCACAATGGTCAGTTATCTGGGTTTGAGAGCCTGGATACTGGGCACTTTAAACCTGTTGGGGATACGGACAGTGAAAAAGCCTTTTGTTGGTTATTGAATGAGTTGTTCAAGCACTACCCGCAACAGCCAGACAATATGTGTGAGGTGTTTGACTTTATCGCGTCACGCTGTGATCGTCTGCGCGCGCTGGGTGTCTACAACATGCTGTTTAGCGATGGCGACTATGTTATGGCTTATTGCACCAATAACCTCCACTGGATCACGCGCCGTGCCCCGTTTGGCAAAGCCAGCCTGATCGACCAAGAAATGACGGTCGATTTTCACGAGCAAACCACGCCTAACGATGTGGTGACCGTGATTGCTACGCAGCCCCTTACCAACAACGAGTGCTGGCATAAGATGGCTGAAGGGGAATATTGTGTGTTTCACTTTGGCGAGGTGTATTGCCACAATCACACATCGGTTTCTTAGCGGACATAAATTAAGGCGCGAAGGCGCCTTAGTTTATGTTGTCAGTGTCTGTGCAGGCTAGGCCTCTGCGGCGTAACCTGCTGGTCCAAGCGTTTGGCCATCAAGCCAGGCACTGTCCTCTTCCATCTTCAGTCGGCCATCGACAAACCATTTGACCACCAGTGGGTAGATCCTGTGCTCTTGTTGTTGGACGCGCGCGGCGACAGACTCAGCGTCGTCGTCCTCAAAAATAGGCACGCGAGCTTGGAGTACCACTGGCCCACCGTCAAGCTCTTCAGTGACAAAATGCACCGATGTACCATGCTCGGTATCGCCAGCATCAATCGCGCGCTGGTGAGTGTGCAGTCCGGTGTATTTGGGAAGCAGTGAGGGGTGAATGTTGAGCATTCGCCCCGCATAGTGGGTAACGAAACCTGGGGTTAGAATACGCATAAAGCCGGCCAGTACGACGAGATCGGGCTGATAGGCATCTAACGCTCGAATAAGCGCCGCATCATACTCTTCCCGGCTAGCATAATCGGTGTTGGCAACCACTTGAGCCGGTATGCCCGCGTGCTCGGCACGCGTCAGACCATACGCATTCGCTTTGTTAGCGACCACCGCGGCAATCTGTGCGTGTTGCTGGTGGACGCTATCAATCAATGCTTGCAAATTGGAGCCGCTGCCGGAAATTAATACGACAATGCGCTTCATGCTTTCAGCTCCACCTGTGCGTCGTCGCCCGTCGCGTGAGCAATATGGCCCAACTGCCAGGCGGTTTCGCCGGCTTGATTTAACAGGGCAATCGCTTTGTCGGCGTCTGCCTGAGGCAATGCAATCACAAGTCCCACTCCACAGTTAAAGGTGCGCAGCATTTCGTAGTCACTGACGTTGCCTTTTTCTTGCAACCAGTTAAACACAGCCGGCCATTGCCAACTGGTATTGTCGATCACCGCCTTGGTTCCATCGGGCAATACGCGGGGGATGTTCTCCCAAAAGCCGCCACCTGTGATATGAGAAATCGCGTGAACGGGGGTTTGCTCAAGCAGGGCCAATAAGGATTTAACGTAAATGCGGGTCGGGGCGAGCAAGTGATCGATGAGTGGTAGGCCTTCTAAGTCGTCACGCAGGTTTGCTTGACTGACGTCGAGGATCTTGCGGATCAGTGAGTAGCCGTTTGAATGTGGGCCACTCGACGCAAGGCCAATCAAGGCGTCGCCATCGCTGACTTGGCTCCCATCTATGATGGCCGATTTCTCGGCAACACCGACACAAAAACCAGCCACATCGTAATCATCGCCGCTGTACATACCCGGCATTTCTGCCGTCTCGCCGCCGATAAGGGCACAACCTGCTTGCTGGCAGCCTTGGGCGATGCCGGTCACCACGTCGGCGGCGACGTCAACATCTAACTTGCCCGTGGCGTAGTAGTCGAGGAAAAACAGAGGTTCAGCACCTTGCACGATCAGATCGTTTACGCACATCGCAACCAGATCGATGCCGATCGTATCGTGCTTATTGGCATCCAGCGCCAAACGTAGTTTGGTACCCACGCCGTCTGTGCCTGAGACTAATACGGGTTCTTTGTATTTGGTTGGCAATGAACAAAGCGCGCCAAAGCCACCTAAACCTCCCATGACTTCGGGACGGTGCGTTTGTTTTACTACCCCTTTAATGCGGTCGACTAGTGCGTTACCCGCGTCAATATCGACGCCAGCGTCCTTATAGCTAAGAGATGATTGTTTACCGCTCACTGCAATTCCTCGCCGGAGTTGGAAGTCAAAAGTCGGCGCTATTCTATCAGTGCATTCAGAGAAAGGAAAACGTTTGCGTAAGCGGTTTGGTGAGAATCTGGGCGATATGTCAAGCCCTAAGGCTACGCTAGCAAAAACCTTTCATGTATACTACCGAGAATTTGTTTTTTGTAAGGAGTCTAAGATGAAGGTCGTGGAAGTAAGGCACCCGTTAGTCAAACATAAAATCGGTTTGATGCGCGAGCGAGATATTAGCACCAAACGGTTTCGCGAGCTTGCCACCGAAGTGGGCAGTCTGCTGACTTATGAAGCCACCTCTGACTTCGATACAGAAATAGTGACGATTGATGGCTGGGACGGCCCGGTTAATGTCGATCAAATCAAAGGCAAAAAAGTCACCGTGGTGCCCATTTTGCGCGCAGGGTTGGGCATGATGGATGGGGTGCTTGAACACGTCCCAGGGGCTCGCATCAGTGTCGTCGGCGTATATCGCGATGAAGAAACGCTCGAGCCTGTGCCGTATTTTCATAAGTTGGCGAGCAATATCGATGAGCGCATGGCCTTGGTTGTGGACCCGATGTTGGCGACCGGTGGCTCGATGATTGCGACCATCGACTTGCTTAAAGAGCAGGGCTGTCAGCAGATCAAGGTCTTGGTATTGGTCTCTGCCCCGGAAGGGATTGAGGCATTGAAAAAAGCGCATCCTGATATTGAGCTTTATACCGCGGCTATCGATGAAAAACTGGATGACAAAGGCTATATCGTGCCTGGACTGGGTGATGCGGGCGATAAGATTTTTGGGACCAAGTAATTGTGCGTGAGCAGGCTAAGCCACTGCATCAATAGTTGCTGAAGCATAAAGAAACCCGCCACTAATCAGCGGGTTTCTTTATATCAGTCGATAGCACTTGGCTAGCGGTTTAAAGCGGCGCTTCTACTCAGCTAACTTAGCCAAATAGCGCTGGATTTGCGCCTTAATGCCGATACCATCAAGCTCAAGCTCGGCGTGCATTTCTTGTTGGGTGCCTTGGGAGATAAAGCGATCGGGGAGACCGATTTGCAGCACAGGCTTGATAACCCCATGGCGCATCATGGCTTCAATCACGCCAGAGCCCGCCCCGCCAGCGATCGCATTTTCCTCTACCGTCACGAGGTAGTCGTGCGTGTTGGCCATTTCAAGCAGCAATGCTTCATCCAGTGGTTTGGCAAAGCGCATATCAACCAAGGTGGCATCCAGCGTTTCAGCTGCGTCTAATGCGTGAGGTAACAAGGTGCCAAAGTTCAGCATCGCTATCCGCGCTCCCTGCCGTTTAATCACGCCTTTGCCAAGTGGCATCGCTTGCATCGTTTGTTCAATCTCTGCCCCGATACCACTGCCGCGAGGGTAACGCACCGCCGCTGGCCCATCATGAATATGGCCGGTATACAGCATTTGACGGCACTCGTTTTCGTCACTTGGCGTCATCACGACCAAGTTGGGAACACAGCGTAGATAGCTTAAATCAAAAGCCCCTTGGTGAGTTTGGCCATCCGCGCCAACAATCCCGCCACGATCAATGGCAAACAGCACTGGTAAGTTCATAATTGCCACGTCGTGGATGACTTGGTCATACGCGCGTTGTAAGAAAGTTGAATAAATGGCAACGACTGGGTGGTAAGTACCGATTGCCATGCCAGCGGCCAGTGTGACCGAGTGCTGCTCGGCGATGGCGACATCAAAGTACTTGTCTGGGTGAGCTTTCGAGAAGCGCACCATCCCGGAGCCTTCGCGCATTGCAGGGGTAATGGCGAGAAGTTTGTCGTCTTGCGCCGCCATATCGCATAGCCAGTCACCGAACACATTGGAGAACGTTGGGCTAGTTGGCTTGGATTTAGGCAGTGTGTGCACACTGGGATCAAACTTAGGCACGGCATGGTACCCAATCGGATCTTTCTCCGCCGGCTCATAGCCTTTGCCTTTTTTGGTCATCACATGCAGAAACTGCGGCCCTTTTAAGTGGCGCATGTTCTTGAGGGTTTTGACCAGTTCTTCGACGTCGTGACCATCAATCGGGCCGATGTAGTTAAAGCCCAGCTCTTCAAACATGGTGCCTGGGACAACCATGCCTTTTAGATGTTCTTCCGCGCGACGCACCAACTCTTTGATTGGCGGCGCGCCTGATAAGACTTTTTTACCGCCTTCACGAATACTGGTGTAGACATTGCCAGAGAGGAGTTGGGCAAAGTGGTTATTCATCGCGCCAACATTTTCAGAAATCGACATCTCGTTGTCGTTAAGTACCACGAGCATGTCGGGCTTGACATCGCCGGCATGGTTCATGGCTTCAAACGCCATTCCGGCGGTGATCGCCCCATCGCCAATCACGCTAACCACACGCCGGTTATGGCCTTCCTTCTGTGCGCTGATGGCCATGCCTAGGGCGGCACTGATGGATGTGGAGGAGTGGCCAACGGATAACACATCGTAAGGGCTTTCTCCTCGCCACGGAAAGGGATGTAAACCATCTTTTTTCCGGATCGTCTGCATGCGCTCACGTCGTCCGGTCAGGATCTTGTGAGGATACGCCTGATGGCCCACATCCCATACTAAATGATCGAACGGGGTGTTATAGACATAGTGCAGCGCCACCGTCAGCTCTACGGTGCCAAGTCCAGACGCGAAATGGCCACTTGAATGACTGACTGTGTTGAGTAAGTAGGTCCGTAACTCTTCACAAAGCTGCGGCAGGTGATCGCGTGGTAAGGTACGCAACTCTTCCGGCGTATCAGTAAGAGCGAGAGTCGGGTATTTTGATATATCCAGTGTCATAATGGTTCGGCGCTTTTATTAATCATGCTAGTTGTTGCGCTCGATGATATATCGGGCAAAAACTTCCAGTTGTTCGGTATTGTAGGGGATTGCCTCCAAGGCGTGTAGTGCTTCTTGGTAAAGTTGCTCGGCTTTTTCCTGCGCGCCAGCTAGCCCCAGTAGTGCTGGGTAGGTGCTTTTATCCGCGTTCACATCTGACCCTTGCGGTTTCCCGAGTGTTTGCGTGTCACTGGTAATGTCCAAAATATCGTCCTGCACTTGAAACGCGAGACCGATGGCGTCAGCAAAACGCTCAAGCTCATGCAAGTGGGCAACACCTGCCTCGCCGGCTGCATAGGCGCCGAGTTTTACTGCCCCTTTGATCAGCGCCCCGGTTTTATTGTGGTGAATCCGTTTAAGGGCTTCAAGATCAACGGCACGTCCCTCTGCAGCCAAATCCAGTGATTGTCCTAAACACATACCCGCTGCCCCGCTGGCCGCGGCCAAGGTTTTCACCATGTCTATACGGTAAGGCTCGGCCGCTGGATTGAGTGGGCCTTCAGCCAGCGCGGTAAAGGCCAGTGTTTGTAGCGCGTCACCGGCCAAAATCGCGGTGGCTTCATCGAAGGCAACATGACAGGTTGGCTGCCCGCGTCGCAAGCTGTCGTTATCCATGGCGGGTAGATCGTCGTGAATTAACGAGTAGGCATGAATACACTCCACCGCGACAGCCGGTGTATCAATTTGCGCAAGTGGCACGCCAAACAGCTGTCCTGTGGCATAGGTTAGAAAGGGACGAATGCGTTTGCCCCCCAAGAGCAAACCATGGCGCATTGCCTGAATAAGCGGTTGATCTTGGGAGGATAAGGTATCGAGCCACGCTTCGAGTTGTTGATTGCTTCGGGTTTGCGTTTCGCGCAGCGCATCGTGTACAACAGTGTTAATCATCGTCTTGAGGAGAAAGCTCAGTCAGTGGCCCATCATCTTCTTGCGAGAGCAAGATCTCGACGCGTTGCTCGGCGTCAGCAAGGGTTTTCTGCCCTTGACGAGTGAGTGCAATGCCGCGCTCAAAACGTTTCATTGCGGTGTCGAGAGGAAGTTCGCCGGATTCGAGCGCGCCGACAATGGTATCTAACTCTTTGAGCGTGTCCTCAAAGGTCATATTTTCTGGTTTCTTCACAGCCATGATGCCATAAAATTAGAAAAGAGAGGCTAGACGGTAACGCAGTGGCCACAGGCGGTCAAACCACTCTATGTGTTTTTGTGTGCTTGGCGCCACCACCGTAAAAGGCATGTTATCCTTGTTGGTATCTGCGCATTTACGCTAAACCTATAGGATTGGTTGCCGATATAACCAATACCCTAAAAAATGAAAAACAATGACTTGACGTAATTTAAGGGAGACTGACGTGGATATAGCGACGCTCATCGGCATTCTCGGCTCGTTTGCATTCGTAATAATGGCGATGCTGTTGGGCGGCACCATGAACATGTATTTTGACGTGCCATCGGTGCTGATCGTACTCGGGGGGAGCTTATTTGTGGTTCTCACCAAGTACACCATGGGGCAATTCTTTGGTAGTTTTAAAATTGCAGGCAAGGCATTCATGTTCAAATCCGATGACCCAGAGGACTTGATTGCCAAGATTATTGAAATGGCCGATGCGGCGCGTAAAGGTGGCTTCCTTGCTTTGGAAGAGATGGAAGTGAGCAACTCGTTTATGCAAAAGGGCGTGGACTTGCTCGTCGATGGTCATGATGCCGATGTGGTCCGTGCCACATTACACAAAGACATTAACCTTACCGAGGAGCGGCACGACCATGGCATTGGCTTTTATAATGCCTTGGCGGACGTGGCGCCCGCGATGGGGATGATCGGGACCTTGATTGGGCTGGTCGCCATGTTGTCGAATATGGATGACCCAAAGGCAATTGGGCCAGCAATGGCGGTCGCCTTGTTGACCACCATGTATGGTGCGATGTTGGCGAACATGGTGGCAACCCCCATCGCCAACAAGCTGGCGCTGCGTAAGGAGCAAGAAAAATTGAATCGGCGTTTGATCATGGACGGCTTACTCGCGATTCAAGATGGACAAAACCCGCGTGTCATTGATGGCTTTTTGAAAAACTACCTCAATGAGGGTAAGCGTGAGGTGGATGTCGATAATTAATCGGTCTGAGACGCAGGCCTCAGCGAGCGAGAAGTAAGGAGTCTTCATGGCACAACAGCAAGAAGAAGAGGAATGCAAATGCCCGCCTCCCGGCTTACCGCCGTGGATGGGGACGTTTGCGGACTTGATGTCGCTTCTTATGTGCTTTTTCGTCCTTCTGTTGTCATTTTCAGAGATGGATGTGCTTAAGTTTAAGCAAATTGCTGGGTCAATGAAGTTCGCTTTTGGGGTACAAAATGTGCTCGAGGTGAAAGACATTCCTAAAGGAACCAGTGTGATCGCGCAAGAGTTTCGTCCGGGTCGTCCTGAGCCGACGCCGATTGAAGTGATCATGCAGCAAACCATTGATATGACGCAGCGCACCTTGGATTTTCAAGAGGGCGAGGATGATCGGTCCGGCGGCTCGCAACGCAACACGTCAGATAAGGAAGGCGGCACCAGTGCCCAAGTGGCGTCACAATTGGAGCAGCAGAGAATGCAGCAGCAACTTGAGCAGCTGCAAAAGGCGTTGATGCAAGCGTTGCAACGCGAAATCGATGAGGGGGCGGTTGAAGTCGAGAACTTAGGGCAACAGTTGGTGATAAGGATCCGAGAAAAGGGCGCTTTCCCACAAAACTCTGCGTTTCTTCAACCCAAGTTCCGCCCCATGGTGCGTCAAATTGCGCAGTTGGTAAAAGATGTGCCGGGAGAAATCAAGGTCTCAGGGCATACCGATAGCACACCTTTGGAGTCGGAGCTTTATCGCTCGAACTGGGATCTTTCGGCACAGCGTGCGGTGTCAGTGGCGCAGGAGATGGAAAAAGTCCCTGGTTTTAACCATTTACGTATGAAAGTGGAAGGATTAGCGGATACCAAGCCGCGTGCGCCGAACAATTCTCCGGAAAACCGTGCGTCAAACCGGCGTGTGGAAATCGCTGTGATACAAGGAAAACCCACCTTCTCGGATGAAATCTCTAGCGAGAATGCGCCACAAAACGCACCTTAGTCCTGTCTCTCGGCGATAACTGATTGTGGGTAAAGACAAGTTATCGCCGAGCACTTCTTCTTTCTTCAGACGTGAAAATAGCCGGTTTCAGCGGCAGCCTGGTTATTGTATAATCCGCGGCTTTGTTCCCAGCTGTATCGAACCGGTTATGAAGTTTATCGTTAAAATTCACCCTGAGGTGATCGTCAAAAGTGAGTCAGTCAGAAAGCGTTTTACAAAAATCCTCGAATGCAATATTCGTAATATTTTAAAGCGTCGGACTGATAATACGGCGGTATATAACCGTCGGGATCACATTGAGGTGACGTTAAAACAACCTAACGAGCGCCAACTGGTTCTGGATGTGTTAACCAACACACCAGGAGTGCAAACCGTGCTTGAGGTTGAGCAAACTCTGTTTAACGATTTACACCATATCTATGAGCTTACTTTGGCCGGTGTGCGTCACCAAATCGAAGGGAAGACCTTTTGTGTGCGCGCTAAGCGTCGTGGGCAGCATGACTTTACCTCTATCGATCTTGAGCGCTATGTCGGTGGTGGACTAAACCAAGCCGTGCCGTCGGCCAGTGTGCAACTGAAAAAACCGGATGTCACCGTGATGATGGAAGTCGATCACGATAAGCTCAACGTGGTGAAACATCGTCACGCAGGTCTAGGGGGCTTCCCACTCGGTACACAAGAAGATGTATTGAGCTTGATCTCTGGCGGGTTCGATTCAGGCGTTTCCAGTTATTTGCACATTAAACGTGGCAGTAAAGTGCACTACTGCTTCTTTAATCTGGGTGGTAAATCGCATGAAACGGGTGTGCAGCAGGTGTCTCATTACCTTTGGAACAAATTTGGCTCATCGGCCAAAGTGAAGTTTATTTCGATTGATTTTGAGCCGGTCGTCAATAGCATCTTGGAAAATATCGATAGCGCGCAAATGGGCGTGGTGTTGAAGCGTATGTTTATGCGGGCGGCGGCCATGGTGGCAAAACGGTTTGGTATTCAAGCACTGGTGACCGGCGAAGCGTTGGGGCAGGTGTCGAGCCAAACGCTCACCAATCTGCGCATGATTGACAACGTCACTGATAGCTTGATCTTGCGCCCTCTGATTAACTGGGACAAAGAAGATATTATTCAGACGGCGCGTAAAATTGGCACAGAAGACTTCGCCAAAACCATGCCAGAGTATTGTGGCGTGATTTCCAAAAAGCCAACGGTGAAAGCGGAAAAAGCCAAGCTTGAACACGAAGAAGCCAAGTTTGATTTTCGTCTGCTTGAGCAAGTGGTCGACAACGCGACTGTGATGGATATCCGTGATATCGAAGCCTTGAGCCAAGAAAAAGTGCCGGAAGCGGAGCTGGTTAATGAGGTTGAGAAAGGCGCAGTGGTGCTGGATATCCGCAGTCGAGAAGAGCAAGAAGATAAGCCGCTTGAGATTGAAGGCGTTGATGTGGTGCACATTCCTTTCTTCAAATTGGCGACCCAGTTTGGCGACCTTGACCAAACGAAAACTTATTTGCTCTATTGCGAGCGAGGGGTAATGAGTCGCTTGCAAGCGCTGTATCTTAAAGATATGGGCTTTGACAACGTGAAAGTGTATCGGGTGTAGGCCGAGTGGCTTACCGAAGTAAAAAGACAGGCAGCCTGTTTGCGTTTAAGCCTCGTGCAAATCTAGCCTTGTGTAAACTTTTTCTCATAGTGCAGTTGAGGCAGGGGCATCATTGGCTCCGCCACTTGCCAGGCCAAGGCTTTGCCGCCAAGCACGTGAACGACTTCGATCGCGAACTCCATTGCCGAACCTGGCCCCTGGCTGGTAATCAAACGATGGTCATAGTCGGTCATCACGCGGCGGCGGCTTAGCCATTGCGCTGGGATCTGATCGCTGACGCTGGGGTGACAGCTCATGTGTGATTGTGGGAATAGCTGGTGGCGTTGTAGCACTAACGCCGGTGCGGCACAAATGGCAGCCACCCACGCATTGTCGCTCTGCTGTTGCTTGATGATCTCGGTGATCAGGTTACTTTCTCCTAAGCACTGGGCGCCCTCGATACCACCGGGTAAGATCACACAGTCAAAAGGCTGGTCGGCGACTGTTGCCAGTGCGGCGTCGCAAACTAGCTTGACGCCACGTGAACAGGTTAGCGTGAGCTCGCCTTCGGGATCGGCGCTGGCCACGATGACATTGAAGCCGGCACGTTTCATCACATCAATGGCAGTCACGGCTTCCATTTCTTCTGTGCCATTGGCCATACAAATCAGGATGCGTTTATCACTCATGATGATTCCTTATCTCTCCACTTGTTGAACGGCTTGGTGTAGCTGCTGGTGGTGTGGGGTTGAAATCTGGTGTGCTAGGGCGCGTTGCAGCACATAGCCCGTAATATACGCCAGCTCGGTCGGGCGACGGTAAAATACATCGCGATTCATTGAAGAGTAGTTGTCTGCGGTTGCCTTGGCGACCATTTCCACACGTTGACGTACTTCGGTAGCCGAGGCAAGGATCCGCTCCGCCCGCATTACAGTGGCTAATTCTTGGCATAGCGCATCAATGATTGGCGCATAGTCTCGTTTGAGCAATTCACCGTTTTTTATCCCATGTAAGGCGGTAAGCGGGTTGATGACACTATTGACCGCCAGTTTATACCACAGCGATTCCAGGATATCGCTGTGCCAGGTTGCTGCCGGTAGGGCATGATCCAAGACATCGGCGAGAAACTGACAGGCTTCACCGGCTTGGTTACCTGCCCCGAGCGCTGTGGGCCCATTGCCCGTGTGCCGGTACTCGCCTGTTTCCGCGCGAAACACGCCTTGTGAGGTGGTCGCGAGCAGCAGCGGCTGGCTGGCAGGTAGGGTATCAATAAGCCATTGATGAGGTCCCATGCCGTTATGCATCAACATCACCATGGTTTCCGGCTCAAGATGAGCAAAGCTCGGGGTTAAGGCGGCTTGCACGTCATAGGCTTTGGTGCAAACCAGCCAAAGATCACTATAACGCAGTAAGTCTGGTTGGTTGGCAGGAAAAGTAAGGGAGGTATCGTCAAGGTTCAGCGCCCGCTTATCAGCGCCATCGCGCGTGATAAGATGAACGTGATGACCCGCTTGGCTTAATTTGACCGCCCATAAGGTGCCGATCGCACCTGCGCCTATCAAGGTGATCCGCATGACAACTTGCCTATCGATGAAAAGGCCAGTGTATCATAGACAATATAAGGCAGGGAGCAAAGCGCCGGCAGGGACCGGCGCTGGATAGGATTAGAATTTGTAGGTCGCGCTAAGGTAGTGAGAAATACCTGAGCTGTCGGCGACAGCACCTACAGAGTTGTTGGCATTACCATCTTCAAAAAGATAAACATCATTATAGGCTTTTAGACCATAACCGAGGGCGTAGTTGTCTGAGTGCCAGTACAGGCCGTTAAACATCGCACCGCCATGGGTCGCTTGATTGTTGCCTTTAAAGGTGTCATCGGCACCGAATTGGTAATCGATATAACCTTGGTATGACAGGAAGCTACCGTTGTCGAAAAAGTGGAAAGGTTTAAACCAGTTAGTCGAGAATTGATAGCCGTTCCAATCTTTGTTTTTGATGTCATACAAGCCATAGAGGTTCATGCCCACTTTGCCAAACCAAGGCAGCTCAACATCGGCACCGACCCCCCAGAACGAGTTGTTGATATCATCATCGCCACCGCCCCAGTTAAACAAGGTCGAGAAGTAGACTTCTTGTACCGGGCCAAACGACAAATCTTGTCCGGTGATGCCATCAATTGAGAAGCGCGGCGCCAACTTCATGAACGCTTTCGATGCACCTTTTTTATTGTTGTTATCACTGCCGTCTTCAGCCAAGTCAAAAATATCCACATAACCATAGAGATCGACCACGCCTTTGCGGCCGCCAAACTCCATTTCTAGATAGTTATGATCTTTATCGGTGTCATCACCAAACTGTACTTTTTCATCAATCGAGTACATGGCATTAAACTGAAGCCATTTATGATCATTTTTGTAAATGTCATCCGAGTAATCGGCGGCGTTGGCAACGGATACACCGCTGGCGGCGATAACGGCGAGTGCGAGTAGGGATTTTTTCATAGTGACTGCCTCTGCTGAGTCTTGTTGTTGCGCAGTGCGCATGGGACAGAGGCAGTATATTGATTAAGTTCACCATAAAGAATGTAATAAACATAGACACAAAAATAGGCTGTGATCAGAGGCGGTTTGTAAAGGGTTGCATGACAGTTTTATGTGATCTTTGTTACTCAATAAGTCACAGCGGCGCGCAAAATTTTGCACTCCACTGTGATATGTCAGGGTTAGTCGCGACGAGAATCTAGGCAGTGTCTAGCATGCTTATCACTTTGTGACGGCGGTTGGCGAAACTGTCTGCCAATGTAGATCAGCATGACTAGTCCTGGGATCACCATTAGTGCGGTTATTACGAAAAATGTTGACCAGCTATCGAGCCAGTCGACCATCATGCCACTAAACGATGCAACCGTGGTGCGACCTAAGTTCCCCAAAGACGCGAGTAGCGCATATTGAGTGGCCGAGAACGCGCGGCCGGTCAAGAAGGTTAAAAAGGAGACAAACGCAATAGTGGCAAAAGCCGAGGTAAAGTTGTCTACCAGGATGGCCCCCAATAGCAGGTGCTCGTTGGGGCCGACCATGGCAATCCAGGCGAACATAAGGTTGCTGGATGCCATGGCGACCCCACCAATAAATAGCCCTTTAATCACGCCAAAGCGCAGGTTGATGTAGCTGCCTATTAAGGTGTAAACCACGGTGAGCCCCCAGCCGACTAGCTTGGAGTAATACCCAATTTGCTCATTGGTAAAGCCAACATCTTTGTAAAACACGATCGACATGCGACCGAGAAAGGCTTCGCCCAGTTTAAACAAAAACACAAATAACAGCAGCGTAAGGGCTACCTTAATCCCGTTGCGACGAAAGAACTCGGCAAAAGGTTCCACCACCGTCACGGCAAACCAGGCTTGGAAGCCACTGTAGCCTTGGTTGAGGTAATGTTTGGTGGCCTTATCTTGGCGCTGTTCTCGATCACTGGCAGGCTCTTTGACATACAGGGTGGCGAGAATCATTAAGCCGACAAATCCGGCCATAATCACATAAACTTGGTTCCACCCGATGGCATCGGCATTGATAAAGCCGATATAGCCAGGCACAGAATAGCCTGTCCACCAACCAATGACCGACATCGCCGAGGCGAGCGGGAACTTCTCGGTTTCATGCTCGGCGAAGTTATCTATACGGAAGGCATCAATGGCAATGTCTTGTGTGGCCGACGCGAGAGCGATAGAAAAAATCAATGACGAAAGGACAAGGGTGGTGATCCAGGGATCAATCGCTTGCAGGCCTTGCATGTTAACGCGAGACAAGGCCAAGGTGGCGACAAGCATCAGTGATTGTGTCACCACAATCCAGCTACGACGATGGCCAAGCTTTTCATTCAGTACCGGGATCTTAAGCCTATCCAGCAGGGGGGCCCATAAAAAGTTAACGGCGTAAAGCACGAACACTGAGCCAAAAAGGCCAATAGCCGTGCGCGATAACCCCTCATCGGCCAGCCAACCATTTAAGTTGGAGCCAATTAATACCCAAGGGAAACCACTACAGCACCCCATTAAAAAAACAAAGAGCAGGCGACGGTCGGTGTAGGCCGCCAAGGTCATTTTTAGCTTGGATGACTGCATAATAAGGTGGCCTACTTAAAGACTAGGGGGTTGAGACACGATTGATAGCAGTAATGATAATCGGTTGTTGCGGCACATCCTGCATCCGTTTGCTGGGGATAGTAACGGTTGGCTGCTCGGTGATGGTCAGGATAGTGTTAAACCCTTCCACGACGCGGCCAAACACCGTGTACCCCAGCTTATTGGGGGTTGCATCTAAAAAACCATTATCACTGACATTGATGTAGAACTGGCGGGTGGCAGAGTCCGGGTCTTGGGTTCTGGCCATCGCGATGGTGGCACGACGGTTATATAGGCCATTACGTGATTCATTATCAACAGGTTTATACGTGGGGCGACGATTGAGGTCTTGATCAAATCCGCCTCCTTGCACCACAAAGCGTGGAATCACCCGATGAAATTGAGTGCCGACATAGCTGCCGTCATCGACATAGCGTAAAAAATTGCTGACAGTCTTGGGAGCTTTATCCTCATCAAGTTGCAAGACAAAGTCTCCCTGGGTCGTTTCAACAGCGACCATCACGCTGGCTTGCACTGGCGGCACCACCAGTGCAAGTATCCCTAAAAGTGCCCATATTTTCATGATTAAAAGTGCCCATATTTTCATGATTAAAAGTGCGCTTTCATGTGAGCAAGTAGCTGCTCATCGTTGGCAATGTCTTGCAAGACAGCTTCTAGCAGGTTGTTTAATGCCATTTCGATATCGTCGGGCGAAGCGCTGCTAACGCCGCTCTGGGTTGATTTGCCGGTGTAACGTTTTACAAAGCGACCATCCGGTGATTCAGCGACTAGCTGCAGTTGCACTGACGCTTCCATATCGTGCTTGAATACCGTGTGCTTAACACGAACTAAGGCGTCAAGAATATCGAGGCGGAGCATGCCCGGGCCATTTGCGACGACACGGAACCCTTGTGCTGAAAGCTGGCGTGAGAGGGTATCTTCAAGGACAACGCGCAAGTTTTGGGTGGCATGCAGCGGCTTAACATTGGAGCGACCGCTATCAATCACCGCAACGAACTGAGCTGTCCGTAAGTCCTTACTCTTTACAACCACAGGAAGGTTGTTGACCTGCTGCTGATTGGATGACGCTGGAGACGGTGCAATGGTTAGTTGTGGCTCGCGAGGTGTTGAGCAGCCCGCTAGGACTAACACAGCGGCGGCAATAATCAGTTTCTTCATGGGGTTCAGCATCCTTTTGTTAAAATTGGGCGTTGACTGCCTTGAGAATAACGAATTTTTTATTTGACGCAACGACAGTCACGTTACCAAAAAGACGTTTTAGCTTAGTATGATAGCCAAGATGACGATTGCCAATCACTAAAAGCGCGCCATTCGTGGTCAGAACACGTTTTGCGTCACAAAACATTTGCCAAGCAATGTGATCAGTGATGGTTTGTTGCTGGTGAAAGGGCGGGTTACACAACACAAGATCAATATCTGTGTGGTTAAAATCGGTCAAGCAATCTCGTGCTTCACATTGGAAACGTTGTGAGTCAATATCATGGCTTTCAAGGTTGTGTTGGGCACTGGCGACGGCCATATGGCTCTCGTCGACTGCATAAATGTATGCCTTTGGGTTGTTACGTGCCGCCTGCAGGGCAAGCACACCATTCCCACAACCTAAATCCAGAATATTTTTTTCTTCGTCCGAGCTTGGGATTTGCGGAAGCATTAAGTAAGCCGCGATATCCAGCTTTTTGGCGGAAAACACATTGGGCCAATTAGCCAAGCGCATGGAAAACTCAGGCACATCGACATAGCTAAGTGGCTCGGTGGGCTGTTGGGGGAGGGCGTTAGCGGTAGAAAAAATCAAGCGCGCTTTTTTCTTTGCCAACGAGGTGGTGGTTGCCCCAAGCCAGTGCTCAAACTGATTCAGCGTAGAGGTATGGATCGCTTTTGCCTTGTCTCCGGCGAGGATGCGTGTGGCCGGTGTCGTTACAGACGCCAGTTGCTGGAGCTGCCATGCCAACATTTTGCTGCTTTTAGGCACTCGCATGATCACCGCATCAAACTGTTTAGGCAGTGGTTCCGTACTCTTAATCAGCGTAATGTCTGGAAGCTGGTTTTGGCGAAGGTTCGCGAGGGTCGCTTGCTGTGACACCACAGAATCGCTGATTTGAATGACGTCATAACCTTGCGAGCATGCCCAACAACTCAACGCGCCAAATTGATCATTGAGAATTAAAACCCGATTGCCTGCCTCAAGTTGCCAGGTGTTGGCGTGCTCAATGATATATTCATCGGCTGCATCAAAGGCTTGAAGCGTTTCATTTTTTCGGCGCGGGTAGCGGTGTAGTGTCAGGGGAGATTCGTCGCTTGAGATTACAAGTTCTGTTTTCATGGGAGCGTTTGCGTCAGAGGTCACTGACTGCGTATATTGTCGCACTCACACCACAACTGCAATTCAAACTCGATGGGTATGCCATCAATGATGGCGTGATCAGGCTATTGAATTCGCAATTTTATCGATAACGACTAAAATCTGGGCAACTTGCCCTTGATAGGTTGGGGAAGCCATGAAAATTCAAACGCAAATTACAGAGAAACTGACACAGGCTTTTGCGCCCGTTCATCTTGATGTTCGCAATGAAAGCGATATGCACAATGTACCAGAAGGCTCAGAGAGCCATTTCAAGGTTGTCGTGGTGTCAGATGAGTTTGCAGGTAAGCGTTTAATACAGCGGCATCGTGCGATCAATACCACCTTGGCGGACGAGCTTGCCAATGATATTCATGCATTGGCTATCCATACTTACACCCCAGAAGAGTGGCAAGAGCAGGCAAATGCGCCAGACTCGCCAGCCTGCCGCGGGGGGGGGTAAAATAAGGGTGAGCCGATGTGCTTAGGCGTGTTGATTCTTCACGTTATGGCAACAAATTCTTACATAAAGTCGCTGGTGGGGTGGGTATCAACGCGGCGCTTGGCGCACCACGCGAACAGCGTGGGGTCGGTGACCGTCACCTTAAGACGAGCAAAAAAACAACAGTAAAACTGTGAGCTTACAACGAGCATTGTTTGTACAGGTATGCATAATTGCCACGCCCTAGTGACAATACCCATAGAATCAATACTGGGGTTAGTGATAGAATGCCGTGCTTAAAGACTAACCTAGGCTACCTTTGTGTAACGTCATGGTTAGCAGGATGTTGCGACGGTGCGCTCTCAGGCCACCATACAGTCGAAAGTCGTGTCTTTAACTGCGCAATAACAGAATTCTTTTTCCCGTTAATGTAGTGCAAGTGCGTATGATTACAATAAAAAAGGGTTTGGATATCCCCATTGCTGGGACTCCTGCTCAGGTGATAAATGATGGCCCAGCTGTCAAGAAAGTCGCCTTGCTTGGCGAAGAGTACGTTGGAATGCGCCCCACAATGCATGTGCGAGTGGGTGATGTGGTGAAAAAAGGCCAGGGCCTTTTCGAAGATAAGAAAAACCCTGGTGTGGTATTTACTGCTCCCGCAGCCGGTAAAGTGGTTGAAGTCAACCGCGGTGCCAAACGTGTTCTTCAGTCTGTCGTCATTGAAGTCGATGGTAACGAGCAAGTCACATTCAACAAGTATGAAGCGTCGCAACTGGCCTCTCTTGAGCGCCAAGCGGTGGTGGACCAATTGGTTGAGTCGGGGATGTGGACAGCGCTCCGCACGCGCCCGTTCAGCCGTTCGCCCGCGATTGATGCCGTGCCGGAAGCCATTTTTGTGAATGCAATGGACACCAATCCGCTCGCCGCGGATCCGAAAGTGATCATTGATGAGCAAAAAGAGGCATTCGTTGCAGGTCTTGATGTACTCTCTCGCTTAACTGACAAGCAAGTGTTTGTTTGTAAGGCGAATGTAGAGTTACCCACCAGTCAGCAATCTAACGTTGAACAACATGTCTTTGCTGGCCCTCACCCAGCAGGCTTAGTGGGCACCCATATCCACCACTTGCGCTCAGCAAGCATGGAGAAAAAGGTGTGGCATCTTAACTACCAAGATGTGATTGCGTTTGGCCACTTGTTCCTTACCGGTGAAATCAACACTGATCGTGTGGTGTCATTGGCAGGCCCGATGGTTAACAAGCCACGCTTGGTACGCACGCAGCTAGGCGCAAACCTCGACGAGCTGACTGATGGCGAGCTGATGGCGGGTGAAAGCCGTGTTATTTCTGGCTCAGTGCTGTCGGGGACCAAAGCGTCTGGCCCGCATGCTTACTTGGGCCGCTTCCACTTGCAAGTGTCTGTATTGCGTGAAGGCAACGAGAAAGAGCTGTTTGGTTGGTTGTCGCCGGGTAAAAACCGCTTCTCAGTGACGCGCGCCTACCTTGGCCACCTATTCAAAGGCCAACTTTTCAATTTGACCACCTCGACCAATGGCAGTGATCGTTCCATGGTACCAATCGGTAATTATGAGCGAGTAATGCCACTAGATATCGAGCCAACAATGCTGCTGCGTGATATCTGTGCTGGCGATACAGATAGCATGCAACAGCTGGGCGCGCTGGAGTTAGATCCTGAAGATTTGGCCCTTTGTACTTTTGTCTGCCCAGGCAAGTACGAGTACGGTCCAATGCTCCGCGAGAGCCTAGAAAAGATTGAGAAGGAAGGGTAACTGATGAGCCTTAAAAATTTTCTAGAGCAAATCGAGCCACACTTTGAGCCAGGCGGCAAACATGAAAAATGGTTTGCCCTGTACGAAGCGGTTGCCACCATTTTGTACACCCCGGGTATGGTGACCAAAGCCGGCGCGCACGTGCGTGACAGCATCGATTTGAAACGTATCATGATCATGGTGTGGTTTGCTGTGTTCCCCGCGATGTTCTGGGGTATGTATAACACAGGTAACCAAGCCATCATGGGATTGATGGATTTATATTCTGGTGACCAACTGGCGCAGGTGATCAGTGGTAACTGGCATTATTGGCTCACCGAGTCGATTGCGGGGCCGCTATCCGCTGCCGGGTGGGGAACCAAAACCATTCTAGGCGCTACCTACTTCCTGCCTATTTACGCCACCGTATTTATTGTGGGTGGTTTTTGGGAAGTACTGTTCTGCATCGTGCGCAAGCATGAAGTCAACGAAGGTTTCTTCGTCACCTCGATTCTCTTTGCACTGATCGTGCCGCCAACCTTGCCATTATGGCAGGCTGCACTGGGTATCACCTTTGGTGTGGTGGTTGCCAAAGAGATCTTCGGGGGAACTGGACGTAACTTCTTGAACCCTGCGCTTGCGGGACGCGCGTTCTTGTTCTTTGCTTATCCAGCGCAGATCTCTGGCGATCTAGTGTGGACAGCCGCAGACGGTTACTCAGGCGCAACGGCATTGAGCCAATGGTACTCGGGCGGTGAAGGCGCGTTGCAACACAATGTCTCCGGGCAAGCGATGTCTTGGATGGATGCCTTTATCGGTAATATCCCTGGCTCTATCGGTGAAGTATCAACCCTTGCTATCTTGATTGGTGGCGCGGCCTTGGTATACATGCGCATTGCCTCATGGCGTATCATCTTGGGTACGTTCGTCGGTATGGCGGTGGCGGCAACTCTGTTTAACCTGATTGGTTCCGACACTAACCCGATGTTTAGCATGCCTTTCTACTGGCACTTGGTTCTAGGTGGCTTTGCGTTCGGCATGATGTTTATGGCAACGGATCCCGTTTCGGCTGCGTTTACCAATAAAGCGAAATGGTGGTACGGCGCATTGATCGGTGCCATGGCAGTGATCATTCGCGTGGTTAACCCAGCATATCCTGAAGGCATGATGCTGGCGATCCTGTTCGCTAACCTGTTTGCACCCTTGTTCGATAACTTGGTGATTCAGGGCAACATCAAACGGAGACTGGCTCGTAATGGCAAGTAGTAACGATAGTATTAAGAAGACGCTGATCGTTGTTATCGCGTTGAGCTTGGTATGCTCAATCGTGGTGTCCGGTGCAGCGGTAGCCTTACGTCCTTTGCAGCAGATGAACGCAAAGCTCGACGTACAGAAGAACATCCTCTCGGTCGCTGGCATTGAGGTGTCGGGCGGTAAGAGTGCGATCAATGATGCTTATAACAAGTACATTGAACCGCGTCTGGTTAGCTTAGAGAAAGGCGACTTTGTCAGCCCCGACGCGGCCAATGTCGAAGACGTCGCAGACTACGACCAGCGTGAAGCCGCCAAAGACCCTGGGATGTCGAAAAAGCTAAGTGGTGACGAAAATGTCGCTGGTTTTGGCCGTCGTGCCGATATTGCGAAGATCTACTTGGTGAAAAACGACACAGGTGATTTGCAACGCCTCATCCTGCCAGTGAAAGGCTCGGGTCTTTGGAGCATGATGTATGCGTTTGTTGCGGTCGAGCCTGATGGCAATACGGTGGCTGACATCGTCTATTATGAGCAAGGGGAAACCCCGGGCTTGGGTGGCGAGGTTGAAAACCCGAAATGGCGCGCGAAGTGGGATGGCAAAAAGCTATTTAACGAACAAGGCGAGCCTGCTATCAAGGTGGTTAAAGGTGGTGCACCGAGTGATAGCGAGCACGGTATTGACGCGCTATCGGGCGCAACCCTGACCAGTAACGGTGTCGAGAAACAATTTGATTTCTGGCTAGGTGATTTGGGCTTTGGTCCATTCTTAGCAAAAGTTCGAGAGGGAGGCCTGACCAATGGCTGAAACGAAAGAACTGAAGAAGAATCTGCTGTCGCCGGTGTTAGACAATAACCCGATTGCCCTTCAGGTTCTCGGTGTATGTTCGGCACTCGCGGTGACCACGCAGATGCAGACGGCTTTTGTTATGACCTTGGCGGTGATGTTCGTTACCGCGATGTCTAACTTGTTCGTATCGCTGATCCGCAACCATATCCCGAATAGTGTACGTATCATCGTGCAAATGGCGATCATCGCGTCATTGGTTATTGTGGTTGATCAGACATTGAAGGCCTTTGTTTACGATATATCCAAACAGCTGTCGGTCTTCGTGGGGCTGATCATCACTAACTGTATCGTGATGGGGCGTGCGGAAGCCTATGCGATGAAATCGTCGCCGCTGCCGTCATTTATCGATGGTTTGGGTAACGCATTGGGTTATGGCTTCGTGCTGATGACGGTTGCCTTCTTCCGTGAGCTGCTGGGCTCAGGCTCTGTCTTTGGCGTGTCTATTCTGCCTGTGGTCAGTGAAGGGGGTTGGTATCAACCAAACGGCATGATGCTGCTGGCCCCATCTGCATTCTTCCTAATCGGCTTTTTGATTTGGATTGTGCGTACCTTCAAACCAGAACAAGTTGAAGCGAAGGAGTAACAGCACATGGAACATTATTTGAGCTTGCTGGTGCGCTCAATCTTTATTGAGAACATGGCGCTGGCATTCTTCCTCGGCATGTGTACGTTCTTGGCGGTGTCCAAGAAGGTAAAAACAGCGTTCGGCCTCGGTGTCGCCGTGGTGGTGGTATTGACTATCGCAGTACCGGTTAACAATTTGGTCTATAACCTGATCCTACGTGAAGATGCACTGGTGAAAGGGATCGATCTTAGCTTCCTCAACTTTGTGACCTTTATCGGTGTTATCGCCGCATTGGTTCAGATTTTGGAAATGGTATTAGATCGCTTCTTCCCGCCACTTTATAACGCGTTAGGTATCTTCCTGCCGTTGATCACGGTGAACTGTGCCATCTTTGGTGGCGTATCATTTATGGTACAGCGTGATTACAACTTCGCAGAGTCAGTCGTATACGGCTTTGGCTCTGGGGTAGGCTGGATGTTAGCCATCGTCGCCCTTGCGGGTATCCGTGAGAAAATGAAGTATTCAGACGTGCCGCCAGCACTGCGGGGATTGGGGATCACCTTTATCTCTGTTGGCCTGATGGCATTGGGCTTTATGTCTTTCTCTGGTGTGCAACTGTAAGCCGGGTAAACTGCGAGAAAAGGAATAGTCAATGGACATTATTCTTGGTGTAGTGATGTTTACTCTGATTGTGCTGGCGCTTGTATTGGTGATTTTATTCGCCAAATCCAAGCTGGTACCAACCGGAGACATCACAATTGATATCAATGACGATCCTGAAAAAGCGATCGTGACTCAGCCAGGCGGCAAGCTGCTTGGTGCACTGGCCGGTGCTGGTGTGTTTGTATCGTCTGCCTGTGGTGGTGGTGGTTCATGTGGTCAGTGCCGCGTGAAGATTAAAGAAGGTGGTGGTGACATTCTGCCAACCGAGCTTGACCACATCACCAAAGGCGAAGCGCGTGAAGGTGAGCGCCTTTCATGTCAGGTGGCAATAAAACAAGACATGAAAATTGAGCTGCCGGAAGAAATTTTTGGTGTGAAGAAGTGGGAATGTGAAGTTATCTCCAACGATAACAAAGCCACCTTCATCAAAGAGCTTAAACTGCGCATCCCTGATGGCGAGTCGGTTCCCTTCCGAGCCGGCGGTTATATTCAGATTGAAGCGCCACCGCATCACATCAAATACTCAGATTTTGATATTCCTGAGGAATACCGAGAAGACTGGGAGAAGTTTAATCTTTTCCGCTATGAGTCGAAGGTGGATGAAGAGATCATTCGTGCGTACTCGATGGCTAACTACCCAGAAGAAGAAGGCATTATCATGCTGAACGTGCGTGTGGCAACACCACCACCACGTAATCCTGATGTGCCACCGGGTCAGATGTCATCTTATATTTGGTCACTTAAGCCAGGTGATAAGTGCACAATTTCAGGCCCATTCGGTGAATTCTTTGCTAAAGACACCGATGCGGAGATGGTGTTTGTGGGTGGTGGTGCCGGTATGGCGCCAATGCGTTCACACATCTTTGACCAGCTTAAACGTCTGAATACCGACCGTAAGATCACCTTCTGGTATGGGGCGCGTTCGAAGCGAGAAATGTTCTACGTCGAAGATTTCGATATGCTCCAAGAGCAAAACGATAACTTTGAGTGGCACTGTGCGCTGTCAGATCCGCTTCCAGAAGATAACTGGGAAGGGGATACAGGCTTTATTCACAATGTGCTTTATGACAACTATCTGAAAGATCATGAAGCGCCAGAAGATTGTGAGTACTACATGTGTGGGCCGCCGATGATGAACGCCGCCGTGATTGGTTTGCTTAAAGACCTGGGTGTCGAAGACGAAAACATCCTGTTGGATGATTTCGGCGGGTAAACACCGACAGTCTATCTTACCGCTTAATGGCTGGCCTATGGGCCAGCCATTTTACGTATGAAACTGATGTCCAAGGACACCGCTATGAAGACGTTATGGTTACGCTGTGCATGGGTATTTGCGCTGATTGTGGGGTTACTCGGTTGTGACCGTGCTCCTGAGTTGGTGCATCTGACCGGTGAGACCATGGGAACATACTACTCGGTGAAATATATCGCCACAGAGAACACCCCATCTCAAGATAAGGTTCAAGCTGAGATTGATGCGCGTTTGGAAACGGTTAATGATCAGATGTCGACGTATCGTACCGACTCCGAATTAAGCCAGTTCAATCAGCAGAAAGCGGATATACCAATGGACGTATCACCCGCAACCGCAACGGTAGTAAAAGAGGCGATACGGCTGAATACGTTCACTCAAGGGGCGTTAGATGTCACCGTCGGCCCATTGGTGAACTTATGGAGCTTTGGGCCAGAGAAACGCCCCGAGAATATTCCGAGCGACAAAGACATCGCCTCTCGCATGGAAAGGGTTGGGTTGTCGCATTTACAGGTTGAGGATAACACCCTTACCAAAACCCATCCTGATTTATACGTCGACTTATCGACCATTGCCAAAGGGTATGGCGTCGATGTGGTCGCCAATTATCTAGGGTCGCTTGGGCTCGATAATTATTTGGTTGAGATTGGTGGTGAGTTACAATTAAAGGGTGTCAATCAAGATCAAAACCCGTGGCGGATTGCCATTGAAAAACCCAGTGCTGGCGCGCAATCTGTGCAAGAGATCATTCAGCCCGGTGATATGGCCGTCGCCACGTCTGGCGATTACCGTAACTATTTTGAGCAAGATGGTGTACGTTATTCGCACATTATCGACCCCAAAACAGGACGACCCATTAATCATCACCTCGTGTCCGTCACCGTGCTTGATCCGTCTTGCATGACCGCGGATGGCTTAGCGACGGGTTTTATGGTGTTGGGGCCAGAAAAGGCCATGGCGCTGGCCAACCAAGCGGATATTCCCGCATTTATGGTGGTCAAAACCGATGACGGGTATAAAGAAATGGCGTCAGAGGCCTTTAAACCGTATCTAAACCGTTAGTGCGTCACGCACTGGCGTTTATTACACGCATCAGGCGTGGAACTAGCGCTCAGCGTTATCTCGCTGAGCGTGACGACTAAAAGTAGGTGAGCAATTATGTCAGTTTTTCTTATCACCTTTGCTGTCTTTGTACTCGTCATTGCCGGTATGGCGATTGGTTACATTGTGCAGCAGAAAACCATCAGTGGTAGCTGTGGCGGCTTGGGGGCCGTCGGTATCGAGAAAGAGTGTGACTGCCCAGAGCCATGCGATGCGCGGAAAAAGCGAGAAGACCGCGCAGAAAAAACGCGTGAATGGAAGAAAAACCAAATAATCTAGGGACAATGCCCATCGTGGTGATCGCCACCGATGGGCTTTTTAGCGACGCAGCATAATGACCAGCTCAATAACCGGCCGTGCGAGCAAGAAAATCATCCATATCGATATGGACTGTTTTTATGCGGCCGTCGAAATGCGCGATAACCCTGCGTTGCAAACCATTCCCTTAGCGATTGGTGGGTCTGCGAATGGACGAGGTGTCATCGCCACTTGTAATTATCCGGCGCGCCGATTTGGGATCCGCTCGGCGATGGCGACGGCCCAAGCCCTCAAACTATGCCCTGGGCTAACCGTCATGCGCGGCGACATGGGTAAATACCGCCGAGTGTCTCAGCAGCTTCATGCTATCTTTCACCGCTACACTGATACCATAGAACCGCTTTCCCTTGACGAAGCCTATCTCGATGTCTCTGAAACGCAATGTTATCAAAATTCTGCGACCTTAATAGCCGAAGCCATCCGGCGAGACATTCGGCATGAATTAGCGTTAACTGCCTCCGCGGGCGTGGCACCGGTGAAGTTTGTTGCTAAAGTCGCGTCAGACAAAAACAAACCCGATGGTATTTGTGTCGTGGCGCCAGATCAGGTCGATGACTTTGTCCGTGACCTCCCTTTGCAGTCGATTCCTGGTGTGGGGCGAGTCACACTGACGAAATTGCACGAATGGAATCTTTTCACCTGCGCAGATATCCAGGCTTGCGACCAAACAGCCTTGATACAGCGGATGGGGAAATTTGGAGCCGTGCTATGGCAGCGGGCGCACGGTATTGACCCACGAGAGGTTGAAGTTGAGCGAGTTCGCAAATCCGTGGGGGTGGAGCGTACCCTATCTGAGGATATTGACCAGCTCGAGGCTTGTTTACCCTGGATAGAGCTTCTTTATCAAGCGTTATTGGCCCGCTTAGAAAAAGCCGATGCCAATGGCCGAATTTGTCGGCAGGGGATCAAAATTAAATTTAATGATWTTCAAACTACCACGGTGGCCCACCGCTGTGAGTCACTTGACCGCGCGTTGTTTGATACCTTGCTGCATGAGGCGTTTTATCGTGGCGAGGGAAGACGTATACGACTGATTGGGCTATCGGTAGGATTGGGGGACGACACTGCCCCCCAACTGAGTTTACTGGGTTAGGCCGATTTAGCGGGGATTGCCTTTAAAATGGCCTGCATTTGCTGCCAGTAATGGCCCACACTATCGATATGCACTTTTTCATCGGGCGAATGTGGGAACTTGATGGTTGGGCCGAATGAGATCATATCCATCGTTGGGTACGGCTTCTTAAACAAGCCACATTCAAGACCGGCATGAATCACCATGATATCAGGCTTACGCTGATAAATGCCCTCATAGGTGTCACGGAAGATATGCATGATTTGCGAGTCAGGATCGGGCTTCCAGCCTGGGTATGCCCCTGAGAACTCGACCGTGACATTGGCAAGACTCGCCAACGACTGTAGCATTCCTTGCATCATTTCTCTGCCCGAATCGATTAACGAGCGGATCAGAAATAGTACAGTGATACGATCCTCTTCGGTGTTGATAACCCCTAAGTTCAGTGACGTCTCCACGACGCCAGGTATATCATCACTCATTCTTACGACGCCGTTTGGTGCTGCATTTAACGCTGCTAATAAGCGAGACTGCACGGCGCGTGTCAGTGGCGCGACGGGGTTGTCACATGGCTCTAGAATGACAGTGATTTGCGGTTCAAGCTGGCCGAGCTCCGCTTTCATCAACATGGCAAAGTCATCGATCGCGGCCGCCAGTGCTTGCTGCTGATCGGCAGGGACGGCGATATCGGCAAACGCCTCTCGTGGGATGGCATTGCGCAAGGTGCCGCCGCGTAATGCAAGTAGGCGAGTATCTGTTTCACCAAGGTGGTGACTGAGCAAACGGGCCAGTAATTTATTGGCATTGGCGCGACCCGTATGAATATCGACGCCCGAATGGCCGCCTTTTAGCCCTTTGATTCCCACCGTAAAACGTGCAAGTCCTTCATCGTCTGCCTGACGCTCTATTGGAAAGTGCATACTGGCGTCGACGCCACCGGCACAGCCCATGTACACTTCCCCTTCTTGCTCCGAATCCGTGTTGAGCAAGATGTCCCCGTTTAGCCATCCTGCTTCCAAGCCAAACGCGCCATCCATCCCGGCTTCTTCATTGATGGTGAGTAGCACCTCTAGCGGACCATGTTCGATGTCATCAGCGTCCAGTACCGCAAGGCATGAAGCCATGCCAATGCCATTATCTGCGCCTAATGTCGTGCCATCAGCGGTCACCCAGTCACCATCGACATAAGGGCGAATAGGATCGCGCGTGAAATCGTGCACAGTGTGCTCGTTTTTCTGCGGCACCATATCCAAGTGGGCTTGGAGGACAACCCCTTTACGATTTTCCATTCCGGGTGTTGCTGRCTTACGAATCAATAGGTTACCCGTTTGATCCTGACGGACGTCTAGGCCGCGTCCTTTGGCCCAGTCGATAATAAATTGAGCAAGTTGCGACTCATGATAAGAAGGATGAGGAATAGCACAGATCTGGTCGAAGAATGCCCAAACGGGGCGAGGTGATAATTGGCTGATTTCAGACACGGTAGACTCCATTTTATTTTATCTATGGCCTTTTTCGTAGCAGGCCTCACTAGAATGGAAAAACAAACCCAAGGATATCACTGTCTCTATATTGACAACAGTCACCCATAGAAACCGCTTATGCCGGCTTTACTAGGCATTTTTATTGTAATAAAATTACACATATGAATTTTTTGTGACTATGGTCACCTTAATGCTTGTAAATAAATTACCATTGGGCTATTATCTAGACATTGGCAACCAAGCTTGCCAGTTGTTCATGGAGTGAACCCGAGTATTCGCCTCCAAGGAACCGAGATAAATGTGAACAACATTGGTTTAAACTTGAGAGAGGTTAAAAATGGAAGGCATGGTATCAAGCTACTACTGGAACCAGCAGTCAGTCTATACACAAGGTTTTACATATCCGGCATCGTTCGGGTATCGCAAGTAAGTTTTACGATTCCCCCGCTCTTACAGAGTCATTTCTGATCCAGAAGCAAACGCTTTAATTCTGGCGCCGCACTATGTGTGGCGTTTTTTTTGTCTTGCTCGCCCACTGTCCAACTATATTGACAGTTTTGATAGTTATTCGTTCTAATCAGCGATAATTACGGTGATTTCGGGCTTTTTATCCTGGAAATTTCCGCCGCCGATCGGTAAGATTTGCGCCAAATTTTAGCACGCAAACGTTTTCCTTTTGTATCTCGCGATACACCACGTTTAGTTTGGGACAAAAACCGATGTTAGAGCGTTTATTTAAACTCAAAGCCCATGGCACGGATCTTCGCACGGAAGTGATTGCTGGGTTTACCACCTTCTTAACCATGGCGTACATCATATTCGTCAACCCATCGATTTTGGCCGAAACAGGCATGGACAAAGGCGCAGTCTTTGTCGCCACCTGTCTCGCCGCCGCGATCGGTTGTTTAGTGATGGGGATTGTAGCCAATTACCCAGTGGCGCAAGCGCCGGGTATGGGCTTGAATGCCTTTTTCACCTATACGGTGGTATTGCAGATGGGTCACTCGTGGCAGGTTGCGCTAGCGGCGGTGTTTATCTCGGGTCTATGTTTTATCTTGCTGAGTGTATTGCGCGTGCGAGAATGGATTATTAACTCTATTCCCATGTCCCTAAGAACCKGGATTTCTGCCGGTATTGGCCTTTTCTTAGCGCTCATCGCCTTACAAAATGCGGGGATTGTGGTCGATCATCCCGCCACCCTCGTGGCGCTCGGTGATGTCACTGCGTTCGCACCTGCAATGGCGGCATTGGGTTTCTTCCTGACCATTGGCCTTGTGCACCGTGGCTTGAAAGGGGCGGTGATGATCGCCATTTTAGCGGTCACCGTGATTGGTGTGGTGGCCGGTGATGTGTCTTATGGTGGCGTGATGTCAGCTCCACCCAGCTTAGCACCAACCTTTATGCAGTTAGACTTTTCCGGTGCATTGGAAGTGGGTCTGGTCTCGATTGTGTTCGCATTTTTGTTTGTTGACCTTTTTGATACCGCAGGAACCTTAGTGGGTGTGGCACAGCGCGCGGAACTGCTCGACAAAGATGGTAAACTACCGCGCTTAAATCGTGCTTTACTGGCAGACAGTACCGCGACCTCCGTCGGGGCGCTTTTAGGCACGTCAAACACGACCTCTTATATTGAGAGTGTCTCCGGAGTCGCCACGGGCGGGCGCACAGGCCTAACGGCGGTCGTTGTCGGTATCTTGTTTTTGCTCGCGCTCTTTTTTGCGCCGCTTGCTGGTATGGTGCCGGCTTATGCGACCGCCGGCGCATTGTTTTATGTGGCGATTTTGATGATGTCGGGCTTGGTTGGCATCAACTGGCGAGATCTCACTGAAGCGGCACCCGTGGTGGTTGTTTGTTTGCTGATGCCGCTCACTTACTCGATTGCAAGCGGTATCGGGCTTGGCTTTATTGCATTTTGTGCCGTAAAAACCTTTGCGGGCAAAGGGCGAGAAGTCCCTGTCAGTATTTGGATTTTGGCGGGGTTGTTCTTACTCAAGTTCGTTTTCTTGGTGTAAAACAGCTGTCCGCATTTGATGTTATAATAAGGCGAGAGTCGCCACGAGGTTTTCACCATGAGCAATAAGTTTATTATCACTTGGGACAATATGCAGATGTACACCCGTCAATTGGCGGAGAAGTTGCTGCCCGCAGAGCAATGGAAGGGAATTATTGCCGTCAGCCGCGGGGGCCTCGTGCCTGCTGCCATACTGGCGCGTGAGCTGGGTATTCGTCATGTCGATACTGTGTGTATCTCAAGTTATGACCATGATCATCAACGTGATATGCGTGTGGTGAAGCAAGCGCCCGGTGATGGTGAAGGCTTTATCGTGGTCGATGATCTGGTGGATACCGGTGGGACCGCAGAAATGGTCCGCCAGCTATATCCGAAAGCCCGTTTTGTCACTGTCAGTGCCAAGCCGGCTGGGAAGCCTTTGGTTGATGACTATGTGGTCGACATTGCCCAAGACACTTGGATTGAACAGCCTTGGGATATGGCGGTCAGTTATATTGATCCCATCGCCAAGTAAGTCATTCATGCTCGCACCTTTAAACGCCGCGTGATCACGCGGCGTTTTTGGTTTCTGTGGCTGCGTTTGTACGGGTGTGGCTGATTAGTGCGGAAAATCATGGTCTTGATATGTGTATGGTTTAAACTAACAGCACGTTACATAAAAAGCCTAGGAGTGGGTGTGTCGGACAACGAATCACAAAACCTATCGGTCAAGCTGTTTGCTAAACACAAGCATGCCACCGAGACATCGACCCTGTTCGGGGCCGTCCAGCAAATCCAACAGTCAGATTACTCGGCATTTGATGGTGACAGTGAGTCGAGTTGGTATCGAATGCGCCGCCGTGGTCAATGGACATGGCAAGGGGTCGACCCATTGGAAATGGAAGCGATTTTTGCCCGCATCGCACACTCGGATAATTCACGTTCGGTCGATTCAATGCTTGATACGGTAGAAGGCTATCGCTCGGGAAACTGGAACTATGAATGGACAGCGGTTGGCATGCAGCATCAAAAAGCCGCCCAAGCCTTGATGGATGAGGGAAAAGCCAAACAAGCGGGGGAGCAATGGTTACAAGCTTGCACGTACTTTGGTATTGCCGCATACCCTCACTTGAAAGGGGACAGCTTGGCGCTGCAGTCGGAAACCTTGGCATTTAAGGCGTTCGAGAGTGCGATTGCGCAATTGCCGTTCACAGTAAAAACGGTGGAGACGCGACTCGATGGAAAGTCACTGAAAGGGTACCTCTATTTACCCCGCACCGACGCTACTTTGCCGGTGGTTATCTTAAGCGGCAGCTTGGRTAGCTTACAAACTGACTTGTGGCGCCTGTTCGTTGACTACTTTGCCCCCGCCGACATAGCGGTATTAACCCTGGACATGCCGTCCGTGGGGCATAGCTGTCATTGGCATCTCAATGAAGATACCAGCCGTTTGCACACCGCGATGTTGGATAAATTGGTCGATGTACCCTGGGTGGATCATCACCGTGTGGGCACCATGGGGATTCGCTTTGGTGCTAACCCGGCAGTCAGAATGGCGTTTCTCGAGCCGCATCGGGTGAAAGCCAGTGCGTCACTGGGTGGCATTGTTCATGCGTTGCTGACAGACGCTTCCCTAATGAAAAAAATGCCACCTATGTACCTCGATACCCTGGGGTCACGCTTAGGGCGTCGCATTCCTATCGACACATTGAAAACCCGTTTACAGGCGTGGTCATTAAAAAATCAAGGGCTACTCACCGGGCGGCGCACAGAGGTGCCTATCCTTGCACTTAGCCTTAAAGATGATCCTGTTTGTCCGGAGTCAGACAATCAAATGATCGCCAGATACAGTCGCGGTGGCAAAGCCATGACCTTACCGAATACCCCGCTACATGATGGCTATCACCGCGCTTTGACTGAAACCGTTAAGTGGTTCGAGGATGTGCTTTAATCGAATGATGAGGGCACAGATAAAAATGAAGATGTGATCCACCGCTGAAAGCGGGATATTGTCGTTCACCTGATGGCTAAGCCCATGATATACCATGAACAAGGACGTCACTGTGCCATTGGAGGACACGATGAGCGAGCAATTACCGCTTTCATATGGACGATTAAAAACACGTTTTACTGCATTGGGCCCTTACTTTCGCGAAGGAAAGTCAGACACTGAGCGCTACTTTTTCGATAGTCTATCTGTCTGTGTGGATGCTAAAAAAGATCCCGATGCACGTGAATTCTGGGGCTGGTGGTTAGAACTCACTCCGCACTCTGAAGGCTTTGAATATCGCTATGGCTTTGGTTTGTATGATAAAAAAGGGGATTGGGTCGCCAAGTCGATTCCGCGTGAAGCGCAAGCAGCAGTGGATAAAACCCTGACTCACTTTTATGACAAGTTGTGCGCCTTGCTAGAAGATGAATTAAACCTTGCTCTTTCACCAAGCCAAGCTCTGACTGAACCCGAACTGGCTTGCTCAGAGTAACCCGCCATTTGCCTGATCCCACCCCTTGTTAAATACACGAGGGATTGATAAAAGAGAGACATACGCTTTTGTGGATCAGGCAACCATGACAATTCAAGATGTATTCCAAGACGGTGACCTTGCGGCCAGCGTCTCTCCTCAAACGTTGGTGGTAAAACTCGGCACCAGTGTGTTAACGGGCGGCTCTGCGCGTTTAGACCAAGCACATATGGTCGAGCTGGTACGCCAATGCGCGCGTTTACGCCAGCAAGGTCACCAGGTGATCATTGTGTCATCCGCGGCGATTGCCGCAGGCAGAGAGCACCTAGGCTATCCGGTACTCGCTGACACCGTGGCTAACAAGCAAATGCTGGCCGCGGTGGGGCAGTGTCGTTTAATACAAACCTGGGAGCACCTGTTTGCTTTGTACGGCTTTCAAGTCGGTCAAATGTTGCTTACCCGGGCCGATCTAGAGCACCGAGAACGTTTTCTCAACGCCCGTGATATGCTTCAGGCCTTGCTGGATAATGGCATCATTCCGATTGTGAATGAGAACGATGCGGTCGCCACTTCTGAAATCAAAGTCGGTGATAACGATAACTTATCCGCATTGGTCGCGATTCTCGCGGATGCCGACAAACTCCTGCTGTTAACAGATCAACCCGGCTTGTTT
Organism: Salinivibrio sp. ML323; assembly: GCF_001995745.1. Taxonomy (NCBI): domain Bacteria; kingdom Pseudomonadati; phylum Pseudomonadota; class Gammaproteobacteria; order Vibrionales; family Vibrionaceae; genus Salinivibrio; species Salinivibrio sp. ML323. Next base: position 136,272 of record NZ_MUES01000004.1, on the reverse strand, counting down.
ACGGCCGATCCGCGTTCCAACCCCGATGCCGAGCTGATTCGTGAAGTCCATACCATTGATGAAACCTTACGCAAATTAGCAGGTGGCAGCGTAGGGGGCCTTGGCACCGGCGGGATGGCGACCAAGCTTCAAGCGGCTGATATTGGCCGTCGAGCGGGTGTTGAAGTGACCATTGCCGCGGGGAGTAAGCCTGAAGTGATTCAAAAAGTCATCGTTGGGGATAACGCTGGCACACGCTTTTTGCCTCTAGAAAGCCCGCTAGAGAGTCGTAAACGCTGGATCCTTGCCGGGCCCCCACCAGCGGGTGATATCGTCGTCGATGCGGGTGCGATTACCGCGGTGACGCAAAAAGGTAGCAGCTTGTTGAGCAAAGGTATCGTTGCGGTGAAAGGGGCGTTCTCACGCGGCGAGGTGGTGCGTATTCTCTCAGTGGAGGGAAAATGCGTTGCGCGTGGTATTTGCCGCTATACCGCCAGTGATTTGCGCCGTATTGCTGGCGCGCATAGCCAGCAAATCACGGATATTCTTGGTTATGAATACGGGCCTGTCGCGATGCACCGTGATGACCTTGTGGTAGTAGACAATTAAAAAAGAGCAAGACGGGGACACAATGAGCTTACAAAACATGGGTAAAGCGGCCAAAGAGGCTGCACACCAACTGGCTGTGACATCCACGGCCATCAAAAACCAAGCACTCGCCATTATCGCCGATGAGCTTGATGCGCAGCAAACGGCGATCTTAGCCGCCAACCAAAGCGATCTCGCCGCCGCCCGTGAGGCAGACATGGATCCTGCGATGTTGGACCGCCTAACCCTGACCCCAGAACGTTTAACCAATATGGCCAGCGATGTGAGGCAAGTGATTGCGCTGGCTGATCCCGTCGGACAGATGCTTGATCATAAGCTGCTGGAAAACGGTATGTCCTTGTCAAAGCGCCGTGAACCGCTAGGGGTGATTGGAGTGATTTACGAGGCGCGCCCCAATGTCACCATTGATATCGCGGCGTTGTGCTTAAAAACGGGCAATGCCGCCATTTTGCGAGGCGGGAAAGAAACCTTTGCGACTAACCAGGTATTGGTAAAGGTTATTCAAGCAGGGTTAGAGAAAGCCGGTCTGCCACATGCCTCGGTGCAATATATTGAAAAACCGGATCGCGCGCTGGTCTCTGAGTTACTGACCCTTGATGAATATGTCGACATGATCATTCCACGTGGTGGGGCTGGACTACATAAAATGTGTAAACAAAACAGCACCATCCCTGTGATTATCGGGGGGTTTGGCATTAGCCACTTGTATGTGGATCACTGTGCCGACCTTGATAGGGCCCCCGAGGTGATCCTCAATGCCAAGACAGATCGCCCCTCAGCCTGTAATGCCTTAGACGCCTTACTGGTGCACAAAGACGTTGCAGCACAACTATTTGCTCGTTTGACCCCCCTATTTAATCAGCACGGTTTGCACATTGTCGCTGGTTCAAGCGCATTGCCTTATCTTGATGGCGTCGAGCAACTGCGTGAGGCGCAGACAGGGGACTTTGATAGCGAGTGGTTGGGGCCAACGCTTGGTGTGGTGGTGGTTGATAGTGTGGATGAAGCGCTCGCGCATATGCGCGCGCACAATGCCAGCCATTCCGATGCCATTTTGACCAACGACTTGCAGGCAGCTGAAACCTTTATTAATGGTGCTGGCTCGGCGGCAGTGTATGTCAACGCCTCAACGCGCTTCACCGATGGTGCGCAGTTTGGGCTTGGGGCAGAAGTGGCAGTTTCGACGCAAAAGCTGCATGCACGTGGCCCGATGGGGCTCGAGGAGCTGACTACCTATAAATGGGTGGGGCGTGCGGACTATTTATCACGTCACTGAGTACCCAAGATCATCGATAATAAAAAACCGCTAGTCTAGCTAGCGGTTTTTTTGTCTCAACAGCTTGGGCGCTTATTTGATTTCCACGCCTTTCGCCTGTAGATCGGCATGGTAGGAAGAGCGAACAAACGGGCCGCATGCGGCATGCGTAAAGCCCAAATCGAGGGCAATCTCTTTCAGCTCGTCAAACTCTTCAGGTGGCACATAACGCTCAACCGGTAAGTGGTGGCGGCTCGGTGCCAAGTACTGGCCAAGCGTAAGCATAGTCACGCCGTGCGCACGCAAGTCCTTGAGAACCTCGATGATCTCTTCTTTGGTTTCACCCAAGCCCATCATCAAGCCTGACTTGGTGGGTACCTCAGGGTGCATCTCTTTAAACTTTTTCAGCAGATCCAGTGACCACTGATAATTGGCACCAGGGCGGGCTTTGCGGTACAACCGCGGCGCAGTTTCCAGGTTGTGGTTGAACACATCGGGTGGATTGTTTTGCAAGATATCGAGTGCGCGATCCATACGGCCACGGAAGTCAGGCACCAATGTCTCAATTTGGATCTCTGGATTGAGCGCGCGGATTTCACGGGTACAATCGACAAAATGCTGGGCACCACCGTCACGCAAATCATCACGGTCAACTGAGGTGATCACCACATAGCGCAGTTTCATGTCTTTGATCGTTTGCGCCAGATGCTTTGGCTCTTCGCTATCAGGGGCAACAGGACGACCATGGGCGACATCACAAAAAGGACAACGACGGGTACAAATGGCCCCGAGAATCATAAAGGTCGCCGTGCCGTGGCTGAAGCACTCGGCAAGGTTCGGACACGACGCCTCTTCACACACAGAGTGAAGGTTGTTTTTGCGCATCGCGTCTTTGATTTCTTTAATGCGTGCGGTTTCAGCCGGGAGCTTGATCTTCATCCAATCAGGCTTACGCAGCACTTCTTTTTGCTCGGTCGGCATATTTTTGACCGGGATAAGCGCCATTTTGTCGGCGTCGCGGTACTTAACACCGCGTTCCATCTGAATCGGTTTGCTCATAAATCGCTGCTTTCCGTTGTAAACTCAACCTCAGAATACATCAGCTGTTGAGTTAAAGTGTCTACCAGCACAGGTTGAACGTCCTCGAGCGTGACTTTGCCAACCTGATCGCTCAGTTGCGTCATGGCCATACCAGCGTAACCACATGGATTAATACGCTGAAACGGTGATAAGTCCATATTGATGTTGAGTGCCAGTCCATGGAATGAGCACCCGCGACGGATACGGAGCCCAAGAGAACATATTTTTGCATCGTTAACGTAAACACCGGGCGCATCTGGGCGAGCGTAAGCGTCAACGTGGAAGTGTGCTAATGTGCTCACCACAAGATCTTCAATATGGCTAACGAGCGCCCGCACACCGACTTTTTTACGTTTGAGGTTTATCAGGAAATAGGCGACGAGCTGGCCTGGCCCATGATAGGTCACCTGTCCGCCACGATCTGATTGTACGACTGGGATGTCGCCAGGGACCAATACATGCTCCGTTTTTCCCGCTTGTCCTTGGGTAAAAACCGGATCATGCTCAACCAGCCAGACTTCATCACGCGTGTCTTCGTCGCGACGATCGGTAAAGTCTCGCATCTGCTCCCAGACGCGTAGGTACGGTTGACGGCCAAGGTGCCTTACAACGAGTTGGTGCTGCAAACCCATTTCCCGTGTTGTTGTCAGTGGCGATATTATAGAGGCTGGCAGCGTGATTTAAAGCCGCCAGTCGTGTGGGTATTCGAATTAGAGAACCATGCGGACAATTTCAATCTCACCCAGCTCTTTATATAAGGTTTCTACTTGCTCAATAGATGTCGCCTTAATAGTAATAGAGACCGAATGATAGTTGCCCTTGGCACTCGGCTTGACGGCTGGGCTGTAGTCGCCAGGCGCATGACGCTGGATCACGGTCAGCACATGATCGGGTAGCTCAGGTTTTGCCTGGCCCACCACCTTGTAGGTGAATTGGCAAGGAAACTCCAACAGATCTTTTAATTTCGGTTGCTCTTGCATGTTAACTCCCAACTGCAGGCTGATAGAGGCACGCGTTTGTGCGATTGATCACGATTAACGCGAAATACTAATCTGCCAAGCGCGAGAAAACAAGCCGCCCACCAAGTTGGTGGGCGGCACAGAGAGGGATTAACCGACGAGGTTTTTAAACATCATCACGATGTAATCTATTAAGCGACTAAAAAGCCCACCCTTTTCAACATCGTTTAGAGCGACAAGTGGGTATTCCGCCACATCCTCATCATCCACTTGATAGAAAAGTTTACCCACAACATCACCTTTACTGATCGGGGCTTCCAAGGTGTTGTCGAGGACAAAACTGGCTTTCAGATCTTGCGCCTTGCCACGGGGAAGCGTGACAAAGGTGTCTTCTGTCACGCCCAGCGCGACTTCGTCTGTATCACCCATCCAGACCTTCTCAGTCACAAAGGTTTCGTTGGCTTTGTGAGGCGCGACGGTTTCAAAGAAGCGGAAACCATAGTTGAGTAGTTTCTTGCTCTCTGCTTTGCGGGCATTGGCGCTTTTGGTGCCCATGACCACCGAGATAAGACGCATGTCGCCCTCGGTGGCAGAGGTGACAAGGTTGTAGCCAGCACCGTCAGTGTGGCCGGTTTTAATACCATCGACGTTGAGGCTCTTATCCCACAGCAAACCATTACGGTTGTATTGCGTGATGCCGTTATAGGTGAAGGCTTTCTCTTTATAAATACGGTATTCCGCCGGTACATCACGAATAAGGGCTTGGCCGAGTAGCGCCATATCGTACGGCGTGGTGTAAAGATCTTTGGAGTCCAAACCGTGAACATTAGAAAAGTGAGAGCTGTCCATGCCCAGGGTTTCGCCCCAGCGGTTCATCAGATCGACAAAGGCGTCTTCTGAGCCGGCAACATGTTCAGCCATCGCCACACAGGCATCGTTGCCTGACTGGATAATAATGCCACGATTGAGGTCGGCCGCTTTGACCGTGGTGCCGACTTCGATAAACATCTTCGAAGAGCCGGGGAAGTTTTTGGCCCACGCATTCTCACTAATGACAACGTCATCATCCATCGAGATATTGCCACGCTCAACTTCCTGACCAATCACGTAACTGGTCATCATTTTGGTCAAACTCGCAGGATTAAGGCGTTGATAGGCGTTATTTTCCGCCAGCACCTCGCCGGAATGATAATCCATCAATACGTAGCCTTTGGCGGCAATTTGCGGCGCATCAGGCACAACAGCAGGCGCGGCTTGAGCAGTCGCAGAGGCGAACAGGGCTGCAGAAAGCAGTGTACGCATGCGGAAAACGGTTTTATTCATCATTGTTAGTACTTATGTCGGTTATCGATGTCGATACTGTGCCCTCACTATACCAAATTGCGGATAGAGGGACAGGCTCGATTTCTTTAACTTATTGATTGTTTGTTTTAGCACCTGTGACAGATGTGTCACCATTCACAAGTGCTTCGGTAACGATAAATGCCCCTGGCAACTGATGCTGCTTTGCCGTGCGCATCGCTTGCTGTGCTTGGTCTCTATCGTAAAAAGGTCCAAAGCGAACACGATACACGGTATCACGGCGGGCGATATGTGTCGGTAGACCATGGGCCTTCGCCAATTGTTCCGCTTTTTGATTGGCTTTTAGGCCATCAGATAGCGCGGCGAGTTGTACATAATAAGCATGATGGCGCGCGGAGTGCCACTCGTCATCCGCAGGCTTACTCGGCGAGAGTAGACGCAGTGATACGGGCGCTGTGCCTGTTTTTAATACATCTAGCTTTTTGGCGGCAGCGTAGCTTAGGTCTATCAAGCGTTGATTGTGAAAGGGGCCGCGATCATTGACGCGCACAATGGCTTTTTTACCATTATTTTGGTTGGTCACTTCCACGTAACTGGGCAGGGGAAGGGTTTTGTGCGCGGCTGACATAGAGTACATATCGTACACTTCGCCATTAGAGGTGCGATGGCCATGAAATTTTTCCCCGTACCATGAAGCAATGCCCGCCTCTTGGTAGCCTTTTGGATCGCGTAAAATTTGATAGCGCTGACCCTTTAACGTGTAATCTTTGTTACCCGCGAGGCTGTAGGGCTCATATCTGGGTTGCGCGTTTTCTGCGTGAATAACTGGTGGCACCGTCTCGGGTGCTTTATCACTRTGCATGTCGTAGCGGCCTTGCTGGCTGCTGCATGCACTTAATAAGACGATAGCGCTAGAAACGATAATAGCTCGCATGTTTATGCCCTGGATAACATTTTACGATGAGTGTGAATAGACATCAGAATGCCAAAACCGGCCATCAGTGTGACCATCGAGGTACCGCCATAACTGATAAGTGGTAAGGGTACCCCAACCACAGGAAGAATGCCGCTGACCATGCCAATATTGACAAATACATAAACAAAAAAGCTTAACACGATGCTGCCAGCCATCATCCGGCCAAACGCCGTTTGGGCACGGCTGGCGAGCATTAGCCCGCGGCCAATCAAAAAGAGGTACAGGGCCAGCAGTACACAGACACCGATCAACCCCCATTCTTCAGCGATAACGGCGAAAATAAAGTCTGTGTGTCGCTCAGGGAGAAACTCCAATTGGGACTGTGTCCCTTGCAGCCAGCCTTTGCCGCTTAAGCCACCAGAGCCAATGGCAATTTTAGATTGAATGATGTGATAGCCTGCGCCCAAGGGATCGGATTCTGGGTTAAACAAGGTCAGCACGCGGGTACGCTGATAATCATGCATTAGGAAAAACCAGAGTACAGGGACAAAACTGGCGAGCGCGACGACGGCAGCAATAATAATTTTCCAACTGATCCYGGCCAAAAACAGTACAAACACTCCAGAGGCGGCAATCAGTATGGATGTGCCTAAATCGGGTTGCTTAGCAATCATAATGGTGGGGACAAACAGTAACACCAGAGCGATGAGTAAGTGGGTGAATTTGGGAGGAAGCGGATCTTTGCCAATATAGCGGGCCAGCATGAGCGGTACCGCAAGTTTTATGATTTCTGATGGCTGGAAGGTCACCACCCCGAGATCGAGCCAGCGCTGAGCACCCTTTGCGGTTTCGCCAACCAATAGAACGGCTGCTAGTAAGACCACGCCCACGGCATACAAATAGGGCGCCCAGAACTCATAATGGCGAGGTGGTACTTGAGCGAGGGCAAACATGACCGCGAGCGCCAACAGCATGCGGATCGCCTGACGTTCCATCATCACCATACTTTGACCACTGGCGCTATACATCACCACAAGGCCGAAGCCCATCAGTAACAAAATGCCAACCAGCATCGGCAGGTCGAGGTGTAAGCGATCGAACAAAGAGCGTTTCGCGCTAACTTGGGCAAGTGAACTCATTGTTTGGCCTCGTTTGTCTCTTTGTCTTCTAACAAAATATGGTCGAAGATGCGACGGGCAATAGGGCCGCCGTTGCTCGAGCCACCGCCTGCGTTTTCCAGTACCATAGAGACAGCGACTTCTGGGTTTTCAAAGGGCGCAAAGCCCATGAAAAGTGCGTGATCACGTAGATGTTCAGCAATTTCATCCGCGTTGTATTCTTCGTCTTCACCCAGCCCAAATACCTGAGCGGTCCCTGATTTTCCGCCAGACAAATACTCTGCAGAACGGAATGAACGGCGCGCGGTTCCTTTGCGACCGTGGTTAACCAGTTGCATACCTTTAAGGCCGACATCCCAATATTTATCGTCGACTCCTTTAATCGGTGGAAATGGCTCGGCGTCGGGTTTGTGGGTGCCATGTTCATCGCGCGTTTTGTTTAATAGTTTGGGTGCTTTGACGTCGCCACGGTTGAGTAGCACGGTCAAGGCTTTGACGATTTGCATCGGGGTGGCGGTCCAATAACCTTGCCCAATCCCGACGGGAATCGTGTCACCTTTATACCAGGGTTGGCGGTAGCGACTCATTTTCCATTCGCGGTTAGGCATATTAGCGCTACTTTCTTCTTGAATGTCGATGCCCGTGTATTGGCCAAAGCCAAATTTTTCCATCCACATAGAGAGTTTATCGATCCCCATGTCATAAGCGATTTGATAGAAGAAGGTATCGACCGACTCCTCGATCGATTGCACGATGTTGACCCGTCCGTGCCCCCAAGGGAGCCAATCGCGGAAGGGGCGCGTATCCGAGTTGGGGATCCGCCAATAACCCGGGTCGTTACGCGTGGTCTTGGTGGTGACCACGCCTTCTTCGAGCGCGGCAACGGCAATGAAAGGCTTCACCGTCGAGGCGGGGGGATAAATACCGAGAGTGGCGCGATTGACCAAGGGACGATCTTTATCATTGAGCAGCTGCCGGTATTGCTTGCCAGAGATACCATGGACAAATAAGTTGGGGTCATAGCTTGGGGTAGAGACCATCGCCAGTACGCCTGAGGTGTCAGGATCGACCACCACTACCGCGCCTCGTCGGTCACCAAGGATCCCACGCACATAGAGCTGCAGATCAATATCGAGGTTGAGGATAAGGTCTTTGCCTGGTTGCGGGGGCACATATTTGAGCGTGCGTATCACGCGGCCACGGCTGTTCACCTCAACTTCTTGGTAGCCGGCTTTACCATGCAGCGTTGACTCGTAGTATTTCTCGATCCCCAGCTTGCCGATGTCTCGGGTTGCTTTGTAGTTGTTCAGCACCCCTTTTTGTCTTAGCTTGGCAATATCGCGATCATTGATTTTGGCGACATAGCCGAGCACATGGGTCAGTGCATCGCCGTAAGGGTAATGGCGTTTTAAGTAGGCTTTTATTTCCACCCCAGAAAACTGATGCTGGTGCGCGGAAAAAATGGCAACTTCTTTATCGGTGAGCTGAGTTTTTAGTGCGACGGCATTAAACCGTCGCGAGCGGCGACGCTCTTTTTGAAAGCGGGCAATGTCTTTGTCGGTCAATGAAAGTAAGTCTTTTAGCTGGGCGAGGGTTGCCGGCATATCATCGACTTGCTCAGGGGTCACTTCTAGGTGATAAACGGGACGATTTTCCGCTAGTAATTTTCCATTGCGATCATAAATCAGGCCACGGTTAGGGGCGACGGGAACGACCTTGATACGGTTATCGTTCGAGCGGGTTTGGTAGTCTTGGTGCTCGGTCACCTGAATATGATAAAGGTTAGTCAGCAGCACCCCGACCAACGCCATAATACCGACAAAGCAGACGATAGCGCGACGCACAAACAAGGCCGCCTCGGCGCTGTGGTCTCGTATTTCAACTCGTTGGCGCTTCATCTCAACTTATTCTCGATGGTACGGATGATTGGTGGTGACACTCCACGCGCGGTAAAGGCTCTCTGCCATGATAACCCGAACTAATGGGTGAGGCAGAGTCAGTGGAGACAGCGACCAGCTTTGCTCCGCAGCAGCCTTACACTGTGGCGCAAGCCCCTCTGGCCCACCGATCAAAATAGCGACATCGCGGCCATCAAGTTTCCACTTTTCCAACTGATTAGCCAATTGTGGTGTGTCCCAAGGCTTGCCGGGAATATCGAGTGTCACAATGCGACTACCCCGGCTGACGGCCGCCAACATGGCGTCCCCTTCTTTTTGCAAGATGCGGGCGATATCGGCATTTTTGCTGCGCTTGCCAGCAGGGACCTCTATTAGCTCGAGTGGCATGTCTTTTGGAAAGCGGCGTTGATACTCCTCAAAGCCTTGCTCTACCCATTTGGGCATTTTATTGCCGACCGCAATCAGTTGGATTTTCATGATGGTTTAGTTCCAGAGCTTTTCCAATTGATAGAGTTGGCGTTGCTCCTCTTGCATGACGTGCACCATGACGTCACCTAAATCGACGACCACCCATTCGCTGTCATCTTGGCCTTCCGTGCCGAGCGAGTCGATATCCACTGCTTGGGCTTGTTCACACACATGCTCGGCAATAGAGGCGACATGACGGCGAGAGTTGCCGGTGCACAGCACTAAAAAGTCGGTAATGCATGATTTGTCGCGGACATCCAGGGTCACAATATCGCTGGCTTTTAACTCATCGACCTTATCGGTCACAAACTGTTTTAACTCGTTCGCTTGCAAAGAAAACCTCTGTGTTTTGCTCTTGGTTTTATCTGGGCAGTATACCACTTGCTACCGCTTTGGACACGCTAGGGCGTGAGTGGTTCGGACGCTTGGGTCATGAGTGCACAAAAATACTGCAGATCCGGCCAAGGATCGCTACCAAAGTCCGTTTTTAGCCTGATTTCTATCTGCGCCAAGCGGCGTAGCAGTGTGGTTAACCGGGCTTTATTGAGTCGATTGAGAGCGGCTGTGAGCATGGGACGACGGGTTTGCCACACACGGAACTGATCAAAGATGGCATTCAACGGCCTGCCTTTTTGTCCTTGCTCTTGAATGCTGTACAGCTGCTTAAGCTCTTTTTGAATCAGTCGCAACAGAAGTGTTGGCTCTTCCCCTTCAGCGCGAAGCTGGTCGAGTATCCGCTGCGCGCGTTGTGCCTTCCCGGCTAGCAGCGCATCGGTGAGCTGGAAGGGGGTAAAGTGATGATGGCGTGACAGCGAACTTTCAATACGAGGCAAGGTGAGTGCACCATCGGGATAAAGTAGCTGCAAGATATGCAGACTTTGCACTAAGGCGAGGAGGTTTCCTTCATGCCATTGTGCTAATAGCTGTAGCGCAGGTTGATCAGGCTTTAGTCCCAAGTGACGACAGCGTTGCTCAATAAAGCGTGGTAAGTGACGAGCTTCCGGGGTGTTACACACCACGTATAAGCCGTGTTGGGCGAGCGCTGAAAACCATTTGGCGCTTTCTTGCTTTTTGTTGAGCCTCTCCCCTTGCACCAATAAGAGGATATCAGGATGCAGATAAGCGGCCAGCTCAGTAAGCTGCTTGGCTTGCGTGCTGGTGAGGCCATTGTCAGGGCAGGTAAGTTCAATAATTTGCCGAGACGCAAACAAGCTAAGTGCTTGACAGCAATCGATGACTTCTTGCCAATCGAGCTGACCATCAATGACAAATTTATGATGCTCTTCAAAACCTTGGGCGCGCGCCGCGTGTGCAATGGCATCGCGTGCTTCGAGTTTAAGTAATGGGTCGGAGCCAAAAACCAAATAAGTTTGGCGCAGCGGTTGGTTGAGCTGCTGCGCCAATTGGTCGGGATAGGTTCTCATCATTGCGCGGTGTTCGTCTCGGTTTGTCGCGTTTCAATGATAACATCAGGCTTAGTCGGTGTTTCACCTTGCTCGAGTGTCTCCATTGCCGCTTGTTCGGCCTGTTGGCGCTCAAACTCGGCGATATCGCCTTTTAATTGGGAAAGCTGACGCATAATTTGCCGAGTGGCTTCTGTACGCATCTCCGCGACTAACTTATCTTCCTCTACAGACTTTGCCAACGCTGTCAGTGGGTTATCAAGGAAGTTACGACTCAAGGTGGTGTTATAGGTATAACTGCCTTTATCGGGTACGGTGACGCGATAACGGGCGACATAGCGAAATTCTTTCTCCGCCACACGGCTGTTTTGATAAAGCGATAGCGTTTGTTCGCTATTGCTTTCCCCGAGCAAGTGGATATTAGCCACCTCCTTGGAAGGGGAGACAAGATCGACCTTGTGTTGACGCAAGGCATTTCGCATTTGTCGGGTTAACTCGCCATAAGGGTCAAAGCTGGTCAATGAGACCTTATCCACTTCATCGGGCAGATTGTAGCTGCCGCGCAAGGCAAACCCGCAAGACGCGATGGTCAAACAGACCATCGCGACAAGCAGGGAGCGAAGCATTGTCTTAAACAGATTCACTCCATCGCTCCTTGTTAGTTGGCAACAATGTTAACCAGCTTGCCAGGCACGTAAATCACCTTGCGCACGGTTTTGTCTTCGGTAAATTTCACCACGTTTTCATCTGCCATCGCTTGGGCTTCTACGGCCTCTTTCTCCGCATCTGCAGCGACGGTGATCTTGGCGCGCAGTTTACCGTTGACTTGGACGATAATCAGTTTCTCATCCTCAACCATGGCTGCTTCGTCGGCCTGTGGCCACGCCGCGTCATCAATGTGAGTCTCACCGAGTGCCTGCCACATGCTAAAGCAGATATGCGGGGTGATCGGATAAAGCATGAGCACCACAGCTTTGAGGGCTTCATCAAGTACCGCACGGTCTTGCTCGCTTTGTTGTGGGGCTTTCACCAATCGGTTCATCAGCTCCATAATCGCCGCGATAGCAGTGTTAAAGGTCTGACGGCGTCCCATGTCATCACTGACTTTGGCAATGGCTTTATGCACCTCGCGGCGCACCGCTTTTTGCTCATTGTTGAGTGCATTTGCATCCAGTGCCACCACAGGCCCTTTTTGGCTGTGCTCGTAAACCAGCTTCCACACGCGACGCAAGAAGCGGTGTGAGCCCTCAACCCCTGATTCTTTCCACTCTAGGGTCATATCAGCAGGTGCGGCGAACATCATGAACAGGCGTACCGTGTCGGCGCCGTACTTCTCAACCATAAGCTGCGGATCAATGCCGTTGTTTTTCGACTTCGACATCTTGGTCATGCCCGCATGGACCACGGCATTGCCTTGGCGGTCTACCGCATTAACAATTTGCCCTTTACTGTCACGTTCGACGGTCACCTCGGTTGGTGATACCCACACGCGCACGCCTTTGTCATCGGTATAGTAGAAGGCATCAGCCAGTACCATGCCTTGACACAGTAGTTGCTTAAACGGCTCATCACTATCAACCATATTTTCATCACGCAACAACTTGTGGAAGAAGCGCGAGTAGAGAAGGTGCATACAAGCGTGCTCAATGCCGCCGATATACTGATCCACAGGCAGCCAGTAGTTGGCAGCACTTGGATCGAGCATTTGATCGGCCTGCGGCGAGCAATAGCGCGCATAGTACCAAGACGACTCCATAAAGGTATCGAAGGTGTCGGTTTCACGCAGTGCAGGCTTGCCTTGGTATTGGGTTTGTGCCCACTGTTTGTCTGCTTTTATCGGGCTTTGTACCCCGTCCATCACCACATCTTCTGGCAGGATCACGGGCAGCTCATCCGTCGGGACTGGCACCACTTCCCCGTCTTCGGTGTTCAGCATGGGGATAGGCGCGCCCCAATAGCGTTGGCGTGACACGCCCCAATCACGAAGACGGAAGTTAACGGTTTTCTTGCCTTTGCCCAAAGACTCGAGCTTGGCGGCAATCGCATCAAACGCGGCATCAAAGTCCAAACCATCAAATTCACCCGAGTTAAAGAGCTTGCCTGTTTCTGTATAGGCTTGCTCGGACAAATCAGGCGCATGGCCGTTTTCATCCAGGATCACCGGCTCAATATCGAGGCCGTAGTTACTGGCAAATTCAAAATCGCGTTGGTCGTGGGCAGGCACGGCCATGACCGCACCAGTACCGTAGTCCATCAGTACAAAGTTGGCGACAAAAATAGGTACGCGGCGGCCGTTTAATGGATGCATGGCGTACAAGCCCGTCGCCATGCCTTTTTTCTCCATGGTGGCAAGCTCGGCTTCCGCTACCTTGGTGTTACGGCACTCTTGGACAAATTCAGCCAAGGCTGGGTTGTTTTTGGCCGCGGCATCGGCCAGTGGGTGGCCAGCCGCAATACCGACATAGGTGACACCCATCAAGGTGTCGGGACGGGTGGTGTACACATCCAGTGCCGGGTGCTCACCTTCCACGTCAAAGGTCAGCTCCACCCCTTCCGAGCGGCCAATCCAGTTACGTTGCATGGTTTTCACCATTTCTGGCCAACCATCCAGTTTGTCGATGCCTTGCAGTAACTCGTCTGCATAATCGGTGATTTTAATAAACCACTGTGGAATTTCTTTTTGCTCAACCGGGGTGTCACAACGCCAGCAGCACCCTTCGTGCACCTGCTCGTTCGCCAGCACGGTTTGGTCATTCGGACACCAGTTGACCGAGGAGGTCTTTTTGTAGACCAAGCCTTTGTTGTATAGCGTGGTGAAGAATTCTTGCTCCCAGCGGTAGTAATCTGGGCTACAGGTGGCGATTTCGCGATCCCAGTCGTAACCGAAGCCCAGCATTTTCAGCTGGCCTTTCATGTAATCAATGTTTTCGTAAGTCCAAGGCGCAGGGGCGGTTTTGTTCTTGATAGCGGCCCCTTCGGCTGGCAAACCAAATGCGTCCCAACCAATAGGTTGCATCACATTCTTGCCTTGCAGGCGCTGATAACGCGAGATCACATCACCGATGGTATAATTACGTACATGCCCCATGTGAAGTCGACCACTGGGGTAAGGGAACATAGAAAGACAGTAAAACTTTTCTTTGTTAGGGTCTTCATGAGCCACAAAGGTTTTATTGTCATCCCAATGGGCTTGAACTTTTTGTTCAATATCTTGCGGGCTATATTGTTCTTGCATCGATGGCTTCCGAGATTCTGTGAGAAAGGTAAAACCTGAAAGAGAAATATCGTCATAGAATAACGAAAGGCAGAGACCGCAACAACACTTGAATCAGGACGGAACCATGAATAAAGAGAAAGAACCGCAACAAAGTATCATTGAGCGGGTAAAAGAGGCACTGGAAAACAGTCCAGAGGCTTTGTCTCGCTGGGTCGAGTTGTCTGATCAATACCTCAAAGCAGCCGCGGATCTGACCAAAGATGAGTGGGCGCTGATTGAGGCGTACTTCAAGCGGGATGTGAAAGCCTTTGGTGAGCAGTATGATAAATCTCAAACCGAAGAAATGGACAGTCAGGTGTTTAACGACCTGATTGCCAACTCGATTTGGGAACAACTGGCAGAAATCACTGATCGTACGCAGCTAGAGTGGCGTGAAGTCTTCGATGACCTTCAGCATCATGGTGTGTATGAAGCGGGTGAAATTGTGGGGCTGGGCGTATTGCAATGTGAGCAGTGCCAACACCAGTCACGCCATAGCCGAGTGGATGTGATTGCCCCTTGCAGCAAGTGTGGCCATCGATACTTTTCTCGCCGCCCTTATCCGGTGTAAGCCAAGCGCGGGGCTTGGCTTAGCCGAGGAGATCAACAGACCAAGGGCGAGGATAAAGGCCAGTTCTTAGTCAGACGAGGCGTTATCCTTGCCTTCAAAACGTTGGCGTTCTTCACGTTCCACTTGAGACAGACGCGGCAGCTTCAGCCCTTGTGATTTTCCCATCCAACGCGCAAAGACAATGTTACTGGCGAACGCAAAGGTCACTAAAACCAGCTCGGTCGCGGCGAGCCAGCGCTCCCCTTCATCAACATAAATAAGAGTCAATGCGTGCAAAAAGTAAAACATCAAAATAAAGTTGGCCCACGCGTGGGTAAAGGGCTTGCCTTTCACGATCCCAGGCAGCGGGAGTAGCAGAGGAATCGTCCAGCCGATGGTCACCGCCAAGGCATTGAGGTGAGGGTGGGGCGACAATGATGCGTGCCAGATGACCACCCAGGCAATCAGGCCGAGGTTACTCAACAACGAAAGCTTACGCATTAATGCAAGCCGAGAGTCAGTCACAATTCTATCCTTTTATCCCAAGTGATGGTGAACGGTTTGTGCAAAACGTGCGAGACGTTGGCCTAAGGTTTTGGCGATTTGTTTTTCGTCGGCGATTAAAGGCTGGTTTGCATCAGCCACACTCGACGCACCATAAGGTGAACCACCGCCTTCTGTGGTGTGTAATGCGCGCTCGCTATGCGGGACACCGAGCAGCATCATGCCATGATGAAGCAGCGGCACCGTCATGGTGAGCAGGGTGGTTTCTTGCCCACCATGCAACATAGAGCCAGCGCCAAATACCGCGGCAGGTTTATCAATCAGTGCACCTGATAGCCACTCACCACTGGTACTGTCGATAAACTGCTTTAAGGGCGCGGCCATATTACCAAAGCGCACCGGGCTGCCAAGCGCCAAACCGTGGCAATCCAACAAGTCTTGCCGGGTGACAAAAGGGTCTTTCGCCGTCGAGGCCGGGGTTTGACCATCAGGGTAAGCGGGTAGCTCGGGCACCGTGCGCAACACGGCTTCCACACCTTGTGCTTCGATGCCCCGCGCGACTTGTTGGGCGAGCTTGCGTGTATTCCCCGATCGACTGTAGTAAAGCACTAATACCTTTGTCATTTTATCAGCGCGAGTACGTTCTCAGGGGGACGACCAATCACCGCCTTTTCCCCTTTTACTGCAATGGGACGTTCGACCAATTTGGGATTGTTGACCATGGCGTCGAGTAGTTGCGCCTCGTCTACTGACGCATCGCCCAAGTTCGCCGCTTTGTAGTCCGCTTCTTTGGTTCGCATCATCTCCCGAAACGAGCTGAGCCCGAGTTGCTGTTTTAACATCGATAAGGCTTCAGCAGAAAGCGGGTTGTCGAGATACTTGATAATAGTCGGCGTCACACCGTTGGACTCCAACAACTTGAGAGTTTCACGGCTTTTGGAGCAACGGGGGTTGTGGTAGAGAGTTATAGCGGTCACAACAATGATCCTTTTTGAGTGAATTAACGGTCGCTAAGCGCTTTAAAGCGGGCTTGTTGGCGACGTAGTTGATCAAGACGCGCATCATACCGTGCCTGCGCCAAGCTACCTAACTCAGCGAGCTGGGCGGCTTGGGTATAATTGCGAATGGCTTTGTCCCATTGTCCGCGTAAGGCATAACGCTCACCTTGGGCGGCCAGCTCACCGTCTCGATGCGTACCGGTACTTTCGTACGCTTGTTGTAACAAAAACCAACCGTTGCTGTCATCTGGATGCTGGTGTGTATATCGCTCCAGCATGGAGATTGCCTCACCTCCTCGCTTGGCTTTGACGAGGGTATAGGCACGATTGAGCAATAATACGCGGTTATTAGGCTGATGGTTCAATGCGTTTTCAAGGCGCGTCAATGCCTTGTCGTACTGTTTCTCACCGATGTTTAAATCGGTCATCGCATCAAGGAAAAATCGATTATTAGGTTGCGCCTTGATAAGTGGGGTTAATTTTTCTCGCGCATCGTCAAAACGACGGGCATCAATATCAAGCAACGCCATCCCGTAGTTGAGGCTTTGCTTTTCGGCCGGCGAGGCCTCTTTATGACGCCGTTCAAACCAGTCCATGGCCGAGCGACTGGCGATGCCACTATATCGCGCGACGATCCGCGCGCGCGCAAGTTGATAATCGGGCGAGACAGGTACCCGTTTTTGTGGGTATTGGCGGGCACGAGCGCGAGAGTCAGTGATCCGTGAAGCCGGTAAAGGGTGGGTGCTGAAGTACTCGGGCATTTGGCTGGCGTAACGGTACTCATCCGCCAGCCGTGAGAAAAATCGCGGCATGGCTTGCACATCAAAATCAGCACGTGCGAGGGTTTCAATGCCGATCCGATCGGCTTCTTCTTCATTGCGACGAGTGAAATTGATTTGGTTTTGCATACTCCCCGCCGTTGCTGCATGAGCTGCGGCAATCCCTGCTTCAGGCGCTGCAATCGCGAGCATCAATGACCCCACTAAGGCGGCGACGGTCAGCGGCGAGGTTTGCGCTTGCTCCTCCATGCTTCTCGCCAAATGACGTTGGGTGACATGGGCGATTTCGTGGGCCATCACCGATGCCAGCTCGCTTTCCGTTTTTGCATGGAGGAACAGGCCGGAGTGCATGGCCACGTAGCCACCGAAAAAGGCAAAGGCGTTGATTGCCTGATTATCGATTAAAATAAATCGAAAGGGTGTACGAACATCGTTGGCATTTGCCACCAGTCGATGACCTAAGCCGTTAATATACTCGTTGAGCAAAGGATCGCTGATGATGGGCTTGCTGGCTCTTAGCATCCGCATATAGGCATCACCAAACTCTTTCTCTTTGGCCACCGATAAGGTACTGACGGCAGCGGTACCGATATCCGGTAAATCACTTTGGTATGACTCAACGCGGGCAGACACAGGCGCGCTCGCTAACACCCCCGCTAATGCATAACAGAGCAGGCGGCGAGCCTTGCTGCCTTTGTGAGAGCCAAGTGCGCGTGATGACATAAGTATGATGACCTTTAAATGCAGGGTGTACTTAGGTACAGACCGATAAAACCCGTTAGGGTTTCGTTGGCGTTCTATCTAATGTCCATTACAATACTGACGATAATACCGACCGGTGAGCCAGAATGGAATCTCAAACACTTGATTTGCGAGAACATGTTTGACCAATGGCGCTATTGCTGGCAAAGCGCGCCGCCGCGTTATTGTCGTCAGGTGAGCAATTGGTGATTTTACTCGGTGATCAAGGGGCGAAAGACGATATCCCCAAGTATTTTAAACGCGAAGGCTTCAGCATGCAGTGGTTAGACACGCCAGCTTCGCGGCTACTCATCACAAAGAAATAGCGGGCTTTTTATGTTTGATATGTTACATCGCTGGTATCGGCGACGTTTTTCTGACCCACATGCGGTAAGCCTGGTGGCGATCCTCCTTTTTGGTTTTATTACCATCTACTTTTTTGGCAATTTGCTCGCCCCATTGCTGGTGGCGATCGTGATGGCCTATCTACTCGATTGGCCGGTCAATCGTCTCTGTCGGTTGGGGTTGCCCCGCGTGTTGTCAGTGCTGGTGGTATTGACTGTGTTTGTCAGCTTAACCTTGATGGCATTATTTGGGTTGGTGCCGACCATATGGAACCAAGGGGTCAGTTTGGTCGCTGATGTGCCAAATATGTTTAACAATATGCAAGCACTGATGCTGAGTTTGCCAGAACGCTACCCAGAGCTGATTAATCCGCATATGGTCAACACCTTTGTCGACACCTTGCAAAATAAAGTGCTTAACCTTGGTGAAACACTGGTAAAAGGTTCATTGGCGTCTTTGGTCAACTTAGTCGCGGTAGCGGTATACCTGATTTTGGTGCCGCTGCTGGTGTTCTTTTTGCTCAAAGACAAAGCGCAAATGCTGGCGATGTTTAAAGGCTTGTTGCCGCGTAATCGTCGTCTTGCCTCTCGAGTCGGGCATGAGATGAATCAACAGATCTCCAACTATATCCGCGGCAAAGTGACTGAAATCATTATCGTCGGGGTGACCAGCTACTTGACCTTTAGCCTGTTAGATCTTCGCTACGCGGTGCTACTCAGTGTGGCGACGGGCTTTTCTGTGCTGGTGCCTTATATTGGCGCGGCGATTGTCACCCTCCCGATAGCGATTGTTGCTTTGTTCCAGTGGGGACTCGAGCCTGGCTTTTGGTATGTGATGATCGCCTATGGTGTTATCCAAGCGCTGGATGGCAATGTGCTCGTCCCCGTGCTTTTTTCAGAAGCGGTGAATTTACATCCCGTCGCCATCATAATAGCCGTACTGGTTTTCGGTGGACTCTGGGGCTTTTGGGGCGTATTTTTTGCTATTCCATTGGCGACCTTAGTGAAAGCGGTGTGGCAAGCGCTGCCGGTGATTGAGCTGGATGACGATCCCAAGGCAGAGATTGAGTGATCCATCTTGTTTTCACGCCCCTAATTAAAGGGGCTGAGCGGCAGGTAAACATCGACACGCCGTGATCAGTTTGGCCCATAGAAGTAGTAATGAGAACAGGGTTGGCATGGCAGAACACAGGCAAGAAAAAACGCAAGTAGAAAAGTTTCGCGTCGCGGTGATAGGTGGCGGTGTTGCAGGAACCACAGCAGCAATGCGCTTGGCTGAGCGCGGCGTGGATACCCAGGTGTTTGAAGCGGGCACCGGCTTGGTCAGTGGGCCGCCGATTTGTCATCTGCACGCGGGCGGCAATTTGTATCGTGAAATCTCGCTCGATCAATGCCTGATCTTACTTGAACAGTCGGTAGCCACGGTGCGCATGTATCCGCATTCGGTTAATCGTCGACCGACAGTCCTTGCTGTTCCTCAGCAAGACCCAGGCTCGCTCGACAGTGTGATTGCACGTTTAGAAACCCTGCGCGAGCGCTACGCGCAATTGGTTGAACTGGATAGCGATAATAAAGTCATGGGCGAGCCGAGCGATTATTTCCGTTTGTATCAGCAAGAGGAATTGGAAGCACTGCGCGCTCAAAACTATCAAAGCGTGACCGATGCCGCGGACCAGTGGATGTGGCCTGTCGCGCAATCGCTCGATTTAAGTGCAATGAAATACCCTCTGGTGCTGGTGCAAGAATACGGGCTTAGCGTCTTTCGCCTAGCAGCGGAAGCGCAATTGACCCTTGCTGACGCGCCGCATTGTCAGCTTAATTTCAATCACAAAGTGATGGATACTCAGCCCATCTCGTCAGGGTGGCGGGTAACCTATCAAGACCAGACTGGCCAGATACAAAGCACTGAGGTTGATTATCTGATCAATGCGGCTGGATTCCGTACGGGCACGATCGATGATATGGCCGGGTTTGGTCGCAAGCGTTTGGTGGAATACAAAGCCGCGTATATCGCGCACTGGACAAGCACCGAATATCAATGGCCAGAGATTATTGTCCATGGCCAGCGGGGCACGCCACAAGGGATGGCACAATTGACCCCTTACCCGGATGGTTTTTTCCAACTCCATGGCATGACCCAAGATGTTACCTTGTTTGAGCGTGGTTTAGTGAAAAGCTCTGCGGAGTCGGCGCAACCGACTGTCGATGCACGTTATGTGAAAAACATCGATAAAGGCTGGGACTGGCAAGAAGTGTGTGAACGCACTGATCGCGCGATTGACCACTTTGGCCAGTGGTTACCGGCATTTAAACAGGCGGAAGTCGGCGGCAAACCCTTGTGTGGTGCGCAGCAAATCCCCGGGGATGATCCTTCCTTACGTGCCTCGGATGTGTCGTTTGATGGTGAGCGTTATGCACGCTTTGAAATTGTTAAAGCGTCGTCGGCGCTGACGGCCATCAATAAAGTACTGGCGCAATTTGAAGATGCGGGTTGGATCTCGCCTACCTCTTATCAGCCACTGTCGCGCCCCAACACCGCGAAAATAATCGATACCGCTTGCGAGCTTGCGATACGCCGCGGATATCCGGAGGCGTTGGCAAAGCCTGTCGGTTAATCATACAAAAAAGCGCACGGTGGCCGTGCGCTTCTAGTCTGTAGGCTGCTCTGCCCCCGACGCTAACGTGGACTGACGTTACGCTTGGTTTAAGTAATCAAGTACCACTTGGTGGTGGTCCTTGGTTTTAAACTTATTGAACACATGTTCTATCTTACCGTCTTTGCCGACCAAAAAGCTTAGACGATGAATCCCATCGTATTCTTTGCCCATGAATTTTTTCGGTCCCCAGACACCGAACGCATCGGCGACGGCATGATCTTCATCGCTCAACAGCGTGAAGTTAAGTGCATCACGTTCAACAAAGCGGGCCAGTTTTTTCACCGGATCGGGGCTTATGCCAAGCACCACGGTGTCAAGTGCATCCAACTCAGCTTTGGTATCGCGTAATGAGCAGGCCTGCGTTGTACAGCCCGGTGTCATCGCCTTTGGGTAGAAATAAACCAGAACACGTTTGTCGCCTTTGAATTGGCTAAGCGTGACGGTGTCGCCATTTTGGTCTTGCAGTGAAAAATCGGGCGCTTGGGCGCCTTCGGTGATTGTTTGCATGCGCTGCGTTTCCTTTTTGTCGGTCAACCGAATCCACGATGATAGAGGGTGCTCGAGATTACGCAAGTTTTTGATAATAGGATCACTGACTTGACAGGATTTGACTGCCCATTGACGCAGGCTCCCTCCTTCTTCGATTATAACGTTAAGACACATTGTCTATCGATGAAAAAATGTCGATTAAGACATGCCTAGACGCAGGGTTATTCTTGTGTTTGCCCAGCGCCAAAAGTAACATTGCAAGCATCACTAATAAGGGAGACGAACATGGTTTCTGGAAGCATTGTGGCGCTCGTCACACCAATGGATGCACACGGCGAAGTTGATTACGTTAGCCTGGAAAAACTGGTCGAGTTTCATATCCAATCGGGCACTGATGCGATTGTCGCAGTGGGCACGACGGGTGAGTCGTCGACAGTAACCGTGGATGAGCACATTAAAATTGTGCTAAAAACCTTGGAATTTGCTAATGGACGTATTCCGGTTATCGCGGGAACCGGTGCTAATGCCACCCACGAAGCCATCACTTTCAGTAAAATGTTTGCTGGCTCGGGCGTGGCGGCCTGTCTAAGCGTGACCCCTTATTACAACAAACCGACTCAGGAAGGCTTGTTCCAGCATTACAAAGCCATTGCTGAAGCCACTGACCTGCCGCAAATTTTATATAATGTCCCCGGGCGTACGGCGGTCGATATTCAACCGGAGACAGTGGCGCGATTGGCTGAGTTTGACAATATTATTGGTCTTAAAGATGCCACGGCTGATGTAAGCCGAGTCGCGATCCATCGGGAACTTTGTGGCGATGATTTCCTCTTATTCAGTGGCGATGATTTAACGGGCCTAGATTTTGTCTTGGCTGGGGGGCATGGCGTTATCTCTGTGACCAATAATGTGGCAGCGGCGCAAATGGCGAAAATGATCAAACTGGCGCGCGCGGGTGACGCAGAGCAAGCACATGCCATCAACGAAACCTTGATCCCCCTACATCGCCACCTGTTTGACGAAGCCAATCCGATCCCAGTGAAGTGGGCAGTCCGCGAAATGGGCTTGATTGCGGATGGACACCTTCGTCTGCCATTAACTGAATTAAGCGAGCACTTGCGTCCAGATGTGCGAGAAGCACTGCGTGTAGCAGGTGCGGTGTAAGCCGTTGGAGTGTCAATGAAACCAGTATTTAAGCTCGGCCTTTGTGCCATCATGGCCACCAGTGTGGTGGCCTGCAGTGGTGGCGTCGAGCAGCGTCGTCAAGCCAAAGATGACTTTGGCTACTTGCAAACAACCCCGTTGTCGCCATGGCAAACCTTGCCGGATCAAGCGCCGTATTTTTCCACCAATTATCAGATCCCGACACAAGACTTTAATGGTGAAGTGGGTCAGAACGTTGATATTCGTCCGCCGCGCCAAGTGCTGGACTTAATCCCGGGCGCACGGATACAACGTGATAGCCGCGGTGTCACCCTTGCGGTTGCCAATGAAAAGCAACTCGATAAAGTGTGGCAAACGGTGGAGCGTTTGGTCAGCGAGCAGACCATTCCAGTGGCCTCACAAACCGCAGACCAAGTAGAAACCGGTTGGATTGCTTGGGAAAAAGAAGACAGCGCCCATCAAGCACGCTTCCGTCTATCGCGTCTTGAGCAAGGTCGCCGTTTTGCGCTAGGGGTGAATATGATTGACTCGCGCGCGAAAGCCAGCGATGAGCCACTCACGCCTGCGTTGCGTGAGCGCTACAACACCTTGATGACCAACCTTATCACGGTCAGTCACGATGCGGCCTTGCGTGCCGAAGCGCGCCGTCTGGCCGAGCAACGTCAAGCAGATATTCCGATTAGCTTTGGTACCGATCGCAGTGGCCTGCCAGTGATTATTGCTCGTGCGCCCTATGATGTAGTGTGGGAAAAGCTGCCAGCCATCATTAAGCCTTTAGGGTTCACGGTAGAAGGTCGTAACCAGTCGCAGGGCACGGTAAAAACCCGYCACGTTGCGCCAAGTGATGAGCGTTGGCAATCTCTTGGCGTTGATCCGATTTCGTTCCCAGACAACAGCTATACCTTGTTGCTAGGCGATCTCGGCAACCGCACATCACTTAACGTCACCAACAGCGATGGCAAACCCGTTGATGAGGCGACGTTAGAAGCGCTGAGTCCAGCGCTAAAAGCGGTCATTGCCCAAGTGAGTCAAGTATCAGAGTAATTTTATAGGGACGCGGTGAGCGTCCCTTACTTTTAGCGCCTAATGGAGAGTATAGGTAATGGAAAAACGTGCTGAGTTGTATCGCGGTAAGGCAAAATCTGTCTATGCCACAGAGGATGAGCACCGCTTTGTTCTGCACTTTCGCAATGACACGTCTGCGTTTGATGGCGAACATGTCGAGCAGCTTGAGCGAAAAGGTGAAGTGAATAACAAATTTAATCACTTCATCATGCAAAAGCTTGAGCAGGCGGGCATCCCCACCCAAATGGACCAATTATTGTCCGATACCGAGTGCGTGGTGAAAAAGCTAGATATGATCCCAGTAGAGTGTGTGGTGCGCAACATCGCGGCCGGATCGCTTTGCCGTCGCCTCGGCGTCGAAGAAGGTACGGCATTGACGCCACCGACCTTTGAACTGTTTTTAAAAAACGACGCACTGCACGATCCTATGGTCAATGAATCCCTGTGTGAGTCTTTGGGCTACGCGACACAAGCACAGCTGGCGACGATGAAATCACTGACCTATAAGGTGAATGATGTTCTCAAAGCCTTGTTTGCCGACGGTGACTTATTGCTGGTCGATTACAAACTTGAGTTTGGTGTTGATCATCAAGGCAATATTGTTCTGGGTGACGAGTTTAGCCCCGACGGTTGTCGATTGTGGGATGCCAATACCCGAGAAAAACTGGATAAAGACCGCTTCCGCCAAGGCCTAGGTGGTGTTGTGGATGCTTACATCGAGGTGGCAAAGCGTATCGGCCTTACCCTGTAATTTTTGGACTCAAAAAGCAAACGTTTGCTTTTTGAGTGAGAAAAATAGCGCCATTAACGTGGCGCTATTTTAGTCTTTGTGTTCATCAGACAGCGATGGCTTGCTATCCGCATCGTGTTCCTTGGATGAYGCGGTTTTGTCTGGCTTGTCTTTATACTTAAGGCCAAATTTTGCGTTGGCGGTATATTTGAGCGCCATGATATTGCTGACCACCACGGCAACCACGATGGCAATAATGACATAAGGGTTGGTTAGCCATTCCATTGTTCCACCTCGCACAAGTTAGTGACGTAGGTTGAATATATCCAATCCAACTGCTCAAGAATAGTCTCTTTACCACAAATAGGCGCATTGCTGATCGCGCTGGCAAGCATGTCTTGGCTCAATGCTGACAAGAGGGCGGCGCTGGTGGCGATATGGCTGATATGCCAAGGCTCTCTCGCAACCCCACCTTTATCTTCGGCATAAGGCAGGAAGAACCCCCAATTGGGGGCATGCACTTTGAGCCATTGTGAGAAGGCCGCTTGAGGGCCATCATCATATTCTGGTGGAGTTAGCGCCAACCTTTGATCCGGCCCCAGTGCGCGCTTGTCATACACGTCTATGTCTGTGCCCCAATGGTGGCGGCTTGCCCCTGGCAAGGCTGACCAGCGCAGTATCGCTTTGACCCGCGCTGCCTCTGACAATGTTGACACATCTAACGGTCGACTCTCAGTATCTAACACTGGCTTTTCGCCATTAAATTTACCGTTCCAAATGGCTAACTGGTGCGCAAACGAGCGATAGCCGCTGGCAATCATGAGCGCGAACCCCGCTTGCGATGCCGCCTGTTGTAAGGCGGCAAAGTCGGCGAGTACCGCTTGGTGCAAGCAGGGCGCATTAGGTCGGCTGTTAATCGGTGTTAGCGCGGAGGCGTCTTGCCCTGTGAGCTGTGCGGGTGTCGGCATCAAGGGAGTGCTTTCTCCAAGACCTTTTGATACATGTCAGTCAGCTTTTCTAAATCTGGGATGCTCACACACTCATTGACCTTGTGGATAGTGGCATTCACCGGACCCAGCTCAATCACTTGCGCCCCCATTTGCGCAATAAAACGTCCGTCGGAGGTGCCGCCAGTGGTCAGCAATTCTGGTGTTTGATGGTTCACCTCTTCCACCGCAGCCACCACTGCATCCAGTAACGTGCCTTTATCGGTTAGGAAAGGGTCACCACTGTGCGTCCACTCAAGGGTATAGTCGAGCCCATGGGCGTCTAAAATCGAGTAAACCCGCTTTTTGATGGTTTCACTGTCCAACTCTGTACTAAAGCGGAAGTTAAACTGTGCATGGCACTCCCCCGGAATGACATTGGCCGCGCCCGTGCCGGCCTTGATGTTGGGGATTTGAAAGCTTGTGGGCGGGAAAAACGCATTGCCTTTATCCCACAGTGTTTGCGCAAGCTCGGTGAGTGCTGGCATCGCCTGATGCACCGGGTTAGTCGCAAGGTGAGGGTAGGCAACATGCCCTTGTGTGCCTTTGACGTAGAGATCCCCTGTGATGGATCCGCGACGGCCGTTTTTCACTACATCACCGACATGGTGGGTGCTGGACGGCTCACCGACAATACACATGTCAATCTTTTCGCCGCGCGCCATTAGAGTATCGACCACACGGGTAGTGCCATTGATAAACGGGCCTTCTTCATCAGAGGTGATTAAAAACGCCAGTGAGCCAGAGTGGTCTGGGTGCTCGGCAATAAAACGTTCAACGGCCACAACCATGGCGGCCAGTGAGCCTTTCATGTCGGCGGCGCCACGTCCGTGGAGATGATCATCAATCACCGTCGCTTCAAACGGCGGTGTGTGCCATTGTTCGTGCGGCCCTGAGGGAACCACATCGGTGTGGCCGGCAAAAGCAAAAAGAGGGCCTTCCGTTCCCCGTCTGGCCCACAGATTAGTGGTATCTTCAAACACCATGGTCTCAATGGTGAAGCCCAAGGCTTCTAATCGCGCAATCATTTGATCTTGGCAGCCGGCATCTTCCGGCGTGACCGATTCTCGGTTTATCAGATCTTTCGCTAAAGCCAGCGTGGCAGAGTCAGTCATCAGGGTTTCCTTACAACAAAAATGAATCGGCTATCACATTACGCGAAAATATCAGCGTATTGATTCTCTTTGAAGCCGAGATAATAGCTACCGTTGTGTACGAGCAATGGGCGCTTAATGATCGCTGGATTATCAAGCATGATCGCGATTGCGCGGGTTTGATCTAAATTGGCTTTTTGCTCATCACTCAATTGGCGGTAGGTGGTGCCACGTTTGTTGACTAGCGCTTCCCAGCCGAGTGCTGAGACAAACGTCTGCAGCATTTGTGCGTCTAGGCCATCTTTTCGATAGTCGTGATATTGATAGTCGATACCTTGGTTATCCAACCACTTTAGGGCTTTTTTTAGGGTGTCGCAGTTTTTGATCCCAAATACAGTTGTCATGGTCTTATCGTGCTTGTTGGCAAAGGTTTAAGAGTGACACTGCTGGTTAATGAACGCAACACCTAGCGCGGCAGGCATGTGCGTCATTTGATGGCCCAAGAATATGTGAAATGCGTAGGTAAATGCGCCTGCAGCACGTCGATTTGATGGCGTTTTGATCAAACGCAAAGCCTCTTAGTAGGCACCATGAATAATGGGATCATTCGTAATTGTTGGAGGTTCATATGGAACTCAACCCGGTATTTGCTCGGCGCTTGTATCTCGCCGCACTGGTAGAAGAGATGGAGCGCCCAAACGTGCCGCGTTTGATTGAGGCAACAGGCTGGCCACGCCGCACGATCCAGGATGTGCTCAAATCGTTGTCAGGGCTAGGCATTGATATGACATTTATCCAAGATGGCAAGCGCCATAACGATGGTTATTACCAGCTAAAAGACTGGGGCCCGTTTCGTCGCGATTGGGTCGAGGATAAAAAGCGAGATATTCGCTCTTATATCAACTAATACGTACCAGAGGGTGTGACTAATTTCGCCTCAATGAGTGTACGGCGAATAGCATCTGCACGCCGACGGTTTGCGCCAAAGTCGTAATAGCCGACACGAGAGGCAGAGCGAAGCGCAATCTGGTCTCCGTTGAGTGAGACTTCAACATCATCGACAAAGCGCAGCACCCGGGTGGTGAAGCGTAAGTGTGCGTAGTTGTCTTGGGCTGAAACGAGTTCTGCATGGGGCATTGAGGCAATTTTCTCGACAATGTTAGCCAAGGCAACGTCGGTGTTAGCCAGCCGCAAAGGCGCTAACTGAAACGTCGCGCGCGTGTCTTCTGTTGAAACACAATTAGGGCTGTCACCACAGGCAGTGACAGGCGGTTGTTTTGCCATGGGGCCTCCTTTTGAGCAGCCGAACAGCGTAAAAACGACAATGAGGCCGAGCAGATTTTTTCCCATTATGCCCCCACGAGTGCGTAACCAATAAATCCTATCCAGCTTACGACGAGTAAAAGCCAAGGTAAATGGCGGTAGCCTTTATCCTGTGCGGGTGGCTGAGAGGAAGGCGCAGGCTCGCGAGGTTGCTCGACCGCCGGTGTCGCCTTTTGCTGTTTCTTTCGTGCTTTATCCTGTGCTCGCGCCTTTACCTTTTGTTCTTTTTTGTACTGCGCAATCCCTTTCTCAATCCCCTGAGCGATCAGTTTTGTCTGAGCCTTGGTTTGTCCGGGCTTTTGCGTGGCTTTGGCAACGCGCATGGCGTCTTGTTGCGTCTCGGGCGAAATCGTTGCTTTTGCTTTGGCCATGAAGGCTCCATATAACGCTAAATAAATGGCTCGCCCCTAGGATAACAAATTTTGCTTTTGCGCTTGCAGTTTTTATCGCATGTCGCCATGGTAAATGCGTGACTTCTCAATCAAAAATCTTATGGACACGTTTGATCATTTCGACGACAAAGGGTACATCAAAGCGCCCCAGATCGCCGTGTTGTGCCTACTACTGTTAAGTCGCGCATGGTGGCTACTGGCGATGGCTGGAGTGAGCCGAGAGCAGGGCAGCGAGCTGCTCGCGCTGGTTTATCCTGACACGTCTGCGTTTTATCTCAGCTTAGTGATTGGTTTAGTGTCGCTTGCGCTATTACTGTTGGTGGGAAACTGCGACAAGGCGCCTGAATGGTTAACACAGCATTGGCACTTGGGTTATTGGTGGGTATGGCTGTTGTGGACGTGGGAAGCCTATCAAGTGGCGCATACGCTCACGATGACGGGGGGACGGTTTGATTGGTTGCTTGCCTTGCATGGGCTTTGGTTAGTGTGGGCGAGTCTTTATTGGCTGAGAAGCCGGCGGGTGAAGCGCTTTTTTTACCAGTTCACATAAACAGGACAAGCATCGGGCATAAAAAAACGCAGCACGAGGCTGCGTTTTTCTTCACTAAGAAATCTGAATTACTTAGTGACGCGCAATACAGAGGTTTCGCCCACAGTGACGGCACCAGAGAGCTTAGTTAGCTCTTTGATTTCGTCCATGTTAGAGATAACCACTGGTGTCAGTGTTGATTTGGCTTTCTCTTCGAGCATGCCTAAATCAAATTCGATCACGGTATCACCGGCTTTCACCGTTTGACCTTCTTCCGCAATGCGTTTGAAACCTTCGCCTTTTAGCTCGACGGTGTCGATACCAAAGTGTACGAACAGCTCAACGCCGTCATCTGACTCAATTGAAAAAGCGTGGTTGGTTTCGAAAATCTTACCGATAGTGCCGTTAACTGGCGCAACCATCTTGTCGCCTGATGGTTTAATCGCAACACCATCACCGACGATTTTCTCAGCAAACACAACGTCAGGTACGTCTTCGATGTTGACGATCTCACCCGACAATGGGGCGATAATTTCAATGGCACTTGCGTCGTTGCCGTCTTCAGACACCAACTTCTTCAGTTTGTCGAACAGACCCATAGTGTTGCTCCTAAGCAGTGATTCTTTGCTGATTGTATATTAGCAAGCGGTTTTTTCCGCAATAAATTTTTCGACATAGGCCTCGATTTCTGCCGCAGTTGGCAAAGTGAGTGCTTTGTCGGCCATCGCTTTCACATCAGCAAAGTTGGCATTACGGATAATCTTCTTGATGCGAGGGATA
Organism: Salinivibrio sp. ML323; assembly: GCF_001995745.1. Taxonomy (NCBI): domain Bacteria; kingdom Pseudomonadati; phylum Pseudomonadota; class Gammaproteobacteria; order Vibrionales; family Vibrionaceae; genus Salinivibrio; species Salinivibrio sp. ML323. The sequence goes on along the minus strand of NZ_MUES01000004.1, from coordinate 106,904 downwards.
GAGATGGCACTCATACTAAACTCATCCAAACCCATTCCCATCAATAGTAACGTTGCTTTCTCGTCACCTGCAAGCTCTCCGCACATCCCGGTCCATTTACCTTCCGCATGTGAGGCATCAATCACTTGCTTGATAACCGTCAATACAGCAGGAGACAGAGGGTTATACAGGTGCGAAATCAGCTCATTACCACGATCGACCGCCAAGGTATACTGAGTCAAATCGTTGGTGCCAATGCTGAAGAATTCCACTTCTTTCGCGAGGTGGTGAGCGATCGCAGCCGCGGCTGGCGTCTCAACCATTACACCGATTTCCAGATCGGCGTCGAAGTCGTGACCTTCTTGGCGCAGTTCTGCTTTGTAGGTCTCGATCGCTTCTTTCAGCTCTCGGATTTCTTCGACAGAAATGATCATCGGGAACATCACACGGATTTTACCGTGCGCCGAAGCACGAAGAATAGCACGAAGCTGATCGCGAAGAATTTCGCGACGATCGAGGCTAATACGAACTGCACGCCAACCCAAGAATGGGTTCATTTCTTCCGGCAAGTTCATATAAGGCAGATCTTTGTCACCGCCGATATCCATGGTGCGGATGATCACAGGATGGCCATCAATCGCTTTCGCTACCGCTTTGTAAGCTTGGTATTGCTCTTCTTCAGTCGGAAGCGCGTCGCGGTCCATAAACAGGAACTCGGTGCGATAAAGCCCCACACCTTCACCGCCGTTACGGTTTACGCCGTCACAGTCTTTGACCGTGCCTACGTTACCGCACACTTCGACTTGGTGACCGTCAAGCGTAATGGCTGGCAGATCTTTAAGCTTCGCCAGTTCCGCTTTCTCGGCGATCTGTTGGTCACGAATCACTTTGAATTTGCTGAGTTCTTCGTCTGAAGGGTTGACAACGATTTGGTTGTTAATCGCATCAAGCACCAGCATGTCGCCATTTTGTATTTTGTTGGTCGCATCATTGGTGCCTACAATCGCTGGCAACTCAAGCGAGCGTGCCATGATTGAGGAGTGTGAAGTGCGACCACCAATGTCGGTGATGAAACCAAGCACATAATTCAGGTCAACCTGTGCTGTTTCTGAAGGCGTCAGGTCGTTTGCAACCAGGATCACTTCTTCGTTGATAGCGCTCAACGACACCATATTGATGCCAAGTGCGTTTTTGACGAAGCGTGAACCGATGTCACGGATATCCGCGGCACGCTCTTTCAGATAATCGTCGTCGAGTGACTCAAGCGTGACCGCTTGTTCTTCGATAACGCTATAGATAGCGTTATCGGCGGTCGCTAGGTTTGACTTGATGAAGCTGACGATCTCTTCTTCGAGTTCTTCATCTTCAAGTAGCATGATATGACCCTCGAAGATAGCTTCTTTCTCTTCGCCGAAGGTCTCCCTTGCTTTGTCCTTGATCGCTTCGAGTTGCGTCTTAGACTGTTCGCGAGCATCCAATACGCGCTGAATTTCTTGATCGATTTGAGACGCAGCAATCTTATCTTTACTGATAACAACGTCTTCTTCTTGCAGCAGCAGTGCTTTACCAAAAGCAATACCAGGTGATGCCAGGATGCCTGAAATCATAGCTTTACCTTACGTTTATCCAACTTAAAACCGATAGAAAAAGAGCCGGATTACTCCAGCTCGTCCATCAGTTTTACTAGGTGATCAACGGCTTGTTGTGCTTGCGCACCTTCAGCAGAAATAGTCACCATAGTGCCTTTGGTCAAGCCAAGGGTTTGAAGTTTAAATAGGCTTTTTGCGCTCGCGCTCTTACCGTTAGATTCAACAGTGATGTCAGCGTCGTAGCTTTTCGCTTCTTTAACGAACTGCGCCGCTGGACGAGTGTGTAGGCCGTTTTCTGCAGTAATCTCAACTTGCTTCTGATACATGATTCACCCCGTTTCTGTATTTTTTTAAATCTATGTATTAAATATAAGGTTAGCTTAACCGCTAACGGGCGACTTCGCTATCCGTTGACGCTAACCTAACCAAGAAATCGACCTGATAGCTTAATCCATGTCAATTTCGTGTCATCTTTTTGCCATTTTTGACCTTCCACTCATTAGGCGCGAGGGCTTTTATTTTGATGCGGAAAATAAAAAGGCAGATGTGTTTTACTAAAGCTTAATATAAAAATCAAACAAAAAAGGCCCAATTTGGGCCTTTGCGAATAGGGGGTTGTAAAGGCTTGTTGGCTAACCTGCTGTTACTGCTCAGTTTCCAGCTCGGTGAACATGCCAGCAAACAGTGGCGAGCTGAGATAACGCTCTGCTGCACTTGGCAAAATTGTGACGATCTTCTTATTTGCAAACTCGGGAAGCTCGGCAATTTTGTTAGCCGCAACCACTGCGGCACCTGAAGAAATCCCGCCCAAGATGCCTTCTTCTTCCATCAGGCGGCGAGCCATGGCAATGGCTTCGTCTGAGCTGACAGACACCACTTGGTCAACAAGCGTGACATCCAAGTTTTTCGGCACAAAGCCCGCGCCAATACCTTGGATTTTGTGAGGGGCAGGTTGCACGTCTTGTCCCGCGATGGTTTGCGCAATCACTGGCGACTCGGCAGGCTCGACGGCGACTGTGGTAATGGCTTTGCCTTGGGTGTTTTTAATGTAGCGGCTGACACCAGTTAGGGTGCCACCAGTGCCAACACCGGATACAAACACATCGATTTCGCCGTCAGTGTCTTCCCAGATTTCAGGCCCAGTGGTCTTTTCATGGATTTCAGGGTTGGCGGGGTTGTCGAACTGTTGCAGCATCAGATATTTACCTGGCTCTGCTGCCATGATTTCTTCCGCTTTGGCAATCGCGCCTTTCATGCCTTTTGGCGCTTCGGTCAGCACCAGCTTCGCGCCCATGGCTTTGAGCAGTTTACGGCGCTCAAGGCTCATTGACTCCGGCATGGTTAGGGTCAGCTTATAACCACGTGCTGCCGCGACATAGGCAAGCGCGATACCCGTGTTACCACTGGTCGGCTCAATCAATTCGATACCGGGTTTGAGGGTGCCTTTTTTCTCTGCATCCCAGATCATATTGGCACCGATACGGCACTTGACGCTAAAGCTTGGGTTGCGTGCTTCAACTTTGGCCAGCACGTTTGGCTTCGCCACGCGGTTTAGGCGAACTAGCGGTGTGTTTCCGATGGTTTGTGTATTGTCTTCGTAAATCTTGCCCATTGTATCGTTCCTTCATGACACCGATTTTAATCACCCTCCAAGCATATCTCTGCTGCTTGGTTTTGAAAGGATCGGTTGGTTATATCTTATTGTGACATTAACCAATAACTGATTGGTTAAACGAAAAAAGCCCACATTGTGGATGTGAGCTTTCGCGTAGACGATCACAGATTAATTGCGCCCCAATGAGGATTTGTGTTTATCCACCCACATAGCGGTTGCGCCGCATACTGCCGCAGGCATCACCAGTAGGTTGAGAAAAGGAGTCATGGTAAACAGCATGACTATTGCGCCAAAGCTAAGCGATGCGCCCCGTTGTTGGTTTAACGTCTGGCGCATGGCGGGAAACGACACCTTGTGATTATCGAACGGATAATCACAGTATTGAATCGCCATCATCCACGCGCTAAACAAAAACCAGATCACTGGCCCCACGGTTTGTCCAACCGCGGGGATCCATAGCAGCAGTAAAAAGCCTAATGCTCTGGGGATGTAGTAGGCGAGTTTTTGCCACTCTCGTTTCATCACCCGCGGGATATCTTTAATGATACCAGCCAAGCCATCATCCGGTGCCCGTGTGCCTGACAGCTTTGCCTCCACATGCTCGGCCAGGAAGCCATTAAAGGGCGCGGCGATCCAGTTTGCCAGTGTGCTGAAAACGTAGGAGAACACGACCAAGATAGCAATCACCACTAAAGGCCAAATCAAAAAAGAGAGCCAGGACAACCACTCAGGTAGACTGGCCATCCAATGGTCGATCCAGTCACCCACCTGCGAAAGCAAATAGATGAACGCGCCGCCCAGCAGCAACACATTGATCAAAATAGGAATGATCACAAACCGGCGTAAGCCGGGTGCCATCATCAGAGAAAAGCCTTGGAACAGATAACCAGCACCACTTTGGGGGCGAGGGCGAGCATAATTCGCCATGATATCTCCTTGAGAACAATGTCGGTCACAACAAGCCGCATATGCGGTCGATACAAAAATAACGGTGTGCGCTATATTACGGGGGGAATCATTGCGATGACAACGACCCAATAATGGGAAAGTTTAACGATTTGTGTGTCTTGATTCGTTRAATTCTCCCCAACTTTTGATACAGTTAACTAAGTTGACCATTAACGCATTGCGTCAGCCAACAGGCCCCGCTTATGATCGCACTAACCTTTGCAACCTGGTTGGCGTTGTGACATAAGCGAATCAAAACGCTGAACATAGATAGATTTGAGAATCGATGATGCAGGAATTGCGCCTTGTACTGATTGTGTTGGGGGCACTAGCAATCGCAGCTTTGCTTTTGCATGGCCTCTGGACAAACAAGAAAGAAAAGACGACCAAGTTTGGTGAAAAGCCGTTGGGAAAGCTGGATGACGACAGTGACGATCAAAAGTTTGACCAAGATGGTATTGGCGCCGTCAGAGTCGTCAGTCGCGCTAAAAGCGAAAGCGACAAACCTGTGCGCCAAGAGCCAGCGATGAACTTTGGGGAGAAACCTGACGTCGACCCCTTGTTCGCTGGGCAACCTGGCCCCCAGTCTGAACCTGAACAACCCCTGTATCCTTCAATGTCCGCCACTGACGATGAGCCTTCGTTTTCAGCCGCCACCCCGCAAGCGGCAAATCACGATAATGAAGAACCAGAGATGCCGCAGGCACACGCGACCATGTCTGATGATGAGCCATTAGCGCCAGCGCAAAGCGCGCGTCAAGGTGATACAGAGACGGTTGAGCAGGGCGAGTCGCAACACAGTGATGAATCGCCACAGGCGGATGAAGCCGCGGATGAGACAGAAGTGCTGGTTTTGCATGTGCACGCGAACAATAGTGACGTATTCACTGGCCTTGAACTGATCCCGATCCTTGAGCAATACGGCCTCCGTTTTGGTGATATGGGTATTTATCATCGCCACTCTGATCTATCGGGGAGTGGAAAAGTCTTATTCAGTGTGGCCAATATGGTCAAACCCGGTACCTTCGATGTAAGCCATAGCGAAAGCTTTGAAACGCCGGGTATTAGCTTTTTCATGACCCTGCCGTGTTACGGTGAGCCAGAGCAAAACTTTAAGCTTATGCTGCAAACGGCCCAGCAAATTGCGGACGAGCTGGGCGGATTAGTGCTGGATGATTCACGCACCATGATGACCCCGTCACGATTGGATGAATATCGCGAGCGCGTCAAAGCCTTTATGGCCAAATAGCCTGCGCTAACGCGACCACGGTTTAAGCATACAGCGGGACATGGCTCCCGCTGTCTGTGATTTATCGATATACTTGCCCGCAACCGACTCCGCTCAGACGACGAATCAAACATGGCTTACAGCAAACAACAACTCGATGATTTAAAGCACCAGCTTAACTATCACGCCTACCGGTACTACGTCGAAGACAGCCCAGAGCTGCCCGATGCCGAGTACGACCGCCTGATGCAAGACTTATTGGCCATTGAGGCGGCACACCCTGAATGGGTAACCAGCGACTCACCGAGTCAGCGAGTCGGTGGCGCACCGCTTAGCGCGTTTGAAACGGTCACCCACGAGTTGGCGATGTTATCTTTGGGGAATGCCTTCAGTGATGACGATCTGGCTGACTTTGAACGCCGTGTTAAAGATAGACTTGGTGATGGCGAGCCGGTCACCTACACCTGTGAGCCCAAGCTCGATGGCTTAGCGGTGAGCCTGATTTACGAAAATGGTGAGCTGGTTCAAGCTGCGACGCGGGGAGATGGCACCACCGGCGAGAACATCACCCACAACGTCAAAACCATTCGCAACGTCCCCCTTACCTTACAGAAAGGGGATTGGCCAACGCGGCTCGAAGTGCGTGGTGAGGTCTTCATGCCGAAAGCGGGCTTCGAGGCACTTAACGAGGCCGCGCTTAAAAAAGGCGATAAAACCTTTGCCAACCCGCGCAATGCGGCGGCAGGCAGCCTGCGTCAACTTGACCCCAAAATCGCCGCTAACCGACCATTGAGTTTCTATGCCTATGCGGTGGGCGTGATGTCGACCCCCTTCGGCCAAGGGCAAAGTGAGCGCTTACAGAAGCTCAAGCAGTGGGGCCTAGCGCTCAGCCCAGAAGTGAAACGGGTGGAAGGGCTAGACGGCGTGAAAGCCTACTACCAAGACATTATGGCGCGCCGTGATGCACTGCCCTACGAAATAGACGGTGTCGTCATCAAAGTTGACAGCATTGCCAGCCAAGAACGGTTAGGGTTTGTCGCGCGCGCGCCGCGTTGGGCGATAGCTTACAAATTCCCGGCGCAAGAAGAAATCACCACTGTCAACGATGTGGAGTTCCAAGTGGGCCGCACTGGGGCCATTACGCCAGTTGCCAAGCTTGAGCCTGTGTTCGTGGGCGGCGTCACGGTCAGTAATGCCACCTTGCACAACGGTGATGAAATCGAACGGTTAGGCGTTCATATTGGTGACACCGTGGTGATCCGCCGTGCCGGTGACGTCATCCCTCAGGTTGTTGGCGTGGTGGAAAGTCGGCGTCCTGAGCAGGCACAACCAATAGTGTTTCCCGATGCGTGTCCGGTCTGTGACTCAGCGGTGACCCGTATCGATGGGGAAGCGGTCGCACGCTGCACCGGCGGATTAATTTGTCTGGCACAGCGCAAAGAAGCGATTAAACACTTTGCGTCTCGTAAAGCCATGGATATTGATGGCTTGGGCGATAAAATCGTCGAGCAGTTAATCGAAAAAGAACTGATTGAGACGCCAGCCGATCTCTTTACCTTGACGCCCGGTCGGGTGACGAAGCTCGACAGAATGGGGCCAAAATCAGCGCAAAACTTGGTTGATGCACTGGAAAAAGCCAAAGCCACCACCTTGCCACGCTTTATTTATTCGTTGGGCATTCGTGAAGTGGGCGAGGCGACCGCGCAAAATCTCGCTTTGCACTTTCATACCCTCGACGCGTTGCGCGCGGCCGATGAAGAGGCTCTCATTAACGTGCCGGACGTGGGGGCGATTGTCGCAGGCCACATCGTTCGCTTCTTTGCCGAGCCGCACAACCAGAATGTGCTAGAAGCCCTACTGGCAACTGGGATCCACTGGCCCGAAATCAGCGCGCCGTCAGAGCCAGATGCGCAACCGTTGGCGGGTAAAACCATTGTCCTGACGGGCACCTTATCGCAAATGTCTCGCAGTGATGCCAAAGCGGCGTTACAGGCGTTGGGCGCGAAAGTGACGGGCAGTGTCTCGGCAAAAACCGACATGTTAGTGGCGGGGGAGGCCGCAGGCTCCAAACTCACCAAAGCGCAAGATCTGGGCGTCACTGTACTCGATGAAGATCAAATGATTGCCATGCTTAATCAGTAACTTTATCCATCACGCTGTGTGCGAGCGACTCGAGCGAATCATCGCGCACAGGTGCAATAGTTTACATGGCCATGTTCCGTGTCTGAGCATGGCCGGATTGTGGAATTTACCTGTACTGGTAAACTAACCGTTACATATTATTCTCAGCACTGGGATAGGGATCCTAATGACGATTAAAACCCGCTTTGCCCCCAGCCCAACCGGCTTTTTGCATGTTGGTGGCGCGCGTACCGCACTTTACTCTTGGCTGGCAGCACGCAGCCAAGGTGGTCAATTTGTGTTGCGTATTGAAGATACAGATATCGAACGTTCAACCCAAGAAGCCATTGATGCCATTCTAGAAGGCATGAAGTGGCTGGGCCTTGATTGGGATGAAGGGCCGTACTACCAAACGAAACGCTTTGATCGCTATAACGAGCTTGTTGATCAGCTGTTGGCAGAAGACAAAGCCTACAAGTGTTATGCCCCCAAAGAGCTGCTAGAAGAAATTCGTGAAGAGCAAAAAGCGAATGGCTTGAAAGCACGCTACGATGCCAATCATCCTAAAGTGATGGCGGCCAACAGCCAAGCCAACGCTGACGACCCACACGTGATCCGCTTCCGCAACCCCAAAGAGGGCAAGGTGGTGTTTGACGATAAGATCCGCGGTCGGATTGAAATTGCGAACAGCGAGCTTGATGACTTGATCATCCGCCGTACCGACGGCAGCCCAACCTACAACTTCTGTGTGGTGGTTGATGATTGGGATATGGGGATCACCCAAGTGGTGCGTGGCGAAGACCACATTAACAACACCCCGCGTCAGATTAATATTTATGAAGCGCTGGGCGCGCCTGTCCCTGAGTTTGCCCATTGCTCGATGATCCTCGGCGATGATGGTGCCAAGCTGTCTAAACGTCATGGTGCAGTGAGCGTCATGCAATACCGCGATCAAGGTTTCTTGCCACAAGCACTGCGTAATTATTTAGTGCGTCTGGGCTGGTCTCACGGCGACCAAGAAATCTTCTCGATGGAGGAGATGATTGATTTCTTCTCCCTAGAAGCGATCAGTAAGTCAGCCTCTGCCTTTAATACGGAAAAATTGCGTTGGCTGAACAACCATTACATCAAAAATGGTGATCCGGCTGAGGTCGCGTCACACTTGCAGTGGCACCTGGATCAACAGGGTATTGATGCGTCCACAGGACCGGCTCTGACTGACGTGATCCAGCTGGTGGGTGAGCGTTGTGACACCTTGGTGGAACTGGCCGAGCAAAGCCGTTACTTCTATCAAGACTTTGATGAGATTGAGGCAACCGCCGCCAAGAAGCACCTGCGTCCAGTCGCGCTTGAGCCATTGCAAGTAGCCAAAGGCAAGATTGAAGCATTGGATGAGTGGACAGTAGATGCCCTAAAAGCTGTGATCGCGGATACCTGTGCCGATCTCGATGTTGGTATGGGTAAAGTCGGTATGCCATTGCGTGTTGCAGTCACTGGCGGTGGTCAATCACCCTCAGTGGATGCGGTGATGCACCTGATTGGTAAAGACCGCGTATTGGCGCGTATCGAACAAGCCATCAAAGTGGTTGAAGCTCGAGCCGCACAAAGTTAAAAAAGTCGCCAAACCGCGGCACAATCAAAAAAGGGCGCTGCGGCGCCCTTTTTAAGTGTGTCATCGCCTGTCTTAATGCGACTCTTCTTCCATCTGCGCGCTATCAACGATGTGGTTCTCGCCCATTTGACGAGGCAGCACCCAGTTAAGCACGATGGCGACCAAGCCACACAAGCTGATGCCTTGTAAGCTGAAATCGCCAATGCCAAAGGCCATCCCGCCAATCCCAAAGACCAAGGTGACCCCGACAATCGCGAGGTTGCGCGAGTCGTGAAGGTCAACTTGATTGCGAATCAAAGTATTCAGACCCACGGTAGCGATAGAGCCAAACAGTAGGATCATAATGCCGCCCATCACCGGCAAAGGAATGGTCAGTAGTAGGGCTCCCAGTTTACCCACGAACGCCAGCACAATGGCGGTGATCGCCGCGTAGGTCATTATTTTAGGATTAAATGCTTTGGTGAGCATCACCGCGCCGGTGACTTCACTGTAGGTGGTATTGGGCGGAGCACCAAACATGGAGGCGGCGATCGTCGCCGCGCCGTCACCTGCCATGGTGCGGTGCAAACCGGGCTTTTTCAGGTAGTCTTTACGGGTGACATTGGAAATTGCCAGCATATCGCCCACATGCTCCACCGCGGGGGCGATGGCTACGGGAATCATAAATAAAATGGCGTTGATGTTAAATTCTGGCAAGGTAAAGGCAGGCATCATCAACCAGCTGGCATTGGCTACTTGGGTAAAGTCGACAATGCCCATCACTAGGCTGGCCACATAGCCAACCGCAATACCGGCCATAATGGGGACCAATTTGAAAAAGCCCTTGGCAAAGACACTGACCGCAATGGTGGTGAGTAATGAAAGCAGGGAAATCCAGATAGCGATATCACCGGCGATGAGTTGCTCACTGCCGTCGCCACTTTTACCCAGCGCCATATTGACGGCGGTAGGGGCCAAACCAAGCCCAATCACCATAATCACAGGGCCTACCACCACGGGAGGAAGCAATTTGTGAATAATGTCTACGCCTTTGAGGCGAATAATTCCCCCCATGATGAGGTAGATAACCCCGGCGGCCATTAGTCCACCCATGGTGGCGGGAATACCGAAATTGTTAACGCCGTACAGAATGGGAGCAATAAAGGCAAAAGAAGAGGCGAGAAAAATAGGAACAGAGCGGCGGGTAATAACTTGAAAGATTAGGGTACCGATTCCGGCACCAAAAAGTGCGACGTTTGGGTCAAGCCCGGTTAAAAGCGGGACTAACACCAAGGCTCCAAATGCGACGAACAGCATTTGTGCCCCTTGTAAAACTTGCATCATGATCTCACCTCCAAAAAAATCGCGCAATGTTAGCACAAAGCGTTTCTGTGATTCCTGTCATGTTTTTAAATGTGAGACCGATAGCAAATAAATGATGTAACGGATTTCATTGATCGAACGGAATCGTGAAATAGACCGTTTTACAGTGGCACCTATCACTATATCGCGTTTGCTCTATCTTTTTTACAAATGAGGATTGCTGAACCTAGAGCTGTCAGCTTATGATCGCTGGACTCCCATTTATCCATGTGGAAAGACTATGAATCGATTTGTGTTGGCCTTCATTGCCTGTTTATGGTTGCCTAGCGCGCTGGCAAACGACCTTTATCACGCCAGCATTCCGCTTGATAATGGCGCGCAAACCTCCCAACAAGCGGCAAAAAAACAAGGGTTAAGTGCCGTTCTGACTAAGGTGTCCGGTCAGCGGAACTTGTCTGACAACCCAGCGGTTAAACAAGCGCTGCAAGAGGTAGATAGCCTAATCACCCAGCTTGGTTATGGTGAACATGAGCAAGGGGCGGATGGCGCGACGCAGCGCACGTTAGAAGTTGGGTTTGATAGCCAGCAGGTGCGCGAAATATTGCGTCAAGCGGGGCTCCCTTTGTGGGGAAGTCCGCGCCCGTCGGTGCTGGTGTGGCTGGTGGATGATCGCGGCCTTGAACGGCAAATTATTTGGGAGCCAAGTGAGCGACCAGTGATAGATGAGCTACGCCAAGCGGCGGCATTACGTGGGTTGCCTGTACTTATTCCTGTGGGCGATTTTGATGACCTGATGGCGATTTCGAGCAGTGATTTGTGGGGCGGGTTTATTCAGCCCGTTGAACAGGCCAGTGAGCGTTACCAACCAGACGGTATCGTTATTGCCAAACTGACCGACCAGGGGGTTCGCTGGCAGCTTTTTCCTGAAGCAAACCAAATGCAAACCAATCAAACGCGCGGCCAGGCAAGCGATGCCAGCGCAATGATTCATTCATTGGCCGACTATTACGCGCAGCAAACCGGCGTCATCCTGGATCAAGACGAAGACAGTGCGTCTGTGGTTATTGCGATTGGCGGCATTGAGAGCGGAGATGATTACGTCGCACTCGAGAAAACACTGGTAAACTTGAATGCGGTACAAGGTGTACATTTACGCAAGCTTAATGATGACACCCTAGTATTCGATGCGCAGTTGGCCGCGTCACAGCAAGCTCTGATTAAAGAGCTAACCGCCAACCGAGAAGTGCGGTTAATGACTATGCAGGAGCAAGAGGCTTATACGGCAAGCACATCGCCAACCGCCAGCGAGGCGGCAAATACCGAGCCGGCTGTTGAGCTGGAACAAGGTGATCAGGCGCTCGAACAGGGGGAGAGCGATAGCACACAAACGCTTGCTCCCGAGCCACAACCGTCGGCGGAAAAGCGTCTGTGGTTTGTTTGGCAGCCGTAACGATGTACTGGCAACGCCAAGCTAAAAAGGCTAGCCAACACGGCTAGCCTTTTTGATGCGCAGATAAGGCGTTTTACGCTCTGTACGCGTCAGTGACTACCAGTTGGTAGGAGTAAATTGTTGACCGGCGAGGGCGGCTTCTACCATCAGTCCTCCCTTTGCATGGGTAAAGACAGTCAGGCCATTGACGTAATAGGCTTTCGACTGACGGTTACTGGTGGAGGCTGAGGTGCCAGAGGTACCGGTTTGCGCCGATGCCCCCTCGGTCAATGCGGTGGCAGACGCTTGCGCGCCGAGTTCCACTTGCCCTTGCATAAAGCGGTCATACGCTGGTTTGTCTTTAAAGAAAACAATTTCACTGAATGCTTGGCCACCAAAGGTCAGCCCGACCGATACCTGTTTGAGCGCCGCGGCACTGACCGGCGCATCTTGACGATAAACGACGCCCTTACCATAGGCACCACCTACCCAAAAACCCCCTTTGCCGACAGAAGGAAAGACGGCATAGCCGTAGGCGTTATCAAAAAAAGGTTGGGTTTGTGGGTACTGCTTAAATTGTTCGCGTGCGAGGTTGGCTTGACGCACCTGGTCTTGCTGCGAGCTGGTCGCGCAACCGGTCAATGCCGTCAGTGCGACAATGACCAATGCAAACCAGCGATGAGAACGACGTAACATGGTTATCTCCTTATGGCGTTAATCTAAATGACCAAAAGCACAATCAGGTTACGTCAGTCTCTTGCTGCCAATGTCAGAGGTTTGTTGAGATTTTACTTGGTTTACGGGTATCGCGACGCCAAACCATTACGCCCAAACAGCCACTGATCATGACCCAAAGCCACAGCGGCGTATTGCCCCATTGGCGGTAAGGCGTGATGCCTTCCGTCCCGGTTATCTGCGTGGTCAGCACCTGGGTTTCAAACTGAGGCAGCGTCGCTTCAAGCTTGCCGTGCTCATCCACCAAGGCCGTGACACCGTTGTTGGTGGCCCGTATCACTGGTAGGCCAAATTCAAGTGCGCGCATTCGAGCAATTTCAAGGTGTTGCCAAGGGCCAATTGAGCGACCAAACCACGCATCATTCGATAGCGTAATAATTGCGTCGCTGTCCGTGTTCAAGTTGTCGCGGATTTGCGCGGGAAAGGCTATTTCATAGCAAAGCGCGGTAATGTAGTCCCAGCCGTTGGCGGGCAGGGCGGGCTGAACCGGCTCACCTGGTGAAAATGATGACATTGGCAGGTTAAACAGCGGCGCGAGCGGGCGTAATAGCCCCTCAAAGGGCACAAACTCGCCAAACGGTAGCAAGTGATGCTTGCTGTATTGGGTGGGGGCCGGGTAGCGATACGCTGGCGTCCCTGCGCCCAGAGCCAGTACATTGTTAAAGTACGCGCCCTGCTCATTTTGGTCGAGCGCGCCAGTGATCACCGTGGTTTGATTATGCTTGGCGGCTTGATCAAGCTGGGAGAAAAAACGGSGCAGTTCGCGCTCTAGAGCGGGAACGGCGGCCTCTGGCCAAATAATGACATCACTGTCCCAATGCTGGCGGGTTAAATCCAAGTACTTCATCAACGTTGGCCAGCGCTGATCGGGGCGCCATTTCAGCGCTTGCGGCACATTGCCTTGAATTAACGAAATTTGCTGTTGTTGGTCGGTTTTTGTGACCCAGTTAATGCTGCCGAGGCCATAGCTGACCGCGACCAGCCCTAACCCCGCGGCGACGGCACCATAACGTGCTTGTCCTTGCCAGTGACCCCAGCGAGGCGTGATGAGTGCGAGCAGGCCAGCCAGTACGACCAAGACGAGTGTGATCCCCTGTACCCCGAGCACAGGAGCAATGCCAGCCAGTGGGCTGTCGATTTGGCTGTAGCCAGGCCATAACCAAGGAAAGCCGGTAAACACCCAGCCTCGAAGCCAATCAATCACCAGCCATAAGGCGGGGGCGAGGATTAACCACTTGATACCGGGCTGACGAATGGGCAGTTTGTTGACCAATGCCCCGAATAATGCTGGGTAGAGGGATAGATAAGCAATCAGCAGTGCCATCAACGACAAGCCGGCGATGGCAGGCATGCCACCAAAATGATCGATGCTGACGTAAACCCAGCTAACGCCGGTGGTAAATTGGCCCAGTCCCCAGCAAAATCCCAACCACGCACTGCGCTTAGGCGAGGCGTTTTGTAGCAGGGTGAATAAGCCCCACAAAGCAACCAGCATCAATGGCCAGTACGAGAAGGGAGAAAAAGCGAGGGTGGCGGAGGCACCAAAAGCGGCAGCCAGTAATGACTGCCCGCTTTGGTATAAACGGTTAGGCGTTTTCACTGTTAACTTCGCTACTGTCTGGGATAGTGACTTGTAGCTGAATGATACGACGACTATCGGCGGCCGTCACTTTAAAGTGATAATCACCAATGTCGACTTCTTCACCGCGATCAGGGAGATGACCAAAGCTGGTCATCACCAGACCACCGATGGTGTCTACCACATCGTCTTGGAATTGAGCACCGAAATGCTCATTAAAGTCTTCCAGGGTCGTCAGGGCTTTGACCGAGAATGTATGACGGCTGAGCTGGCGAATTTCCTGCTCGTCTTCGTCGTCGTACTCGTCTTCGATCTCACCGACGATCTCTTCGAGAATGTCTTCAATGGTTACGACCCCTGACACGCCCCCAAACTCGTCAATGACAATCGCCATGTGATAGCGCTCTTCTTGGAACTCTTTGAGCAAACGATCCACGCGTTTACTCTCAGGTACCACCACCACGGGGCGTAACACTTTTTCGATGTCAAAGTCTTCGGCATCTGGGCGCAGGTAGCGCAACAAATCTTTCGCAAGCAAAATGCCTTCAACATGATCTTTGTCATCACTGATCACAGGATAACGAGAGTGTTGGGCATCAATAATAATATTAATGATCGCTTCCAATGACTGCGATCGTTCAACGATTACCATCTGCGAACGGGGTATCATGATATCTCTCACACGCATGTCAGAGATTTGCATTACACCTTCCAGCATGTCCCGAGTGTCATGATCGATCAGGGCGTTTTGCTCTGAGTCTCGAAACAAGTCCACCAGTTCTTGTCTGTCTTTTGGGTCAGCTTGGAAAAACTGACCCAGCCGCTCGAAGAAGGTCTTCCTACTCGGACCGTCTGAGTTTTGCGAATTATCGTCGTTCATTCAATTTCATTCAGTTGGTTAACGCTCGATGAAGTCGTTAGCATAAGGGTCACTGACCCCCATAGCGGCGAGAAGCTCTCGCTCCAGCGCCTCCATTTGCTCGGCTTCATCATCCTCAATATGGTCGTAACCCAGTAAGTGTAAGCTACCATGGACAACCATATGTGCCCAATGATCCATTAGTGCTTTGCCTTGTTGTTGTGCTTCTTGTTCAACAACTTGGCGACACACGACCAAATCACCGAGTAAATCAATCTCCACCCCAGGAGGGGCATCAAACGGAAAAGATAACACATTTGTGGGTTTATCTTTGCCGCGATAATCGCGATTAAGGCTTTGGCTCTCGCCCTCATCGACGATGCGTATCGTCACTTCTGCTTGGGGCCGAGCGGTGCGCACCGCCTGCTCAAACCAAGCTTGGAGCTGATCGTCACTGGGCAAGCCTTGTTCGCTTTCACAGGCAATTTGCACATCGACATAGTAGCTCATGACGGATCCTGTGAGTCAGTGGTGGCAGGCTGCGCAGCCACTTGCTGGGCTTCACGCGCTTCTCGACGACGTGCCTCGGCTTCTTTTCGCGCTTTGGCGTCTTCCGCTTCCCACTTATCGTAGGCTTGAACAATGCGGGTGACCACATGGTGGCGGACGACATCATCGGCTTGGAAAAAGTGGAAGCTAATTTCGTTCACGTCCGCGAGTACCTCAATCGCATGGCGCAGGCCTGAGCGCGCATTGCGCGGTAAGTCGACCTGAGTCACGTCACCGGTGATCACTGCCCGTGAATTAAAGCCAATCCGCGTCAAGAACATTTTCATCTGCTCGACTGTGGTGTTCTGGCTCTCATCCAAGATAATAAAGGCATCGTTCAAGGTTCGGCCACGCATATAAGCAAGAGGTGCCACCTCGATCACGTTACGATCGATCAATTTCTCGACCCGTTCAAAGCCGAGCATTTCAAATAGCGCATCGTAAAGCGGACGCAAGTAAGGGTCGACCTTTTGGCTCAAGTCACCAGGCAAAAAGCCTAGCTTCTCACCAGCTTCAACCGCAGGACGGGTCAGGAGGATACGACGGATCTCTTGACGCTCAAGCGCATCCACCGCCGCCGCGACAGCAAGGTAGGTTTTCCCCGTCCCCGCAGGGCCGATACCAAAGGTGATGTCATGGTTGACCATGTTGGCGATGTACTGCGCTTGGTTGGGCGTACGCGGTTTAATCACCCCTTTTTTGGTCTTGATGTTGATTTCTTTACCGTAAGGAATGCTCGACTCGGTGTTTTGCTCCAACACGCCCGACTCTTTGATCGCCAAATGAATCGCTTCTGGCTCAATGTCTGGAGAGCTGCCTCGCACCGGGGCGGTGTCAACGTATAAGCGTTTTAAAATATCAACCGCGGCATTGGCTGTATGGGGCTTACCCATCACAGTAAATGCATTATGGCGGTGGCTAATTTCCACCCCCAAGCGGCGCTCAAGCTGTTTGATATTATCGTCAAACGGGCCACATAAGTTGGCAAGACGGGTGTTGTCGGCAGGTTCTAGGTTCAGGTCAAGAGAGATGATTTTAGACAAGATTATCCTCGCTTTCGGCGCCAGTTACCCGGCGCCGTTGAATTGATGAACGCGTTATGGCGTGAAAACACCAACACCAAGCTCGTTTTCATTGCGCGTCTTCGCCATGATTTCGGTTGGCGAGACGGCGACACGCAAGTCCATATCTTTTTCGGTACGAACCAGCTCGCCGCGCAGCGAGTTTGGCATCACTTCAGTTATTTTGACGTCAACAAATTGGCCAATCAAATCGACAGAGCCTTCAAAGTTGACCACTCGGTTGTTCTCGGTACGACCACGCAACTCCATCAGGTTTTTGCGTGATGGGCCTTCAACCAAGATACGTTGTTCGGTATCTAGCATCATGCGCGAGTAGCGCATGGCTTGGCTATTCACTTGTTGTTGCAAGCGGTACAAGCGCTCTTTTTTCACTTGCTCTGGCGTATCGTCAGGCATATCGGCAGCCGGTGTGCCTGGACGAGATGAGTAAACAAAGCTAAAGCTCATATCGAAATCGACATCTTTAATCAATTTCATGGTCGCTTCAAAATCTTGCTCGGTTTCGCCAGGAAAGCCGACGATAAAGTCAGAACTGATAGTGATATCAGGACGCGCCTGACGCAACTTACGGATTTTTGATTTGTACTCAATCGCCGTGTGCGGGCGTTTCATCATGGTCAAAATCCGGTCTGAGCCGCTTTGTACCGGCAGGTGCAAGAAGCTTGCAACCTCAGGGGTATCACGATACACCTCAATAATATCATCGGTAAATTCCACCGGATGGCTGGTGGTGTAACGGATACGGTCAATACCGTCAATGGCCGCGACATAACGCAGCAACTCTGCAAACGTGCACACATCACCGTCGTGAGTGTCGCCGCGGTAGGCGTTTACGTTTTGTCCCAACAAGTTAACTTCACGCACACCTTGTTCAGCCAGCTGTGCAATTTCGAACAATACGTCATCCAGCGGGCGGCTGACTTCTTCGCCACGGGTGTAAGGCACCACGCAGAACGTACAGTATTTGGAGCAGCCTTCCATGATCGAGACGAAGGCGGTCGGCCCTTCTGCACGAGGCTCAGGCAGACGATCGAATTTTTCGATCTCTGGGAAGGTAATGTCCATCACTGGCGCATGATCCGAGCGTGACTGCTTGATCATCTCCGGTAGGCGGTGCAAGGTCTGCGGGCCAAAAATTACATCCACATAAGGCGCACGCTCACGAATATGGTCGCCTTCTTGAGTTGCCACACAGCCACCGACACCGATCACCAGCTCTGGGTTTTTGTCTTTGAGGGTTTTCCAACGCCCGAGTTGATGGAATACCTTTTCTTGTGCCTTTTCTCGAATCGAGCAAGTATTGAGAAGGAGAACGTCTGCGTCTTCTGGTTGTTCGGTCAGCTCATAGCCACCGGCAGAATTGAGCAGATCTGCCATTTTGGATGAGTCATACTCATTCATTTGGCAACCCCAGGTTTTGATCAGCAGTTTCTTAGCCATGTAACTTCACGCTCATTGTTAATCTTATGGACGACATTACCCTTTCAAGCTGTATGGTTTTTAATCAGTCAATCAGCTTGGCAAGCCGCGTATTGTACTGCTTTCCAATATCGCTGACCAGATCACAGGTTCGGAGAAATCACGTCGATCCGGCTAAACGTTTGAGCGGACGCGACAAAGGCCCGCTCGGAAAAGCGAATTTGCCCTCACTTTGATCGGATTGATATCGAATTCTCGTTTACCTTCAGTAGAATGCTTGCATCAACGGCACAAAGAGACGGTCATGAATCAATTTGAAGTTATTATAGTCGGCGGTGGCATGGTTGGCGCTGCGGCGGCACTTGGGCTTGCTCGCCAAGGCCGCCAGGTGGCGTTAATTGAGCGCCAGCCGCCAGAGCCTTTTGAACCTTCACAACCGATGGATTTGCGCGTTTCGGCGATTTCTCAGGCATCGGTGAGCTTGCTCAAGGATCTCGGTGCGTGGGCCAGTGTTGAAGCCATGCGTGTTTGCCCGTACCGCCGCCTAGAAACTTGGGAAGCGGAAGACAGCCGTGTGTGTTTCAGTGCTGACCAACTCGACTTGCCACAATTAGGATATATGGTCGAGAACCGCTTGATTCAACTTGGTCTGTGGCAACAGTTTGCTCGTTTTGACAATTTGCACCTCGTCTCACCGGCCTCGATCACGGGTATGACGCAGGCGGGCGAGCTGCATCAAGTCCAATTAGACAGTGGTGATACTCTGAGTGCTCCTTGGCTTATCGGCGCAGACGGTGCCCACTCCAAAGTGAGAGATTACGCGCAAATCGGCCTTACCAGCTGGGATTATCGCCAGCACTGCATGCTCATCCATGTTGAAACGGCCGCCCCCCAACAAGACATTACCTGGCAGCAGTTTTTCCACACTGGGCCACGCTCGCTGTTGCCGCTTTGTGGCCACAACGCCTCGCTAGTGTGGTACGACAGCCCAGCGCGAGTTAAACAGTTGTGCCAGCTCAATGCCGAACAGCTCAAAGCCGAGATAGTGAGCCATTTCCCACCACAAGTGGGCGACGTCACTCCCATCAATTGGGGCGCGTTTCCACTAACACGCCGTCATGCTCAGCAGTACCATCGTAATGGGGTCGTGGTGATTGGTGATGCCGCCCACACCATCAACCCGCTGGCAGGGCAAGGGGTGAACTTAGGCTTTAAAGATGTCGCCGCATTGCTGGATGCCTGTGCCGATGCGGGCGCAGAATGGCAAGCGGAGTCAACGTTAGCGGCATACGAAAAAGCACGCCGCACCGATAACATGATGATGCAAACGGGTATGGATGTGTTTTATACCGCGTTCAGTAACCAAGTGACGCCTTTAAAACTGGCACGTAATGCGGTGTTTAAACTGGCTGAACACAGTGGTCCGGTGAAAAAGCAGGTGTTGAAGTATGCACTAGGGCTTTAGTCTTGGTGACAAGGAGTTGACATGACGGGCTACCAGAACATTATTTTTGATATTGGCAATGTGATCGTGCGTTGGTCACCAGAAGAAATTATCCGCTTAACCTTAGGGGACGCGGCGGATGCCCACGCGCATGCCAATCAAATCTTCCAGAGCGATACCTGGCAAGCGCTGAATCGTGGCACGCTCACCGAGGCGCAAGCCAAGCAGCGTTTTGCCGATGACACGGCGCTAAGCCTCGCGCAGCTTGAAGTGCTGTTTTATTACATCAAACAGACTCAAATTTGTCTTTACGGCAGTGTGGATTTGCTTCGATCGGCCAAAGAGGCCGGATACGGGGTTTATGCGTTAACCGATAATGTGCGCGAAATCGTGGCGTTCTTAAAACAGCGCTACGCGTTTTGGTCGCTGTTTGATGGTGCGATTGTGTCAGCGGAAGTGGGCTGTTTGAAACCCGAACCTGCTATTTATCAACGCTTGTTGGATGATTATCACCTTGACCCAGTTTCATGTGTGTTTTTGGATGACAGGACGGCGAACGTCGAGGGCGCGAAAGCACTCGGCATGGCGGGCATCCCCTTTACCGATGCACAGCAAGGTCGCGCAGAACTGGCCAAGATGGGGGTCGTGGTGTAGTGGATGCGGTAAACATGAACGCTAAACGCAAAAAAGCCCACATGATGTGGGCTTTTTAATATGGCTGGGGTACCAGGATTCGAACCTGGGAATGACGAGATCAAAACCCGTTGCCTTACCGCTTGGCGATACCCCAGTAGGCGTTGCCTAACTTGGTGCGGAGAGAGGGACTTGAACCCTCACGTCCTTTCGGACACTAGCACCTGAAGCTAGCGCGTCTACCAATTCCGCCACCTCCGCAAAAGGTGGGTAACTCGGCAATAAAAAAACGCTGCCAAATTACAAAAAATAAATGGTGGCTACGACGGGATTCGAACCTGTGACCCCATCATTATGAGTGATGTGCTCTAACCAACTGAGCTACGTAGCCACGCTGTAAGGCGAAAGCCTTAAGACGGAACGAATTATGCGGATAGAGAGCTAGAGCGTCAAGTATGGCTGGCCATTTTTTTATTATTTTCATCTCGTTGGCTGCATTATTCACCAGTTTGTGCTGGTTTTGCCAACAATATGCGCCCAAGACTGACGCTTAGCCTGTGGTTAGCGCGATTCAAATAAAAAAAAGCCAGCCCGCAGGCTGGCTCAAAATCAATAGGGTGGGGTCTCGACAACACACCCAGAGGGGCTTAACGCTTGCGCGTTAAACGTTGAAACGGAAGTGAATGACATCGCCGTCTTTAACAATGTACTCTTTGCCTTCCAGACGCCACTTACCGGCATCTTTGGCACCGCTTTCGCCATTGTTAGCAATGTAATCATCATAGCCAACCACTTCGGCGCGGATAAAGCCTTTTTCAAAGTCGGTGTGGATTTTACCTGCCGCCTGTGGCGCGGTAGAGCCGATCGGCACCGTCCAAGCACGCACTTCTTTCACCCCTGCGGTGAAATAGGTATGCAAGGTTAGCAGCTCGTAACCGGCGCGAATGACGCGGTTTAGGCCCGGCTCTTCTAGACCCATTTCATCTAAGAACGCGGCCGCTTCTTCGGCGTCCAGCTCGGCAATTTCGCCTTCAATTTCCGCACACACAGCCACCACGGTCGCGCCTTCTTTAGCGGCGATGTCGCGCACTTGATCCAAGTACGGGTTGTTTTCAAAGCCATCGTCGTTAACGTTGGCAATGTACATGGTAGGCTTGAGCGTCAAGAAGTTAAGATATTGCACCGCCGCTTCTTCTTCTTTGCTCAGCTCGACCGAGCGCAACATGTTGCCTTCTTCTAGTACAGGCAGTAGTTTTTCCAATACCGTCAGCTCAAACTTAGCGTCTTTGTCGCCGCCTTTGGCTTTTTTAGCGTTGCGCTGCATCGCGCGCTCACAGCTTTCCAAATCGGCGAGCGCCAGTTCGGTGTTAATCACGGCAATGTCATCAGCAGGATCGACTTTGCCCGACACATGGACAATATTGTCATTTTCAAAACAGCGCACCACATGGCCAATGGCATCGGTTTCACGGATGTTAGCCAGGAATTTGTTACCCAGGCCTTCACCGCGTGATGCACCCGCGACCAAACCGGCGATATCGACAAACTCCATGGTGGTCGGTAGCACTTTTTGTGGGTTCACAATCTTGGCTAACGCATCCAAGCGTAAGTCAGGCACAGGCACCACGCCCGTGTTTGGCTCGATGGTACAAAATGGAAAGTTAGCGGCGTCAATGCCCGCTTTGGTCAGTGCGTTAAATAGTGTGGATTTACCTACGTTTGGTAGGCCCACGATGCCACATTTAAAACCCATGAGATGGTAACCCTTTAATCAAAATTACTGTGCTTTGAAGGTATGTAAACGATTTTGCGCTTTAGCAAGATCGTCTTTGAGCAGTATTTCAAGGCTGCGAACCGCCTCATCAGTGGCCTGTTCTAACAGACTCTGCTCATTGGCGGGGGCTTTGGTAAGCACATATCCCGCCACCTTATCCTTGTGACCCGGATGGCCAACACCAATCCGGAGTCGATAAAATGATTTATCATTTGCCAGTTTGCTGATGATGTCACGTAGCCCATTATGGCCACCGTGCCCACCACCTTGTTTAAACTTGGCCACACCGGGTGGTAAGTCTAGTTCGTCATGCGCCACCATGATGGCGTCGACGGGAATATTGTAAAAGTTCGCCAGTGCTTGCACGGCCTTCCCGGACAAATTCATGTACGTGGTTGGGATCAACAAACGCAGATCTTGCCCGTGGACATTGATACGGCCCGTCAAACCAAAGAATTTTTTTTCTTCTTTTAACGGTGCATTGTGGATCCGCGCAAGCTCTTGCACGACCCAAGCGCCCGCGTTGTGGCGTGTTTGGGCATATTCTGGCCCTGGATTGGCCAATCCAACTAGTAAGCGGATCTGATTACTCACGACGTTTCTCGCTATCTGTCTACTCATCGTAGCCGGTGAGCATCGCGCCCACGCAAAAAGGCGACATATCCTACCATTGTTGTGACTAAAGGGTCGAGCCAGCACCGGTAAATGGCCGATAAAAAAACACCCTGCACAAAGGCAGGGCGCTTAGGCGCGGTTGCTGTGGCTAACTTACGAGTTAAACATCGCAGAGATAGACTCTTCGTTGCTGATGCGGCGAATCGCTTCGGCCAGCATGCCAGAGAGCGTTAATTGCGATACGCGGCCAGTGGCCTGGATCTCGGCGCTCAGTGGGGTAGAGTCAGTCACCACGATTTCATCAATCACAGACTCAGCGATATTCTTCGGTGCATCGCCAGAGAAAACGGGGTGAGTCGCATAAGCGAAGACGCGCTTAGCGCCGCGGTTTTTCAACGCTTCGGCGGCTTTACACAGGGTGCCACCGGTATCAATCATGTCATCAACGATGATGCAGTCACGCCCTTCAACATCGCCAATCAAGTGCATAACCTGTGAGACGTTGGCACGTGGACGGCGCTTGTCGATAATCGCGATGTCAGTGTCATCCAGCAGCTTCGCAGTGGCACGCGCGCGGACCACGCCGCCAATGTCAGGAGACACAACCACAGGGTCTTCCAGGTTCTTCGCCAGCATGTCTTCAAGCAGAACAGGGGTACCAAAGATGTTATCGACCGGCACGTCGAAGAAGCCTTGGATTTGTTCAGCGTGGAGATCAACGGTCAGGACGCGGTCAACACCCACGTTAGAAAGGAAATCTGCAATGACTTTTGCGGTGATAGGAACACGAGAGGAGCGGACGCGGCGATCTTGACGAGCATAACCAAAGTAAGGGATAACAGCGGTTATGCGGCCAGCCGATGCACGTCGAAACGCGTCTATCATAACGACCAGTTCCATTAAGTTGTCATTGGTCGGGGCGCAGGTGGACTGGAGGACGAACACGTCACTACCGCGCACATTCTCGTTAATCTGAACGCACACTTCACCGTCAGAAAAACGGCCTACAGTGGCGTCACCCAGTGACATGTAAAGACGGTTTGCGATACGTTGGGCGAGAACGGGTGTCGCGTTACCAGCGAACAGCTTCATATCAGGCACGGTGGAAACCTCGGGTTGCATCCATTTAGWAGTCACTGACCGACGGTTTGTTGCTGCAGCGCATCAAGTAGGGGTGAACGATTCAACCCACGTGCAACAAACCCTGTCAGCCAGTTAGGCATAGTGTCGAGTGTGGCCTGGGCATCTTGTGCAGTGTCAAACTCGGCAAACACGCACGCGCCTGTCCCAGTCATCCTAGACGGCGCGTATTCTAGCAGCCACGAAACAGCCTTATCAACCTCGGGGAATTGTTTACGGGCTATCTTTTCGCAATCGTTTTCGTATTTTTGTGCCATAAGCGCAGAAACTGTGCGCTTTGGCGTGTTTCGTTGCAACTGAGGGTGAGTGAAAATGGCTGCGGTGGAAATAGACACGTCAGGCTTCACCACCAAGTAGTATTTCTCGCGTGGCGCAACGGGCGTAAAGACTTCTCCAATGCCTTCTGCGACTGCCGCCTGCCCATAAATGAAAATCGGCACATCGGCACCTAGCGTCAGGCCGAGTTGCGCCAGCGTTTGTTGGCTTACTTGGGTTTGCCACAGATGATTGAGTGCGACCAGCGTGGTGGCCGCATCGGATGACCCACCGCCCAGACCGCCGCCCATAGGAAGGCGCTTTTCCACATCGATGTGCGCGCCTTGTTGGCATCMTGTATGCTGCTGCAACGCTTTCGCGGCTTTGACAATCAAGTTGTCATTTTCACTCACCCCCTCTATCACGGGGCTGAGGCTGATCTTACCACTCGCGTTCGGCGTAATAGCCAATGTGTCGCCATGGTCGAGAAACTGAAACAGGGTTTGCAGCTCATGATAGCCATTGTCGCGACGTCCGGTGATGTAGAGAAATAAGTTTAGTTTGGCAGGCGCGGGCCAAAAGGTGGGTTCAGTCATTATCGAGCGTCCAATCAGAAATCAACAATTTAACGGTTTGCTGGTCTCGGGTCAGGGTAATACGTGTGGGGAGCGCAGGCTGCGTGTCAGCGCTGTAGTCTTGATAGTCAATGTCCCAGCCTTGCGCCCCGTTGAGGGTCGCAACACGGTTATCTGGCCCCAGCGAAAAGCTATCTTGTGCGCGTGGTAGTCCAATGAGCCAAGGGGCAAGCGCGTCGATAGGCAAGTGTGCACCAGTCAAATAGGCGACCAAACGGGCCGGGTCGGTATCTTGATAACGCTCACCTTGGTCATCAATTAAGACCGCACCTTGTTCATTCATGGTTAACGACAGCAAGGTGGTGCCGAGAAAGTTGGTGAGCCGCAGTTGAGATTGGGCGGGCGAATACCGCCAGTACAAATTGGCAGAAAAACGCGTGCTCGGGGCAATAAACGCGACTTTACCCCGTGCGGTGTAGCTATCCACCGATACCAAGGCGTCGCGATGACTCTGCCACTCAGTCGTTGGGGCTGGGGCAGTGGCACACCCCGCAAGTAGCGTTAAAAACAGTGCCAAGACGCTCACGCGTATAGAGGAGAACATTAAACCGAGTATCCTTTTTGTTTTCGTCAACCGACCGCTTGTTGTCGTTCGCCGACTCCAATCGCTGTGTAACGCTACTTTGCCACAAGCGCCGGACGGAGAGAAGCCAGTCAAGCGCTTGGTTGTGTGGAGGAAATAAAGGCATGTTAGCTGTTGTATACCTTTACATCGATTTCGCGAGGCTTCACATTTCCGTGCCACGAAAATGCTGCGATACAATGTTCGCTTTAATTCGCGGGGGGCATCAAGTAAAATCCTCCGCTCCAATCCTTACTGGTGCTGTCGGTAACAACGCTTCATGAGCCTGTTAGTTCTCGGAATTAATCACAAAACGGCCCCCGTCGAGCTGCGGGAAAAGGTCGCCTTTTCGCCGCAACAACTTGAGCAGGCGTTAGGGCAGCTTTCCGAGCATCCACAGGTGCGCAGTTGCGTGATCGTTTCAACCTGCAACCGCACTGAGATTTATGCGGAGCTAAATCAGCCGGGTGTTGGGGTATTGGTGGAATGGCTAACGCGCTTTCATCAGCTCAGTAGCGATAGCCTGATGGCCAGCATTTATTACCATGAAGAGCAATCTGCGGTGAAGCACCTGATGCGGGTCGCGTGCGGGTTAGACTCCTTGGTGTTAGGCGAGCCGCAAATATTGGGGCAGGTCAAGCAAGCGTACGCCAGTGCCGGGAAAGCGGGAATGATTTCTGGCTCATTGGAGAAATTGTTTCATAAAACCTTTGCGGTGGCGAAGCGGATCCGCACCGAGACCGAGATTGGCGGCAATGCGGTATCAGTGGCTTTTGCCGCTTGCACATTGGCGCGCCAAATTTTTGAGTCGTTATCGGACGTGACAACTTTGCTAGTGGGCGCCGGCGAGACCATTGAGCTGGTGGCCAGGCATTTAAAAGAGCATCAATGCAGTCAAATTATATTTGCTAACCGCACACAATCACGCGCGCAGGCACTTGCCGAACAATTTGACGCCAAGGTGTCGGGGCTTGAGGCGCTTCCAGAGCAACTCTGCCAGGCCGACATCGTGATTAGCTCGACGGCCGCGCCCATGCCATTGATTGAAAAGGCGATGGTCGAAAAAGCCTTGAAAAAGCGGCGGCACCAACCCATGTTGCTGATTGATATTGCTGTCCCGCGTGACATTGATGAAAACGTGGGCAGTCTCGCGGATGCGTACCTATACAGCGTGGATGACTTACAGTCGATTGTGGAGCACAACCGCGAGCAGCGAAAGTTAGCGGCGATTCAAGCCGAAGCGATTGTGACCGAAGAAAGTGCTGATTTTATGCGCTGGTTGCGCTCACGCGAAGCGGTAGACAGTATCAAACAGTACCGCACACAGTCTGAACACATTAAACAGGCGGAATTGGAGCAAAGCATTCAGGCTCTAGCCAATGGCGCTGACGCAGAAAGCGTATTACGCCAGCTGAGTAACCGTCTGACCAATAAACTGATCCACCCCCCCACGCAGGCGATGCAGCAAGCTGCACAAAATGGTGAGCCRGATAAACTGGCGGTGATGCGTGTTTGTCTGGGGCTGGACAGTGACAACTAACGAAGAGATATATGAAAGCATCAATATTAGCCAAGCTAGAGTCGCTATCTGAGCGCTACGAAGAAGTTCAGCACCTGCTCGGCACCCCAGATATCATTAATGATCAGAACAAATTCCGCGCGTTGTCGAAAGAGTATTCGCAGCTGGAAGAGGTGATCAAGTGCTTTACTGAGTTCAAGCAAGCGCAAGAAGACTTGGCGGCTGCCCAAGAGATGGCCAACGAAGATGACGCAGAGATGCGTGAAATGGCGCAAGAGGAAGTCGCGCAGGCTGAACAAACCATTGAATCACTGACCGATCAGCTCCAGATTTTGCTATTGCCGAAAGATCCGAACGATGACCGCAATTGCTTCCTGGAAATTCGCGCCGGTGCCGGTGGGGATGAAGCCGGGATTTTTGCCGGGGATTTATTCCGCATGTATAGCCGTTATGCTGAGCAGCGCGGCTGGAAGTTAGAAATTATTAGTGCCAGTGAAGGGGAGCACGGCGGCTTTAAAGAAGTGATTGCCCGTGTTGCCGGAGAAGGTGCGTATGGTGTGCTCAAGTTTGAATCTGGCGGCCATCGCGTGCAGCGCGTGCCCGCAATAGAATCACAAGGGCGCGTGCATACCTCGGCCTGTACTGTGGCGATCTTGCCAGAAATCCCAGAAGCGGAAGCGCCAGAGATTAACCCAGCCGATCTGAAAGTTGATACCTTCCGTGCATCCGGTGCCGGTGGTCAGCACGTCAACACCACAGATTCTGCCATTCGTATTACTCACTTGCCGACTGGCACTGTGGTGGAATGTCAGGATGAGCGCTCACAACACAAAAACCGCGCCAAAGCGATGTCGGTACTGGCAGCACGCTTGATTAAAGCGGAAGAAGAAAAGCGCGCCGCAGAAGAAGCGTCAACGCGCCGTAACCTGTTAGGCTCGGGTGATCGCTCAGACCGTATTCGCACCTACAATTATCCGCAAGGGCGGGTATCGGATCACCGCATCAACCTGACCTTGTATCGTCTCGACGATGTCATGCAAGGTGATCTGGATAGCTTGGTGGATCCTGTGATTCAAGAGCACCAAGCCGACCAACTTGCCGCCTTGTCTGAGCAGCAATAATGACAGCGACGATCAGCGCATTACTGGCCGATAGCACCACAGAGCTGACCGCTTTATCGGGCGGCGCTGCAGGCGTCGACGTTAGGGCGTTGCTCTGCCATGTGTTAGGACAACCAAGCAGTTATCTTTACACTTGGCCAGAGCGCAAACTCACCGCCGCACAATTGGCACAATTTCGTCAGTTGTTTGCTCGTCGTCTACAAGGCGAGCCCGTGGCGTATATTTTGGGTTACCGCGATTTTTGGACGCTACGACTCAATGTGTCACCGACCACTTTAATCCCGCGCCCTGAAACCGAGCTGCTGGTGGAACAAGCGCTGGCCGTGTTGCCTGCCACGCCTTGCCGTGTGCTGGATTTAGGCACCGGAACGGGGGCTGTGGCTTTAGCCATTGCCAGCGAGCGGCCTGATGTCACCGTTGTGGGCGTTGATCTGATGCCTGAAGCGGTTGCCTTGGCAAGCCGAAATGCGCACGACAACCACCTCTCAAACGCCCACTTTATTCAAAGCGACTGGTTCAGCGCACTCAGTGATATGAATCGGTTTGAGGTGATTGTGAGTAACCCACCGTATATTGACGGCGATGATCCACACCTTCAGCAAGGCGATGTCCGCTTTGAACCCGCCAGTGCTTTGGTCGCTGAAGAAAGTGGCTTAGCCGCGATTCGTCACATCGGCCAAACCGCGGCCAAGTATCTGGTCGACGGGGGCTGGTTGATGGTCGAGCATGGTTATAACCAAGGCGAAGCGGTCCGGGCGGCATGGAAAGACGCCGGCTGGCCCGATGCCAAAACCCAACAAGATTACGCTGGGCTCGATAGAATCACCTTGGCACAGCGACTTTAACTGACACTGATAGGAAGCAGGAATCGTTATGATCTACATGGCCCTTAAGCACACCCACTTACTTACCGTGGTGTTAAGCCTTTCGTTATTCGTTATTCGATTTGTCTGGGTGATGCGTGGCAGTGAGATGATGAATAAAAAATGGGTCAAGGTCACCCCGCATGTGGTCGATACCCTATTACTAAGCACCGGTGTGGCGCTGATTTTTGTGACCGGGTTTATTCCCTTCACCGAATCCGGCGCGTGGCTGACAGAAAAGCTGACCTGTGTCTTAGCTTACATTGCCTTGGGCTTTGTCGCCTTGCACTACAGCCGAGGCAAACTGTTCCGCACTGTGGCCTTTCTAGGCGCATTGGGGTGGGCCTATGCCGCGGCGAACCTTGCACTACTCAAAGTTCCTCACGTAATGGGATAAACATGATGCCATTAACCGATCAACAATTAGACACGCTCACACTGGCAGAAGGGGCGGCGACTCTGAACCATGCCATCGACTCGTCAGTCGATGTGCATCAGATTAAAGCGTCGCTGGATCGCCTTGCCGACGAAGCCGAGCACCAGCTTGGTGCCGAGCCCGATATGGCATTACGACTGGATGGCCTGTGTCGTCTTTTTTATCACCAGTGGCAATTTAAAGGCGACATCGAGCAGTACTTTTCATCGGATAATGTCTTTATTAATAAGGTGTTAGAGCGTAAAACTGGGATCCCAGCTTCATTGGGCGCTGTCTTCTTATACCTGTGCGAGCGCTTGTCGCTGCCGGTTAAGCCAATGGCGTTCCCCAGCCAGCTGGTGCTGCGTATTGATGAGTTAGAGGACGCCCCCGTTTTCATCAACCCGTTTAACGGCGAACGGGTTAACGAGCGCATTTTGCGTGGCTGGCTCAAAGGAAGCCAAGGCCCACTTGCCGAGCTTGAAGCGTCGCACTTGCAGCCAAGTGACAACCCCACCATTATCGGTCGTTGGCTTACTGTGGCGAAAAGTGCGCTATTACGGGAAGAAAAATACGCCATGGCGCTGCGTTGTAGTGAACTGGCGCTAACCTTTAGCCCTGATGATCCTTACGAGATTCGCGACCGCGGCTATATTTTCCAACAACTGGATTGCGATCGTGTGGCGGCGACTGATTACGAGTATTTTATTGAGCAATGCCCGGATGACCCGGCAGCAGAGCTGCTAAAAATGCAAGTAAAAGCGCTTAACGAAGAGCAACCGACGTTACATTGATGCGTGATCACGCATGACTAAGGATACCTGTATGACGCAAAAAACCGTCCACATTGGTGACACTCCTGTTGCCAACGATCGCCCGTTTACCTTGTTTGCTGGCATGAACGTGCTGGAATCACGCGATTTGGCCATGCAAATTTGTGAGCATTACGTCAAGGTGACCGACAAGCTTGGCATTCCCTATGTTTTCAAAGCTTCATTCGACAAAGCGAACCGCTCATCAGTGCATTCTTACCGTGGCCCGGGCATGGAAGAGGGGCTCAAAATCTTTGAAGAGCTAAAAAGCACCTTCGGCGTCAAAGTGATTACTGACATCCACGAGCAATATCAAGCGGCACCGGTGGCGGAAGTGGCGGATGTGATTCAATTGCCTGCCTTCTTAGCGCGCCAAACCGATTTGGTTGAAGCCATGGCAAAAACCGATGCGGTTATTAACGTTAAAAAACCTCAGTTTATGAGCCCTGGACAAGTGGGTAACATCGTCGACAAATTTGCCGAGTGTGGCAACGAGAAAGTGATCTTGTGTGAACGTGGTAGCTGCCATGGCTATGATAACTTGGTGGTGGATATGCTCGGCTTTGATGTGATGAAAAAGGCCTCAAACGGCAGCCCGATTATTTTTGATGTCACCCACGCGTTGCAATGCCGTGATCCACAAGGTGCCGCCTCTGGTGGACGTCGTCAGCAAACGGTTGATTTGGCCCGTGCAGGTTTAGGCACCAAAATTGCCGGTTTGTTTATCGAAGCGCACCCAGACCCAGACAATGCCCGTTGTGACGGGCCGTCAGCGCTACCACTGGACAAGCTTGAGCCTTTCCTGGCACAAATGAAAGCGCTGGATGATGTGATTAAAAACTTTGAAGAGATTGATATCCGCTAATTAGCGGTCGATCGATACCGATAAGAAAGCTGCCGAAATGGCAGCTTTTTTTGATCATTAGTAAACATGGTTTTGCAAAAGTAGGTAACGCTTAGTCAGAGAGTACTGTTAAAACCAGCCTTTGTGGGCATTTACATAGGTCGCTTCAAACTCTTTATCTGTTTTGATCAGGTAAATGATGAATTCAACAAAAGCAATAATCCCGATAATTATGCTAGGGATACCCAGCAAGATAAAACCAAACAGGAAGGCTAACAACATGATTARGCCTTCTTTGGTATAGCCAAGATAGAATTTATGTACGCCAAATGCCCCAAAGAAGAAAGCCAACAAGGCTGCTGGTATTTTCTTTGAGCTGGTCGAGGATACTGCTTCACCGAATACAGCGGTAGCCTTTCCATTGGATAGTGCAAAATCTACATTCATACCAGTCTCTGGTAGCGTGCCAGATTTCCACTCGTCCATTGTTAGATTATATTCAACTCCGTCTTCACCGGTGATGAGACCTTCGCGCTTTGTGTTGTCAAAGCTCTTTATTACCCCTTTCATTTTAACTCCTGTGACGTGGAAAAATAGATAAAGCTTTTAGCACACTTTGACTTATTGTCCAGTAATTTGCTTTTTATGTTGAATGGGTTAGACATTTTTAGAGTTCACACCTTGTTTCGTGTCTTCGTTTGGGCATGCCCCCAGATAGACAAACGACGCGTCCACACTCATCAATGTGAAGCGTTATTTGGGAGGGGTTTAGCATTGCCCATGATCGCCGAACCGGTCGATAACCAGACGTGCATGAGTCTTACGAACATTAAAATCACTTTATCAACGGTAAATTACCGTCTCCCTATCAACGGTAAATTACCGTCTCCCTGGTTATCCTTTCCTGATGGGGGGCTTTTTATCTATAAACGACGTCGTCCCGGTCTCATTTCTACCTTCAATTTTCTCGCGCTATCATTTCGTTTTTATACCGTATCGTTTGCCTAAAATACCTTTTTGATGCGAGGCGTTGTCTAGCATCGAGTACGAGCAATCAAGATATTTAGATGTTTAGACGTCCATTTGTTGACTGGACGGCTAGAGGTCTGTAATCTTGATCACAGTTTTAAAAGAGGTATGACAAAAACTGCCATGACAACATCAGCAAACACCGCACCGCGGCCCTCGGCGCTCGCACTCCTCCCGCTACTTTTATTTTTAACCCTTTTTATCGGAGCGGGGGTGTATTTTACTCTAGAAGGTGCGGACTACGCGTTTTATCAGCTTCCTGCGCACGTCGCTATTCTGCCTGCAGTGATCCTGGCCATTGGCTTGAGCCGTGAGCGCCTGAACACCGCTATTGAACAATTTATTCGTGGTATGGGACACGGCGACATTATTGCGATGTGCTTGATTTATTTGCTCGCCGGAGCTTTTTCCGCGGTCGCCGATGCCACGGGTGGGGTAGAGGCCACGGTCAATCTGGGACTGACCCTGATCCCAGAAAGCTTGATCTTACCCGGACTATTTGTGATTGCGGCGTTTATCTCAACGGCAATGGGCACCTCAATGGGCACTATCGCCGCATTAGCGCCTTTTGCATTGAATATGGCGACAGCCACGGGTCAGGCATCGGCGGTGATGGCCGGTGTGCTGCTAAGCGGGGCGATGTTTGGTGATAACCTTTCTTTTATCTCTGACACCACCATCGCTGCGACGCGCTCACAAGGCTGTAGCATGCGTGACAAGTTCAAAGAGAACGTGGGGATAGCCATTCCCGCCGCAATCGCCGCGATTATTCTGTTTGTATTTAACAACCAAAGCGCACCCGTCGACGCACCAGAGAGCATTAACTATCTGGCGGTCTTACCCTATTTGTCGATCATTGTATTGGCGCTGGCGGGATTAAACGTGTTTGTGGTGCTCACCGCTGGGATTGCCTTGGCGCTGTGTGTGGGGTTAATGAGCACCCCTGACTTCACGTTGCTGACCTTCAGCCAAGAGGTCAAAGCAGGTTTTGCCAGCATGCAAGAAATCTTTGTCTTGTCGCTGATGATTGGCGGGATCGCCGAGCTGATGCGTTGCCAAGGTGGGCTGAGCTTTTTGACCCAGGCGGTGAATCGGGTGATCGCTCGGTTTGAAAAAAACCGTGGCTCGCATCACTCCCGCGCGAGTGAATTTGGTATCGCCTTGTTAGTGTCTTTTTCTAACTTGTGTACCGCCAATAACACGGTCGCGATTGTGGTCTCTGGGCAAGTGGCGAAAAACATTGCCAGTGAGCACGCGGTGCCGGCCAAACGCAGTGCCAGCTTGTTGGATATCTTTTCCTGTGTGGTACAAGGCCTGATCCCTTATGGCGCACAAATCCTGCTCCTCGGTGCCAGCTTTGGCTTGTCGCCGTTGGTGATTGTTAGCCACTCTTACTATTGTTTCTTCCTCGCCGCGTCGGCATTGATTGCGGTGATTAGCCGCCGATGGTGGCAAGCGCGTCGCGCTTAATCGTCATGGTTGACACATCACGGCGCTGTCTTTTCTTGTCTAGATAGGTAAGCAAAGGCTGCGCCGTTTTTGATCTGTCTAGAGTTCAGACTCTATAAATTTTGTCTCGATCACCAAAGTCGCCTTGCCTAAGCGTTGTAAGGTGATCGCAGCAACAAAAATATGAAATCACTCAGCACCATAGCATCAATTCTTTTAGACTAGATAGCGTTTTATAACCACCGACAATGATGTCGATGGTGGTTTATCCATCGCTAAAAAGGTCTATGATCATGAAGGAACGTCTTTGTTTGAAGGCAGCGGTCAGCGCTGCATTAATTGCCTCATTGGCAGGCTGTGCCAACTCTGGTTCAGAGACACAAGAGCAAGGTTGGGCGCCAGATACTACTTATAAACTCACCATTCTTCATACCAACGATCACCACGGTCGTTTCTGGCACAACCGCTATGGCGAATACGGCATGGCAGCACGTAAAACCTTGATTGATGATCTGCGCGCAGAAGCCAAAGCGGAAGGCAGCGAAGTACTGCTCCTGTCGGGCGGCGACATCAACACGGGCGTACCAGAGTCAGATTTGCTGCAAGCCGAGCCTGATTTTAAAGGGATGACTCAAATTGGTTACGATGCAATGGCCATTGGTAACCATGAGTTCGATAACCCGCTCAGCGTGCTTGAGCAGCAAATGCAGTGGGCTGACTTCCCGATGCTTTCTGCCAACATTTACGACAAAGAAACCGGTGAGCGTAAGTATCAGGCTTACGAGATGTTTGAGCGCAATGGGTTGAAAATTGCGGTTGTGGGTCTGACCACCGAAGACACGGCCAAAATCGGTAACCCAGAATACATTGGATCGCTCGACTTCCGCGACCCGAAAGCCGAAGCGAAAAAAGTGATCGCCAAGCTGAAAGAAACCGAGAAGCCTGACATCATTATCGCCGCGACCCATATGGGTCACTACGCCGACGGTAAGAGCGGCGTGAATGCCCCAGGCGATGTGGCGCTAGCACGTTACATGGATGACGGTGACCTCGACCTTATCATCGGCGGCCACTCACAAGAGCCTGTGTGTATGGAAGGCCCGAACATGTATAACAAGAGCTTCGAGCCTGGGGATGCATGTACGCCAGACCAACAAAATGGCGCGTGGATTATGCAAGCTCACGAATGGGGTAAGTATGTCGGTAAAGCGGAATTTGAATTCCAAAACGGCGACCTGAGCCTGGTTAGCTATGACCTGATCCCGGTGAACCTGAAGAAGAAAATTAAGGTTGATGGTGAGAAAAAACGCGTCTTTATTCAAGATGAAATTGAAAAAGACCAAGCGCTGTATGACTTCTTGARGCCTTACCAAGACAAAGGGCAAGAAAAGCTGAGCGTGAAAATTGCCGAGAGCAACGGCAAGTTAGTGGGCGATCGCAACATTGTGCGCTTCCAGCAGACTAACCTAGGTCGTCTGATTGCCACCGCTCATATGGAACGCGCCAAAGCAGACTTTGCGGTCATGAACTCAGGCGGTGTGCGTGACTCTATCATTGCCGGTGACATCACCTATAAAGACGTGCTCAAAGTGCAGCCATTTGGCAATATGGTCACCTATACCGACATGAGCGGTAAAGAAGTGATGGATTACCTCAATGTGGTGGGAACCAAGCCAGTTGATTCGGGTGCTTACGCGCAATTTGCGGGTCTGTCGATGGTCGTTGAAGACGGTAAAGTCCATGACGTGAAGATTGGCGGTGAGCCCATTGATATGGATAAAACCTATCGCTTCACCGTGCCAAGCTTTAACGCTGCAGGCGGCGACGGCTATCCAAAACTGACTAATCACCCTGGTAACGTCAACACAGGTTTTGTTGATGCAGAAGTATTGAAAGACTATCTGGAAGCCAACAGCCCAATCGATGTTAATGACTATGCGCCACAAGGCGAGATCGTTTACAAATAAATGGCTGTAAGATTGTCAGAACAAAAAGCGGTACCGATGCGGTGCCGCTTTTTTTATGTAATCATTAGTTACCGGTTTACAAACAAGTGGCAAAAACGATGACGCCTGCAATCAAATTAGCAGAAAAACAAAGCATTGCGTTTGAGGTTCACCAGTATCAGCACGATCCGAATAACCTTAATTTTGGTGAAGAAGCTGTCCAAGCGTTAGGGCAAGACCCGGCTAGGGTATTCAAAACACTATTGTTTTGTATTAATGGTGACAGCAAGCAGCTAGCGGTGGCGGTTGTCCCCGTCAAAGGCAGCCTCAACCTAAAAGCCGCTGCCAAAGCCGCGGGTGGCAAGAAAGCAACCATGGCCGATCCGCAAGTGGCCCAGCGCACAACAGGCTACCTGGTCGGAGGGATCAGCCCGCTTGGTCAGAAAAAGCGGCTACCGACGTTTGTCGACAGCTCCGCGCAGCAGTTTGAGACCATTTGTGTCAGTGCCGGGCGGCGTGGACTGGAAATCGAACTCTCACCGGACGATTTGCTGTCTTTGACTGCGGGGCACTATGCCGCGATTGGCGAATAAATAAGAAGGATACACAGATGACTCTTACCATTTGGGCGTCGCTCGCCTTGGTTTGCATGCTTGGGGCGATGTCGCCCGGGCCGAGCTTGGTGGTAATGGCAAAGCATAGCCTTGCCAATAGTCGCTTACATGGCATTGTCGCTTCATGGGCGCATGCATTGGGGGTAGGCCTCTACGCGCTCATTACCATGTTAGGGTTGGCGGTTATCTTTAAACAATCCCCGTTGCTTTTTACCGTCATTGCCTATGCCGGCGCTGGCTACCTCGCTTGGCTAGGGGTGAAATCATTGCTGAGTAAGGGTGGGGTTGCAGCCAAACTAGAAGCGGGACAACCCGCCAGTTTAGGCGAGGCGGCACGCGATGGGGCGATGATCTCGATGCTCAACCCAAAGCTGGCACTATTTTTTATTGCCTTGTTTAGTCAGTTTGTTGCAGTGGGCACGGATTTATTTAGCCGCAGTGTGATTGTGTTGACACCATTATTGATTGATGGGCTTTGGTACACCTTGATCGCCTTTTTGTTATCCAGCCCTGCCATTGTCGACAAGCTACGTCACCACGGCGCGTGGGTGGATAAGCTTTCAGGCGTGGTATTGATTGCGCTGGCGGTACGTGTGGTGGTGACGCTGCAATAGTGAGGCGCAGCTAGAGGCAACAAACAGACGCGTTAATAAAAAGACTGGCAGCCCGCCAGTCTTTTTGCATTTAGGGGCGGTGACT
The DNA here is from genome assembly GCF_001995745.1 of Salinivibrio sp. ML323. Classification (NCBI taxonomy): domain Bacteria; kingdom Pseudomonadati; phylum Pseudomonadota; class Gammaproteobacteria; order Vibrionales; family Vibrionaceae; genus Salinivibrio; species Salinivibrio sp. ML323. The sequence continues at coordinate 70,489 of NZ_MUES01000004.1, read as the reverse complement.
TAAGTGGCGCTCGCGGGTTTCTAGTTTTTTCTCTTGGCTTTTTTTGATCATCACGTATAACGCGCCGGTACCGCCTTGATGACGCAGTGCCGAGTGGTAGCAGAGCACATCTGAAATTTGTTGTAGCCACTGACAGACATAGCTTTTCATCATTGCCTGTGGGTTACTACGCTCGCCTTTTCCATGCACAATGATCACGGTGCGCACATCCATACGCTGGCATTGTTTTAAAAAACGTAAAATTTCATCTCGGGCTTTTTCCAATGACATCTTATGCAGGTCGAGCCTGGCGTTGACGTCATATTTGCCTAGTCGTAGTTTACGAAACACGCCATCCTGTACGCCATCGCGCTTGTAGGCCATCACCTCGTCGGGCTTGACCATCTGGGCGTACTCGAGTGACAGGTATTCAGGATCGCTGTTTGCCAGCTTCTGCGCCGCTTGTTGGCGTGCAAGCTGGGCCTCAGTGGGCTGATGCGATCCTGTTTGATCCTCAACCGTGTCCTGCTTGATGGGTGCCACGTCTGACATCATTTCTCGAAACAGCTCAAATTCATTTTTATCACTCATCACTACAGTGCCATGTGCGTCGTGGAGTCATTTAGGGACAGTATAAACGAAAATAAAAAAAGAAACCTAGAGCCACACTCTGTGACCAACCATGCAACTCCAGGTTAAGCAAGTTTGCTTAAAGATAGGTAGGCAATAAAACAGGTTATTGAGGTTTGGAAGTCATCACTTTGTAGACAAAATAGCCGCCGAAAAAGCTGATCAGGCCAAATGTACAGATGATGACAATCATGGATGACAAGCCCACGGCGTTGCCGAAAAGTAGATCAAGCCAAAAGTCCATAGTCTGTACCCTCGCGTCCGTTAATGTAGGGTCAGGATGCCAATAGGAAGCGGGTTGAATACTGATCAGGAGCAAGAGAAACGGCGAACAAATTATCAACATTTGTTAACAACGATCCGATCACAAACTGCGCGCAACTGATGCGAGTTTCACCGTTTAATGCGTTTAAGTGAAAAAATACACGGCGAGGGCTTGAGGTTTCGCTGTGCTTGAGTATGATAGGCGACCTCAGCAGCGAGGATGCACTTAAGCGCATACTAAGCTGCTTGACAAGTTTGATGCCTATTCGTAAAACTTGTCAGAGATGTCGGTGAATAGCGCAGTTTGGTAGCGCATCTGGTTTGGGACCAGAGGGTCGGAGGCCGGAAGCCGGTCCAATCGAATCCTTCTTCACCGACCACTATTTTTAAGCTCGGTAATCTAGGATTACTTGGCTGATGTAAAGAACATTGTCGGTGAATAGCGCAGTTTGGTAGCGCATCTGGTTTGGGACCAGAGGGTCGGGGGTTCGAATCCCTCTTCACCGACCATTATTTTAAAACTGAGTGATCGAAGGTTACTTGGTTGACGATAAAAAGCATTATCGGTGAATAGCGCAGTTTGGTAGCGCATCTGGTTTGGGACCAGAGGGTCGGGGGTTCGAATCCCTCTTCACCGACCAAAACAAAACCCCAGCCTTTTGGCTGGGGTTTTTTCATTTCAAAATGGAGCATCGGAGTTATGCTTGCAGAGGGTCGGGGTCCGGAAGCCCGGTCGCATCAAATCCCTCTTCACCGACCATTATCCAGGTAGTGGAGAGCGTATTTGGTCGGGGGCCGGGAGCCGGTCCCGCGGAAGGCCGCCCCATCAAATCCCTCTTCACCGACCAACGTAAAACCCCAGCCTTTTGGCTGGGGTTTTTTCGTTATATATGCTCAACCCAATCGTCGCAACAGCCACAGCTGGGCGATTTATACACTACACCGCTCGCGGCCATCGCGGAGGCACTCATCAGGCCTACGGTTGCTACCAGTAGTTGCAAACGCTTCATTCTCGCTCCTTGTTACTTATTGTTTGATTTTATTTTGAAAAAACGTAGTCGATTGGCGTTGGTGACAACCGTAATCGAAGATAGCGCCATCGCGCCCCCTGCGATTACTGGGCTGAGCAACATGCCAGTGAATGGATAAAGGATGCCGGCCGCGACTGGGATCCCTAAGGTGTTATAAATAAAGGCACCAAAGAGGTTCTGCTTCATATTGCGCACGGCGGCTTGAGACAAAGCAATCGCGTTAGCCAATGCCCCCAGGTGCTGGTGCATTAGAGTGATTTGCGCACTTTCTATGGCAATGTCACTACCACTGCCCATAGCGACACCCACATCGGCTTGTGCGAGTGCCGGGGCGTCATTAATGCCGTCACCGACCATCGCCACACGCTTGCCTTGCTGTTGCAGCTGTTGAATTTGTTCCGATTTACCATCGGGTAGCACCCCAGCAATCACATGATCAATCCCTAGCTGACGACCAATGGCATTAGCCGTATCAGGATGGTCACCAGAGAGCATGATCACTTCGAGCCCTTGCGATTGCAGGTTGGCAACAGCGTCAATGGCATCGTCACGAATAGGATCACTAACGCCAATCAGCGCTTGCACACTGTCTGCATTGGCAAGATAGATGGCAGTCTCGCCACGCTGAGTCATGGCATCGATGTCACTTTGATAGGAGGCAGTCTCGATCCCTTGTGCGTCCATCCAGGCTTGGTTGCCAATGAAGTAACGCGTACCATCAATTTGCGCCTGGATCCCTTTGCCAGACTCGCTGTTAAAGTCGTTTGACGTTGGCAGTGAGAGATCCTGTGCCTTGGCATAATTAACAATGGCCTGCGCCAGCGGATGCTCGGAGTGTTGCTCCAGCGAGGCGGCGATCGCCATCAAACGCGCTTGGTCGCCGTTAATCGCTTTTACATGGGTCACTTCCGGCTGGCCGCGTGTCAATGTCCCGGTTTTATCAAACACTAGGGTATGGAGCTTGGCCGCGGTTTGTAGCGCATCCGCATCACGAATTAATACCCCGACTTCGGCAGCGCGACCGACCGCCGCGGTGACCGATAAAGGCGTGGCGAGGCCAAGCGCACATGGACACGCGATGATTAGCACCGTGGTGGCGGTGACTAGCATGTAGCTGACCGACGGCTCGGGGCCGACAACATACCAGATAGCCGCTGTAACCAATGCAATAGCGACCACGATGGGTACAAACACCGCGGAAATGCGATCGGCAAGCTTGGCCAGCTCGGGCTTACTGCTCTGTGCCTCGCGCACCAAATCGATAATACGCGCCAGCATGGTATCGCTGCCCACACCAGTGGCTTTAAACGTCAGGCTCCCTTTTTGGTTGACTGTCCCCGCGTGCAGCGTGTCTCCCTGTTGTTTGCTGACCGGCACGGGTTCACCTGTGAGCATCGACTCATCAATATAGCTGCTACCATCAACCACTTCACCATCTACCGGCACTTTCGCCCCCGGTTTTACCCTAAGCATCATCCCTTGTTTGACTTCATCAAGCGGACGCTCAGTCTCCTGGCCGTTCTCGATAACTAGCGCCGTGGGCGGCTGCAAATCAAGTAGCTGGTCTAGCGCTTTGGAGGTATTGGCACGCGCACGCGCCTCAATCGCGTGGCCTAAGCTGATTAAACCAATGATCATCGCTGAGGCTTCAAAGTACACATGACGCGCCTGCTCGGGGAACAAGGCAGGTGCGAGCACCACCGCGGTAGAATACAGCCATGCTGCGCCTGTCCCGAGCGCCACTAAAGAATCCATGGTGGCACGTTTGTGCTTCAGCGCTTGCCAGGCATTGGCGAAGAAATGACGCCCCCCGGTGGCGAGCAGCAAGAGGGTAAGGATGGCCACCGAGCCCCACGCCCACTGATCTTGGCTGGATTGAATGGTCATACTGCCACCCAATATTCCCCAAGCCATAATCGGGCCACCCAGGCCCAAGCCAGCGATCGTGCTGCGTTTAAATTTTTTCAATTCCGCGGCTTGTTGGTGCTGCTGGCGCTCGCGACGATCATTGTCATCCTCGACTTTTTCAGCGCCATAGCCGGCGTTTTCCACGGCCTCAACGATGGCGTCAGGTGCGGCATCACCTTTTACAATCGCACTGCGCTCGGCCAGATTCACACTTACATTGGCCACGCCATCCACACTGCTGATGGCAGTTTCAACACTTTTGACACAGCTTGCGCATGTCATGCCAGATAACACAAACTGCATACGTGAATGGCTGGATGAGGTTTCAGTGCGTGGCGGCCTTTCGGCCTGTTGGTCAACCTCAGTGGTCTCGGTTTGCGGTTGATGCGGCTCGGTTGATGAGGGCGTTTCTTGGCTGGGGTCGATGAGTGTGGCCTCAAAGCCTAAAGATGTGATCGCTTCAATCAGCGTCTCGGCGCTAAGTGTCGTGCGTACGGTCGCCGCGTCTTTGCTGACTTGGTAGTCAAAAACCGCATCGTTTTCATCGAGCGCACGCTCTACTTTCGCCACGCAGTGCCCGCAGCTTAACCCCGATAATGCCAATTGATGCTGATAACCGACTTGATAGCCAAGGTTCTCAATGGTTTGGATGATGGACGCCAAGCTCAAGCTGGTGTGAATATCTGCATGAGTTTTACTGACCGAATGAGAAAACACCGTGGGCTGCTCGTTCAGCGCTGCTTCGACTTTGGCCACACAGCGGCCGCAGTTTAGCCCGCTTAAGACCAAGTGATAATGCTCACCGACCTGATAGCCGAGCGCTTCAATCGCGTTAACTGCTTGGCGTAGTGGGTACTCAGTGCTCTCACCCAGGGCTTCTAACGACACTGACTGGGTATCAATGTTCTCAATGCGAATCCCGTCGATACCCTCAAGCGCTTTTGTCGCTTTTTTCACACAGCCTTGGCAGCTTAAGCCGCTCAGCGGCAGTGTGTAATCGGTGATGTGAGTGTCGGTGGTGGTCATTGCCTCTCCTTATCGCCTGACATGATTCGATGTTGGCGTTTGTCGCAACGTCAGTTAGGCTAAACTGTAAACCTTATAGCTACTGGAAGGTCAAGCGAGAAAAATGAAGATTCAGCAAGTGGCAGAGAAAACTGGCCTCACCAGCAAAACCATTCGCTTTTACGAGCAGAAAGGGCTGATCACGCCGCCGCATCGAGCGGAAAACGGCTATCGCGATTATCGCGAGCAGCATATCAATGAGCTGCAAATGATCCGCCGTGCGCGATTAGTGGGGTTTACCTTGGAAGAAAGTGCGGATTTGTTAGCGTTATCGCGCGATCCGTCGTTGCGCAGTGCCGATGTCAAAGCGCGCGCCGAGACAAAATTGGTAGAGATTGATGAGAAAATGGCAGAACTGGCGGCAATGAAAACCACACTGCACGCTCTAACGCAGGCCTGTCCGGGAGATGGTGACGCGCAGTGCCCGATTATCGAAGCACTGCGCGGTGACAGTGAGCTAGGCGAGTTGGACACCAGCTCCTCAAGTTGTTGCGCGTCAGGGGCTGAACCACCCGCGACAAACTAACCTTTAGTAAAGCAGCGAATAGAGCTGACGACGATAACGCGACGCGACTTCATTGCCTTGGCCGAGTGCGGTAAGAATATCCATCAGGGTTTTCTTGGCTTCACCCTCGCCATGATTCATGTCGCGGCGAAGAATGTTCATCAGTAACTCCAGCGCCTCTTCACTGCGATTAATTTGATTATATTGCACCGCCAACTCATAGGCGACGTTGGCGTCGTCTGGGCTTTCTTCGAGTTGGGCCTGCAGACGGCGGATTTCAGGGGCATCAATCGCTTGGTTATGCAGCTCAATTTTTGCCACCAAGCTTTTGTAGGTGGCATCTTGATCTTGCATCAGCACGGTGTCGAGCAGCGCTTGCGCCGCATCAAACTGATGGGTCTCGACCAAGCATTCCGCCATCGCCAGTTTATACTCGCCTTTATCGCCGTGACTGGTTTCCAGTGGCTTTAAAATGACCAAGGCATCGGTATAGTTGCCTTCTGCCATGAGCTGACGCGCTTGCTCGAACGCTTGATCTTCTTGACTAGGAAGGTGCTTATCAAGCATTTCGCGCACTGTGTCGTAGTTTTGTGGGCCAGCTAAACCGTCTACCGGCTGACCGTCTTTAAACAGCGCCAGAGTTGGCAGCGCACGGACGCCAAATTGCGCGGCAATCATTTGTTGCGCTTCGCAATCGATGGTTGCAAGGGTAAAGGTGCCATGACTGTCGTGAGCAAGTTGTTCGACGGTGGGTTTTAGCTCCACGCTTTCGGGCATCATGTTCGCCCAAAAGTACACCAATACGGGCGTGCGAGACGATGACTCGAGAATTTGCTGAAAATTATGCTCGGTTAATTCGACAATATAGTTTGCGTTCATCATGGATCCTGACCAAGTGGATTTTCCTTAAGGGTGGGGGCAAACGTGCAGAAATTCAAGCAACTGGGCCTGTATTTGGGCGTGTGATGGCGGATCGAACCGAAAGGTGAAAAGGGGCGAGACGTAACAGCTACGAAAAAGCCACCCGAAGGTGGCCTATTTCGTCGGTCTGCAAGCGAAGTCATTACAAAGCAAGTGCGAGTTACAACACGAGCACCACGCACAAAGCGACGCTCAAGCAGAGCCAGTTCAATTGATGCAAGGTCATCAGCCGGCTCCTTTATGATTGTTATCGAGGATGTTGCGTTGTCGATGGACAGTGTCCTAACGGACGTTGTCCACCAGTGACTACCAGATTAGCGCTCGTCTATGACAAAAGTATGACAAATGCGACAGCAGCCACGCTTTTGTGGTGGTTTTTTCGCTGTTGCATCAACCGCCTTTGAGCAATACCCGATCGAGCCAACGACTGGGAAGGAGCCGTTTGAGGATTGCCATCCAAACCGTCGGTTGGGTCACGCGATAACGCACTTTGGGGCGAGGCGAGAACAAGGCATGTGTCAGCGGCGCGACAAGCGCGTCGGCAGGCAGGGTATATTTGTTGCCGCCTTCGTCCGCCGCGAGGCGGTCAAGTTGGGCTTGGTAGGCCTGCTGATGACGGCTTTTATTGGGGTCGACCCAGTGTTTAAAGGCGCTGAGCGCATTGGCACGAAATGCCGTTTCAATTGGGCCAGGCTCAATCAAGCTCACCTTAATCGGTGTGTCGCTCAGCTCTAAACGCAAAGTATCGGTCCAGCCTTCGAGGGCAAACTTGCTGGCGTTATAGGCGCCGCGATATTTCAATGCCACGATACCCAGCACCGAGCTGTTTTGCACAATGCGTCCTTCGCCGTAATTAAGCAGCATCGGCAATAAGGCTTGGGTTAAATGGTGCCAGCCAAACACGTTGGTCTCAAACTGAGCGCGTAAGGCATCGGTGGGCAAATCTTCCAGCGCGCCGGGTTGGCCATAAGCACCGTTATTAAACAGCGCAAAAAGCTTGCCACCCGTCATTTGCTCAACCGCCTCGACTGCTTGGTTGATGCTGGCCGTGTCTGACACATCCAATTGAATACAGGTTAAGCCTTCTCGCTGTAACCGGCTGACATCGTCTGGCTTTCGGCAACTGGCTATCACCGTGTGCCCTTGCTCATGCAAGGCTTTGGCGCAGGCATAGCCGATGCCGGTGGAGCAGCCAGTGATTAAAATGGCGTTATTAAGCGTTGAGGCAGTGTCCATAAGATCCCCGTTCATGATTGAGTTGCGTCAGACAAGTAAGGCGCGAGTTTTTCTGCCATAAAATCGGCAATCCAAGCTTGTGCGGCGGGCATCGGGTGAATGCCATCATCACGCATCCATTCAGGCTTTTGGATCACAGTCTCCATAAAAAAGGGCAGTAATGGGGTTTGTGTTTGCGCTGCCAGTGTAGGATAAATATCAGCAAACCCTTGTGCATAGCGCTGACCGTAATTAGGCGGGATTTGAATTTGCACCAACAAAGGCGTGGCATCGGCCGCGCGAGTTTGGGTGATCAATTGCTTAAGGTTGTCTCGTATACGATTAAATGGCCAACCGCGTAGGCCATCGTTGCCGCCGAGTTCAATCAGCACCCATTCGGGTTGGTGGCGTTCTAATAATTGCGGCAGACGCTGCAGGCCATTGGCGGTGGTGTCGCCAGAAATACTGGCGTTAATCACCTCAACCTCGACATTATGTTCTTCGAGCGCGCGCGGTAGCTTAGCAGGCCAGGCTTGTTCAGCCGCCATTTGGTAGCCAGCGCTTAAGCTGTCACCAAGGACAAGGAGCGTTTGTGCACTGGCACTGCTCACCCACAAAAAACACAACAAAGTAAGGATGCGTAACATGGCCTCTCCTGTTATTCGAGCCGAAAAAATTGCAAAACATGTCGTGACACGCGAACAGCCGCTTACCATTCTGCAGGATGTCTCGCTACAAATCGAGGCAGGCGAGTCGATTGCATTAATGGGCGTGTCCGGCGCAGGAAAATCCACCTTGATGACCTTGCTTGCCGGATTAGATACGCCCAGTGAAGGCGAGGTCGATCTGCTTGGCCACAAGCTTTCCACCTTGGATGAAGATGCGCGCGCGGCGCTGCGGGCCGAATCAGTGGGGTTTGTGTTCCAAAGTTTTTTACTGGTGCCCTCACTGAACGCGCTTGAGAACGTGATGCTGCCGCTAACCATTCGCGGTGAGGAAGAAGGTGAAACCCGCGCCAAGCAACTGCTGGCCTCGGTAGGGTTACAAGGACGGGAAACACACTTACCTTCACAGCTCTCTGGCGGGGAGCAGCAACGGGTGGCTCTGGCGCGCGCCTTTATTATCCGCCCGCACGTGTTATTTGCCGATGAGCCGACCGGCAACCTCGACCAAAAAACCGCGGCGACCATTATCGATTTATTGTTTGAGTTGAACGAAAAGCATGGCACCACCTTGGTGTTGGTCACCCACGATCCGGCGCTAGCTAAGCGTTGTCAGCGTACCTTGATGATGGACAGCGGCAAACTACAGGAGCGAGTGAATGGCGAGTAAAAACGGACTACTCAATCGCTGGGCGTGGCGCGAACTGTTGCACGGGCAAATTTGGCCAGTGGCGGTGGCGCTGGCACTGATCATCACCTGTGTGTTTGCGCTGTCGGCATTGGCCGATCGCATCGAAAACGTGCTCACCCAGCAAGGGCGCAACCTGATTGCCGCCGATACCGTGCTGCGTACTCGTCAGGCGCTTAACACCGAACAAATTGAGGCGTTTAAACAAGCCGGTGCCACGGTATCTGCACAAACCCGCTTTGGCACTATGGCGTTCAGCGAGCAAAAGATGCAGCTGGTGAGCGTGAAAGCGGTGGATAGCCTGTATCCGTTGCGTGGCGACTTGGTGCTGGAGCAAAACGGCCAAGCGATTGGCGGTGACCGACGTATTCAACCCGGTGAGCTATGGCTGTCTGAGCGGGTGTTCAGTTTGCTGAGCGTGAAACCCGGCGACAGCGTTTCGATTGGTAACCTTGATCTCAACGTCAGCGGCACCTTGGCCGCCGAGCCGGAGCTGTCGTTTAATCCCTTTAGCCAAATGCCCGCGGTGATGATGCATCGCGATGATGTGCCTGCCGCCGGCGTGGTACGTGAAGGCAGTCGCGTGCGTTATCGCTACTTTTTAACCGGTGACGATCCCAGCCTAAGCGCGGCTAAAGCCAGTTATACACTGCAAGATGGCGAGCGCTGGGTGGATGAAAACACCTCTGATCGCACTGGCGATATGCTGGATCGCAGCCGTCAGTACCTATCATTAACCGTGGTGCTGGTGATTGTGATGGCCGCGGCGACTTTAACCTTAACTTGTCAGCACTATGCTAGAAGCCGCGCCGATTTGGTGGCGATGCTAAAAAGCCTCGGCGCCAGCCAACAATGGGTGCGACGCTGGCTGGCACGGCAGTTAACCTTATTGTTCGTTCTTGCCACCGCCGTGGGGTTAGCGGCGGGTTACACGCTTGAAGTGCTATTGCGCTTGCCGCTGACCGATGTGCTGCCCTCCCCATTACCCAGTTATGGCTGGGTGCCTTGGGTGCTTGCGCCCGGCGTCGCGCTGTTGGTGGCGCTGCCTGCCTTGGGCGTGCCGCTGCTTAAATTGCTGGATGCACCCGCGTTGGCCGCCGTGCAATCGCAGGCGGCTCGTGGGCGTCAACGTCGCGGCACTGCGGCCATCTTAATCGCGGTGCCAGTGGGGGCGCTTGCGCTGTGGGCGTTCGACAACACCTTGCTATGGACAGTGCTGGGGGCGATGGCGGTAATGATCGTCTTGCTGGCGCTGGCAGGGTTAGGGCTGCTTAGGTTGGTGAAATCACGGGTGCGCGCGCCGTCGGTCAAGCTCGCTTTAAGCCGAATTACCCGCAACAAACTGGCTAGCAGCGTGCAGTTAGGGGCGCTCGCGATCTCCTTTATGCTCTTGGCGATTATCTGGCTACTGCGCACTGACTTGCTCGCCGATTGGGGACGGATGCTGCCACCCGATGCGCCGAATGTGTTYGCGGTGAATATCGCCCCCAGTGAGCAGAAAGACTATGTAGGTGAACTAGATGACGCCAGCCTGATGCGCTCCGATGCCTACCCCATAGTGCGTGGCCGGCTGGTGGGCAAAAACGGTGAGCGCTACCAGATCCCCACCGATGAAGCCGAGCGTGATGAAGCGGACGAGGCCTTGCGCCGCGAGCTTAACTTCACCTGGCGCGAAACCTTGCCATCACACAATGAGGTGATTGCCGGAGACTGGCCAACCGAGAATGGTGTATCAGTGGAGGCCGACATTGCCGAGCGCTTGGAGATTGAGATTGGCGACAGCCTGACCTTTAGCGTGACCGGCCAAGACTTTACCGCCACAGTGAACTCGATTCGTGAAGTAGAGTGGCGCAATATGCGGCCTAACTTCTATTTTATTTTCGACCGCGAGACGCTCGCCGACAAACCGGCTAACTGGCTGGTGAGCTTCAGGCTCGATGAATCACAAACGCCTTTGCTCAATCGGTTAGCGCGGGATTATCCGACCGTCACGCTGCTTGATTTGCGCACCATGAGCAGCCGCATTCAATCGATTTTGCGTCAAATTGGCTTGTCGCTTTCGGTGTTGGCGGGGCTGGCGGTGATCAGCGGCCTGTTACTGCTGCTCACCTTGCTGCGTATCAGCCTGAGCGAGCGTCAGCAGGAGATAAACCTCTATCGCACCTTGGGCGCGAGCCGCACCCGTATTCAGCGCACCTTATGGAGCGAGTACGGCGTAATGGCCTTTGTGTCTGGCCTGATGGCGGTGCTGGGCGCAGAAGCGGCGATGGTTGGCTTGCTTAAGTGGGGCTTTGAAATGGAGGTACGCCTGCACCCAGAGCTTTGGGCGGTGTTGCCGGTGTTGGCGGTGGCGCTGGTGTTTGTCACGGTCGCTTCGATGCTGCGTAAACTGATTGACCCGCAACGGCGTTAACAGGGGCGATAAGCATCCTCGTTTCACACATAACAAAGCGGGTATCAAGAAAGTTGATACCCGCTTTTGTGTGTACAACGTCTAGCAAAATCTGGCGAGTAACATCGCTTGTGCGAAAAATAAAGCCGCTACTTAAACAAAGACTGCATCGCTTCTTCCACCTTGGGGTGCTGGAAATTAAAGCCCGCGTCCTCCAACGCATGGGGCAGGGCGCGCTGGCTATCGAGTAGCAAGTGCGAGGCTTCCCCCATCATGGTTTTAATCGCCAGCGTAGGGACAAAGAACACGTGTGGGCGTTTTAAAGCACGGGCAAGCGCCTGACTAAAACGTTTATTGGTGACCGGCTCTGGCGCTGTGCAGTTAAACGGCCCTTTAAGCTCAGGAGTGTTGAGCAGGTGGATAATCGCGCCGACCATATCATCAATATGAATCCACGGCATGTATTGCTGGCCTTTACCAATGGGGCCGCCCAGCCCGAGTTTATACGGCAGCATCATCCGTTTGAGCGCGCCACCCTCAGCGCTTAACACCACGCCGGTGCGCAGCAAGCACACCCGTGTGTGTTGCGAGGCGCCTTTCAAGGCAATTTTTTCCCATTGATGACACACATGCTGGGCAAAATCATCGGCATGAACCACCAAGGTTTCGTCAAAGCTGCGATCTTGCTGATCGCCGTAATATCCTACTGCCGAGCCGCTAATAAAGGTGTGAGGTGGCGTGCTGCTGGCATGGATTTTCTCGACCAGCTTTTCCGTTAATCCCCAGCGACTGGTGCAGATGATGCCTTTTTGCTGCTCACTCCAGCGTTTATCGGCAATCGGCTCGCCCGCCAGATTGATAACCGCATCAATATCATTCAGGTGGGGGAGATCATCAAGGCGCTCTAACGGCGTGACTTTATCGCCAAAGCACTGGGTGACCTTTTGCTTGGAGCGCGATAACACAGTGACCTGATGCTCGGTCAGCAAGCGAGGAATTAACGCCTGACCAATCAGGCCAGTGCCGCCAGTGATTAACAGTTTCATGCCTGATGTCCTAACGTCGAGTAATGGGTGATATAGATAACGCTAAGAGGGTTTTAGACTTAGCGCAAGTGATTGCTTTGTATCCTGTTACGTACCGCAACCAAAATCGGTTTGATCGCGCAGTTTTCTCTTCTGCCCCTCGCACGCCAAATTGGGAGTGCTAACATAAATAGGCACATAAAAGGTGTGTTTTTCATTTTACTACGCAGGGAGTCATGTCGCCTACATGCAAGCGTTATTCAAATCATTGCTAGGAAGCTTTCGCGATCTCTTACCCATCATCCTAGTGATCGGCTTTTTTCAAGTGATTGTCCTGCAACAACCGCTACCCAACTGGATTTCGATTACCTTTGGCTTGGTGCTGGTGGTGGTGGGGCTAACTCTATTTGTATACGGCTTAGACATGGGATTATTTCCGATTGGCGAATCCATGGCACATTCGCTGGCCCATAAAGGCAGTTTAGGCTGGTTGATTGCGTTCGCGTTTTTGCTCGGCTTTGGCACCACCATTGCCGAACCCGCACTCACCGCGGTGGCGGCAGAGGCGGCAGATGTGGCGGCCAATGGCGGGATGATAAACACCACAGAGGCGGCCAAAGATAGCTATGCCAACGGCCTGCGACTAACTGTGGCGCTTTCGGTTGGTTTTGCGATTGTGCTGGGGGTGGTGCGGATCATGAAAGGCTGGCCGATCCACCGTTTAATCATTGGCGGCTATTTGTTGGTGGTGGCAATGACCATGGTGGCACCGCCCAGCATTATCGGCATTGCCTATGACTCGGGTGGGGTGACCACCTCGACCATCACGGTGCCGCTAGTCACCGCGCTCGGCGTAGGGCTGGCGACCGTGATTAAAGGGCGTAACCCCATGGTGGATGGCTTTGGCTTGATTGCCTTTGCCTCGCTATCGCCGATGATCTTCGTGATGGCCTACGGCATGGTGGTGGCATGAACAATCCACTCACTTTGTTTCTCGACACCTTTTTCTCCACCGTGCGCGATGTGATCCCGATTATCGCGATCATCTTTGGCTTTCAGCTGTTTGTATTGCGCAAAGCGCTCAACAACCCCAAACGGATCTTTCTCGGTTTTTTCTATGTGATCTTGGGCTTAAGCCTGTTTTTAATGGGGCTGGAGCTGGCGCTATTCCCACTCGGTTCGTCGATGGCTGAGCAGCTGACCGCTCCCGATTTTGTTGGCGCAGCGCTCAAAGCCGGCGGTGAGATTAACTGGCAAGCCTACTATTGGGTGTACCTGTTTGCCGCGGCGATTGGCTTTAGCACCACAGTGGCTGAGCCCTCGTTAATCGCGGTGGCAATCAAAGCCGCTAAGGTTTCGGGCGGAGCGATTCGAGTGAACGGCTTGAGGGCCTCGGTGGCGCTTGGCGTGGCAATGGGAATTGCCTTGGGATGCTATCGCATTGTGGTGGGCGATCCGCTCCATTACTACATCATCACCGGCTATGTGGTGGTGGTGATCCAAACCTATTTTGCCCCGCCGTTTATCGTGCCTTTGGCCTATGATTCTGGCGGGGTGACCACCTCAACCGTCACCGTGCCTTTGGTGACAGCGCTGGGGTTGGGGCTAGCCTCTACCGTACCGGGAAGAAACCCGATGCTCGATGGGTTTGGCTTAATTGCGTTTGCCAGTTTGTTTCCGATGATCACCGTGATGGGCTATGCCCAAATCACAGCCTATTTACAGAAAAAGCACGCACAGCGTTCATCGTAAGGAGAGCCTATGCGGTTCAAATTAATCATGGCGTTTATTGAAGATGCCAAAACCGATGCGGTGCTCGATGCCGCCAGACAAGCCGGCGCTACCGGCGCCACCATCATTAACAACGCGCGTGGCGAAGGTTTGGTGAAAAAGAAAACCTTTTTAGGGCTGACGCTGGATGTGCAGCGGGACGTGGCCATCTTCCTGGTGGAAGAGCACCTTGCGCGCGCCATACTCGAAACCATTAATGACGTGGGCGAGTTCGATGCTACCTCCGGCAGTGGCATCGCGGTGCAAATAGATGTGGAAGATGCCGTGGGCGTAGCCCACCAAATGCGAGAATTAACTGAAGTGGTGAAGGACGAGTTATGAAACAACATAAAACGGTAAGAGATGTGATGCATGCCCATGCCGTGTGTATTGATGGGCTCACCACGGTCGAAGAAGCGATCCGCATTGCACGCGAACAAGAAGTGAAAGCGATTATCGTCAATAAACGCGATGAGCATGACGAATTCGGCATTGTGTTAATGAACGACATTGCCRAAAAAGTGCTCGCCAAAAACCGCGCGCCATCACGGGTCAACGTTTATGAAATTATGACCAAACCCGCGCTTAGCGTCTCTCCCAATATGAATGTGAAATACTGCGCCCGTTTATTCGAACGCTTCGGCATCAGCCGCGCCCCCGTGATCGAAAACGGCCAAGTCCTCGGTATGGTCAGTTATAACCTAATCGTCATCTACGGCATGCTTGCCGAAGAAGTCGAGAGCCAGCATAGGAAGGATTAGGGTAGGTCCCACTGTGATTTTTAAGGGAGTTGGGGCTAGCTCATTTGTGCCCCAAAATCATTCAGACCTGACAGTGTGACAAGCTTCTTTTGGCAGTTATTGACCTACTTTTACTAATGGTTGATTATGTACCTAGTTTGATATTTGATTTTAGATAGACACGGTCTGCAATTGTTGCGTTGGTTATACTGTTTTGCGAGAAAAAACTCGATGCTAAAAGCAACTCTGCATTTTATGCCGAAGTTATACAGACGGAATCTAGTTAAAAACCACTGTTAGTTTTATCTCACAGTAAAAGGGAAATAATATGATTAGTTACAATGAAGAAACTGTATTTAAGATTACTTTTGAAGCTAATAGAGCCGGAGTTTGGGCAGATATCTTTGAAACTGAAATGAACTTCAATTACCTTCCTCGTGTAGGTGATATTGTCAATATCGACTCTTGCTATATGAAAGTGTTAGTTGTCGAGTACGATTATAAGTTTCAGTTTAATCCTACTTTACGGGTAGAAGAGCTTGGACACTTTGAAGAATATTATCAAAACTTCCTCTCAAATTTATAATAAGACTGCTTAAGAGGGATTCGCAACGCGTGGCATTTTGTCATGCGTTAATTTTAGTGAGTAAGGTGGCATGCAGCGGCATCGGTATTACGTTGCTCACCCACCCCTAGCAGGACGTTATATTTCAAGAGGAGTAAATCAGATGGAAGTTACGCTCCTTCCTTTTTTGGATATGGATTTCAAGTTTGAGCTTTGTGAATATCAGCTAGCTCCTTTGAAGCTATTAAAGGCAGTTTGAAAGATTCTACCTTTAAAGAGTTGTGCGAGTTACAAAAAAAGAATAATTTGCTATTAAAAGAACTTCATGGCGTCGAAAAAGGAAACCTTGTTGTTCTAATTGCTCCCTCTGGAAACTCAAAGCTGTTTATTGATAGCCTTTTTTTTCATATGCATAAAGGGGGGCATGAAAAATTATTATGCTCTCCAAATCGCTTTTCTATCGAAGATTTTAAGTATGTAACATATGGAGTCCCTGAGTATAATCCGGGTCAATTGATAGAGAGACAAAAGTTTAAATTTAATATCCACAATAAAATCAGTGATAAGTTATTTATACCTTCAGGTTATGAAAATGTAACTTTGGGGATGACTGAATATGGTTATACTTTTAGGCTTCAAACAGAACATTTTTCTGCTTTCGACATGTTCTTTAAAGCTTGTAAAGACGATTTGAAACTACAGAGAAGTGTTCATTTTTATAATAAGTCAATTGACAACTCTTTAAACGATGATGAGAGGATATTATTTTCTTGTTGTGCAATCGAAGTGATTTTGGATGTCGCTGAAGAAAAGCAAAAAAGGGAAACAATCAAAATACGGCTTGAAAAAATAATTGGTGAAATATCATTTAAGTTTCTAGAAAGTAGCGAAGTATCTAAACGCCTAAAAAACGTTATTGACGTAGTATATGACTTTAGGTCTGGGTATGTTCATAGTGGTAATGCGGTAACGCGAAAGGCAATATCAGAATGGGATTTTATAGAAGAAAGCCAGCTAGCAATGTTTTCTCTTTCTTTGACATCATTCTTAATATCTAAGGACTTTATAAGAAAAGAAAAATTCGAAGGTTTACTTTGTAGTTACTTTTTTAGTAAGGATCTGCTAAATGAAACGATCGATTACTTTCGAGTCTCAGTAGATGATATATCCCAGAAAGCACAACGTAATTGCTTCGATTGTAATATCCTCGAAGTTAACTTAAGATTCTTACATTTATGTGACTTACAGACTTTAATATGGGATGAAAATTTAGAATCTAAGTGGTTAAGGTCTATGGACTATATAATCGGGTGGCTTTATCCAACACTCAAACCTTTAGTTGAAAGTATAGATAAAAAATCGCCCGTAAGGCATGACAAAATTTCGGATCTCCATGCCGATATAGAAGGGATATTGAGAAAAACATGCCAACCAAATGATGAGGCTCTGTTAGTCTATTCGATCTATAGGAAGTTATATCAATACAATCAACGCAAATGGGCGCTTTATTGAAATATAATTAACGAATATTGTTTTAAGATACTTTTTCTAACCCGAAGCAAGTGTGTTAGTGTTATGACCCTAACGCACTTTTGTCCATTTCCAAGTTAGAACGACATCCGACTTATCCTTCTCGCATTACTCCACCCAAAACCCGCTCAGTTCAGTGCAGAGCTTTCTCATTTCACAGCATATCTAGGCTTAGTGACATTCCGCATTTGATAGCGGCACCGCTATCGCCGCTATGACTTCACTGACTTCGAGCCACCAAGCCTCAATTCCACCCCTAACGCATTCACAATCGCAATCGGTGTCTTGAGGGATTGCCTTTTTGGCTGAGTGTGCGGTAGAGCGTTTCTCGTGAAAGACCGGTTTGCTTGGCGATATCTGTAATTCCCTTAGCACGAGCAACCACACCCAGAGCATCGGCGATAAATGCGGGATCGCCCGTTTGCACCGCTTCGTCTAAGTAAGCTTGAAGTGCTTCTTGGTTGTCCAAGAACGCTGCTGGGTCAAACGGGGATGTCGTTATCATCGGTAACTGCTATCACGTTTAGCGCTTTACTGTGATTTGTTTGCGCCATTCCGTCAGCCTGCCAATAACTCATAATGTCTCTTTATGTGTCTTTTATGTCGCTTAGTGTCAAGTCATGACGTGTTATTCCGGACACACTGTGGCCAGTTTAATCAAGCGACAAGAGGCCGAACATGAATCGCAGCGTCATTCTTACCTGCGCCGTCACTGGTGCGGGCGATACCACGGGCAAAAACCCCAATGTGCCAATCACGCCAAAACAGATTGCCGACAACTGTATTGAGGCGGCGCGTGCTGGTGCCAGTGTCGCTCATATTCACGTGCGTGATCCCGAAACAGGCGGCATTAGCCACAACATTGATCACTTCCGTGAGGTGATGGAGCGCGTTCGCGAATCAGACGTCGATATTGTCATGAACATCACCGGCGGTGGCGGCGGTGATTGGGTGCCGGATGCCCAAGACCCAAGCCGTGGTGGCCCGGGCACCGATATGCAAACCCCAGCCGAGCGTCATGCGCCAGTGGGCGAGCTATTGCCTGAGCTGTGTACCTTAGATTGTGGCAGCCTGAATTTTGGCGACATGGTGTACATCAACACCGCTGACTGGCTACGTGAGCAAGCGCGTATGGTGCAGGCTGCGGGCGTGAAAGCCGAGCTGGAGTGCTTTGACTTAGGCCACGTTTGGTTTGCGCGTCAGCTGCAAAAAGAAGGTTTGCTCGAGGGCGATCCGTTGTTTCAGCTGTGTTTAGGTATTCCATGGGGCGCGGAAGCGGACACTGAAACCATGTTGGCAATGCGCAATAAGCTGCCTGAAAACGCCAACTGGGCGGCGTTTGGAATTGGTCGCCATCAGATGCCGATGGTGGCGCAAGCCATGCTGCTGGGTGGCCATGCGCGCGTGGGCTTGGAAGATAACCTCTATTTAGAAAAAGGGGTAATGGCGACCAACGGCGGCTTGGTAGAAAAAGCGAGCACCATTATTGAAAACCTTGGTGGTCGCATTATGACACCCGCACAAACGCGCGCCGCGCTGAAACTGGTTGACCCTAAGACGGGCAAGCCGGTTGAAGGAGGTGACCAATGAGCAAGCAGTTAGCGGTCATCGGCACCGGTGTGATTGGTAATGGCTGGATTGCGCGTGCCTTGGCGCAAGGCTGGGACGTGGTTGCCTATGACCCTGACCCACAAGCGCCCACTCGCACCCGTGCCTTTGTGGCCAATGCCTGGCCATCGTTAGAAAAGCTGGGCCTTGCCGAAGGTGCAGATCCTGCTCGGTTAACCTTTGTTGATAGCCTTGAGCAGGCGGTGAAAGAGGCCGATCTGATCCAAGAGAATGTGCCGGAGCGCATCGATATTAAGCGCGAGACCTTGGCGGCAATTGATGCTGCCGCGGCGCCAAGCGCGATTATTGGCTCATCGACCTCTGGCTTTAAACCCACTGAGCTGCAGACGGATTGTCAAAAGCATCCAGGGCGGGTGATGGTGGCGCATCCATTCAATCCGGTGTATTTGTTGCCGCTGGTTGAATTAGTGGGCGGCGAGGCCACCCAACCGGAGCATATTGACTGCGCCCATGCACTTTACCAAGCGCTGGCAATGCGTCCCTTGGTGGTTAAGCGCGAAATCGAGGGGCATATTGCTGACCGCTTGATGGAAGCGCTATGGCGTGAAGCCTTGCACCTGGTTAACGACGGGGTGGCTACTACTGAAGAGATTGATGCGGCAGTGGTTTACGGCTGTGGCTTGCGCTGGTCACTGATGGGCACCTTCTTAACCTTCCACTTGGCCGGTGGCGAGCAGGGCATGCGCCATATGCTAGAGCAATTCGGCCCAGCGTTAAAACTGCCGTGGACCAAGCTGGAAGCGCCTGAGCTGACCGATGAGCTGATTGATAAAGTGGTCGAAGGCTGTGAACACCAAGCCGCGGGTCGTCCTGTTTCTGAGCTAGACCGTCGCCGTGATGCGTTTTTGGTCGAGCTTTTAGACTTGGCGCAGAAGTACTGGCCAGAGGCTGAAGGTTTGGAAGGGCGCATCTAATGGCACTGTTAACGATAGACGTCGCCCCCGAATGGGTCGATTATAACGGGCACATGAACGATGCCGAGTACGCGCGCGTGTTCTCGCTGGGTGTCGATGCGTTAATGGCCACCATTGGTTTAGATGACGCAGGCCGCACCCAGCATCGCTATACCATTTATACCCTAGAAACCCATTTGTGTTATCGACGTGAGGCGCATCAAGGGCAGACCTTGGTGGTCGACGTGACTGTGTTAGCGCGTGATCAAAAGCGTCTGCACGTGTTCATGCAAATGTGTGATAGCCAAGGTGAGGTGCTGGCCACCAGCGAGCAGATGCTGATGGGCATCGATACGCAAACCGGTCGCCCCGCGCCGTTTCCGGATGCTGTCGCCAGCTTGATTGAGCGGCTGCCTGCCGCATCCGACAATGAGTGGCCCCAGCTTGCTGGGCGTCGCATCGGCCTACCCAGTAGGCAGTGAGCGCGTCGTCACCAAGATGGTGAGCCATCATGAGGTCCCGCCCAGCAGAGCCTGGGCGGGTTACGGGATCGCCGGCCCGACTTCCGGCTCAAGGAGGAATCATTATCGCTACTTCAACACCCCCAAACTCACCCCAACGTGGTGACAGCCAGCAGGCTGCTACCTCGACCGATTATATGGTCACCGAGCTTGCGCAAGGTGGCTTCTTCCAAGGCATGCACCGCGGCATGACCATTTGTTCAGCCGTATTGGTACTGGCGTTTGTGCTGTTCACCGGCTTTCAATCCGAGACGGCCAGTGTCTTGTTCGGTGCCACGCGCACCTGGATTGAAAGTACCTTTAGTGGCTACTACCTGGTCACCGTGATGCTGTTATTGACCGTGTGCGGGTTTATCGTTTTCAGCAAGTACGGCAACGTGCGGCTCGGCCCTGACGACAGTCGTCCAGAGTTTAGTAACTTCTCTTGGTTCTCGATGTTGTTTTCTGCCGGCATTGGTATCGGCATCCTGTTTTTTGGGGTGGCCGAACCCATCTTTTATCTCGATAACACCGGTGGATTTGGTTATCCCAACAATCCCCACGCCGACATGGCGGGCGCGGCGGCCATTGGCTATGAGCGCGCCATCGATGCGCTGCGGGTCACCGTGTTCCACTGGGGGCTGCATGGCTGGGCCATCTATGTGATTGTCGGTATGTCGCTGGCGTATTTTGCCTACCGTAAGCAACTCCCTTTGGCCCTGCGCTCGGCGCTTTATCCTTTTATCGGCGATCGTATTTTCGGCGCCTGGGGCCATCTGTTTGACATCCTTGGGGTGCTAGGTTGCGTATTTGGTGTGGCGACGTCGCTCGGGCTTGGTGTGAGTCAAATGGCCGTGGGGCTGGAGCGCTTGATGGGAATCGCCTCTGGCTTATCGACCCAACTGGTGTTGATTGCGGTGATTTCGTTTATCTCGATTGTGTCGGCGGTCTCTGGTGTGCGCCGCGGGATCCGTATCATTTCGCAGATGAATATTTGGGTGTCGGTGTTTGTGGTTGGCGTCTTTTTAATTGGCGGCCCCACACTGTGGTTGTTGGGCGCGTTTGGTGAAACCTTACTCGACTATGCGATTAACTTTATCCCGATGGGGCTGTGGTTTGCTGATGAGCCGGGTACGGTAGATTGGCAGCAGGCTTGGACTATTTTCTATTGGGGCTGGTGGCTTGCCTGGGCGCCGTTTGTAGGGTTGTTTATTGCGCGTATTTCCAAAGGGCGCACCCTGCGTGAGTTCGTGTTGGGCGTGTTATTTGTGCCCACCTTGCTGATCTTTGTCTGGTTGGTGATTTTTGGCGGCAATGCTATCTATCAAGAGCTGTATGCCAGTGGTGGCGTGGGCAGTGCCGGCATTATCGACTTAGTTAATGCCTGGGAGCTGCCAGCGGCTTTATTTGCGGCAGCTGATGGCATTGTTGGCACTGGCACGTTCGGCTGGATACTCTCGGCTCTGATGGTGTTCTTGCTGATGAGCTGGTTTGTGACCTCGTCGGACTCGGGCACCTTGGTGCTGACGACAATCTTATCTCTGGGTGACGAGGAGCCGCCGCGGCGTTTCCGTGTTATTTGGGGCGTAGTGATTGGCTTGGTGGCAGCAACGCTGCTAATGGCCGGCGGCCTTAAAGCGCTACAGACGGCATTGATCGCCGCCGCCTTGCCACTGAGCGTGGTGATTCTGGTGATGACCGCCGGGGTGTTGATCTCACTGTTTGGTGAATCGCGCCGCTCGCTAGTCGCGCTTAAAAAAAGCTAGCCGCCAAAAATAGGCGGCCGCGAAAAAATAGCGGTTTAAGGCGTCGCACCAAGACGCGCTAAACGCGAGACAAGCTGCTCATTCCGTTGCCGATTAAGGTGGCGGGGTGAGCGGCTTTTTTATCTATCTTGCCTTTCTTCTTTTACTGGCTTTGGGCTTTGCGCATCTGGCGCGGTGACACACCGTAATGGCTGCGAAACGCGCGGGAAAAACTCGAGCTTGAGCTAAAGCCACACGCCAACCCCACGGACAACACATCGAGATCGGTTTCTTTTAGCAAGTAATGGGCACGCTCTAGCCGCAATCCCAAATACCAGCTTCGTGGTGACTGGTTCAGCTCGCTGTCAAAAAGCCGTTGCAGATGGCGAAGTGAGATACCACTGCGCTGAGCCACCTCCGATAAAGGCAGGGGGGATTCTATATGGCGTTCCATCACATCCACCGCGTCGACCAGGCGCCGACGATGGGTGCCTAAACGGCGGGCGAGTGTCATTCGCTGTTGATCGCGTCGGGTACGAATGCGCTCGTGCACTAGCTGTTCAGAGACGTCGATCGCTAACTGGGTGCCGTGGCGACGCGCAATCACATCCAGCGCCATGTCCATCGCCGCTGCGCCCCCTGCGCATGAAAAACGCCGCCGTCCCAGTTCAAACAGCTCATCTGAGGTGCTTACCTCCGGAAAGCGCTCTTGAAACGAGGGCAGGCTTTCCCAATGTAAGGTGACCCGCTCACCCTTGAGCAAGTCGGCAGCGGCCAGCAAAAAGCAGCCGGTATCGAGCCCGCCGAGCGCGCACCCCGCCGCATCAAGGCGGTGCAGCCAGCGCATTAAGGGGCGACTTAAATAGGCTTCAGGATCAAAACCGCTACACACGGCCAGCGAGGGCAGGTCATGCACGGCATCAATCGCTTTGTCGGCCAGCAATGACATACCGTTAGACGCCTTCACTGGTTTGCCATCTTCACTGATCATTTGCCAATCAAATAGCTGCTTGCCACTGATCTGGTTGGCAATACGCAGTGGCTCGACGGCAGAGAAAAAGGCCATCATCGAGAAGCGGGGCAGTAAAAGAAAGCCGATGCATTCTGGCATCGGGCCTGTGTATTCAAGACGCATGACCGCAAACGAACAAAGAATGGTAGAAATAATGATGAGGGGCAGCCACTAGCCGGGTCAAGATAAGGTGAGCATTTTATTGATAAAAGTACCAACTCGTTTGGCTGCCAAACGCGTGACGGAGAGGTGTGCAAAAATTAACTAGACTGTATCGATATCACCAGAATATACTCCGATTCCTCTTTCTACATAAGGCATATTTTGTGGATCCAACACGCGTCGATTGTCACTCCCCTTCACTGGTACGTTGTCACCAACAAAGGATGCAGTCATGATTGAACCTATGATTACCCTCCTGCTCGGTCTTTTCTTTATCTTGTTAATTATTGCCGCCAATGGCTACTTTGTGGCGCAAGAGTTTGCCTATATGGCGGTCGATCGCGCAAAGCTTGCGACCTTAGCCGCGACGGGCGATGCGTCGGCAAAACGGGCGCTGGCGGTGACAAAACGGACGAGCTTTATGCTGTCTGGCGCGCAGCTTGGTATCACGGTCACCGGCTTGGTGTTGGGCTTTGTTGCCGAGCCGTTGGTCGGCGAGTCGATGGGCGTTTTATTGCAACAACTAGGCTTGTCGCTGGAAGCGGGGATCGCGATTGGCACCATGGCGACGCTTGCGGTGGCGATGATTGTGCAAATGATTTTGGGTGAGCTTTACCCGAAAAACTTAGCCATTGCCAATGCTGAACCCATGGCGCGTATGATGTCGCGTTCGACACTGATTTATATGTCGGTGTTTGGTTGGATCATCAGTTTCTTTGATAAATCCGCCAACCTGGTGCTGCGGGTGGTGGGGATTCAACCGGTGCATGATCTTGATATGAGTGCCTCAGAAGACGACTTACACCATATTATTGCCGACTCGCGAGAGAGCGGGGATTTGCCGGTGGAGTTGTCACTGATGATGGACAGGATCCTGGATTTTCCTGCGCGCGATGTTGAGCATGCGATGGTGCCGCGTTCGCAAGTTGATTGGGTGTCGCCAGAAACCAAGCTGTCCGAATTGTTGGCGCTGATGGCGCAAGCCCACACTCGTTATCCTGTGCTTGATGATAATGATGCGCCTGTGGGCGTGGTTCACCTGTCAGATGTCCTCGCGAAAACAGAGGCGGATTCAAATGATACCGTGGCGTCAGT
Source organism: Salinivibrio sp. ML323 (assembly GCF_001995745.1). Classification (NCBI taxonomy): domain Bacteria; kingdom Pseudomonadati; phylum Pseudomonadota; class Gammaproteobacteria; order Vibrionales; family Vibrionaceae; genus Salinivibrio; species Salinivibrio sp. ML323. Next base: position 46,563 of record NZ_MUES01000004.1, on the reverse strand, counting down.
GATGCGTCCTGCCAGTGTTCTCCCCACATTAATGCCGTTGCCAAATGCGCTAGATCAGTTGGTGCGCACGACCAATCAACTGGCGTGTGTGATTGATGAATATGGCGGCTTTGCTGGCGTGTTAACGATTGAAGATTTGGCCATGGAGATCGTAGGGGAAATTACCGACGAGCATGATAGTGATCATGCCGAGGCGGTTGTCCCTGAAAGCGACAATGTCTGGTTGATGGACGGTGATGTGCACATCGACGAAGTGGAGCGTGCGATTGGCTATGATCTGCCGCGAGGTGATGTCGAAACCATTGCTGGCGTGTTGATTTCGGCGTGTGGCGCATTGCCAGCCGTAGGGGATACGGTGACCATTGCGCTGCCGATAGACCCATCCGAACTGGCGGAGAGTCAACCAATTATGCGCCATCTTGAAGTGGATGTATTAAGCATTGAACGGCACATTCCCACGTCGGTGCGGGTCACGCTTATTGAGCAGCCCATTGTGGAGGATAATCAATGACCGATCCTTTAGTGGTCAGTGTGGTCACGCTGGCTTTGATTGTGTTGAGTGGCTTTTTTGTCATTATCGAGTTTGCCTTGATGGGCGCGCGTCGACATCGTCTGGAAGAAATGGCGGTAGAGAGTGGGTCGGCGCGGGCAGCGCTGCGTGGCATGAATGATTTGACCTTGATGCTGGCAGGGGCGCAATTAGGGATCACCTTTTGTACCTTTGCGCTCGGGGCGGTCACCAAGCCAGCGGTGGATGTCTGGGTAGGGCCCGTCTTTCTCGCGGTTGGCTTACCCGCTTGGGCGGCTGATGCGGCGGCCTTCGGATTTGCGCTGTTTGTGGTGACATTTTTGCACCTCGTCGTGGGTGAGATGGCACCGAAGTCTTGGTCGATTGCTCATCCAGAAAAGTCAGCCTTGGCAATCGGTGTTGTCTCGCGCGCTTATGTGTGGCCGTTACGTCCGTTACTTCGCTGGATCAATCGTATTGCTAATCGCTTGGTGAAAGCCTCAGGGGTTGAGCCTGTAGAAAGCGCCGCGGTCGGGGGACAAGATATTCAGACTATTCGTCAATTGGTTGAGCATTCTGGGCAAGTGGGAACCTTGCAACCAGCGATTCAACGGCAATTGTCGGGGTTGATCGATCTGAGTTCGATTGCAATCGAAACCTTGGTCACCCAGGGGCAGGTGATGGCACATGTTGATAAACATGCAACGGTGGCAGAGGTGCGTGCTGTCGCCATGGCGTCAGGGCATCTGCGTATTTTAATGACTGGCAACGAGGGGCTTAAGCCGTTGGTGGTGCACGTGCGGGATACGCTACTTGAACCGGCAGACCGACTCGCACGCGATGTCGCTCGCAATGCCTATGTGTTAGATGCCAACACGCCCATCTACGAAGCGCTAGCGCGCATGCGTGAGGCCAGCGTTCAGCTTGCGGTGGTCAGTAAAGAGGGGGAAATGATTGGCGTGGTGACGCTGGCGGATATTTTAAAACGCGTGCTTCCGGTCACGGCAGCAAGTTAACCCGCTATTGGCCAAGGTTAAAAAACGCCACAGTCACTTCACCAGTCACTGTGGCATTTTGTTTAGCTATCGATACTCGTTAGCGTCGCTGCGTTCGTCTGAGCGAACATATTGTGACGCTAGCTTACCAGCCTTTTACCACTGCGCCGTCAAAGATTTCCATCGCGGCGTTATAAACCGCGTCAGTTTGGTAAGCTTTAACAAAGGTTTTCACGTTTTCTGCGTCGACGTTTTCTTTGCGCGCCACAATCAGATTCACGTACGGTGAGTCCTTACCTTCAACAAACAGTCCGTCTTTGTTTGGCGTTAGGCCGATGCCCGCAGCAAAGGTATTATTAATGATAGCAATGTCCACATCTTCCAGTGAGCGAGGCAGTTGTGGGCCTTCCAGTTCGATAATTTCAATGTTTTTCGGGTTTTCAACGATATCGAGCTTGGTGGCGTTGATGCCTGCGCCTTCTTTAAGCTCTAGGATGCCCTGTTGCTCAAGCAGTAGTAATGAGCGGCCGAGGCTAGCAGGGTTATTAGGCACGGCAATTTGTCCGTCTTCTGGCAGATCAGCGACGCTATCTAGCTTGTAAGAGTAGGCCGCAATTGGATACACAAAGGTGTTGCCAGCAATCGCGAACTCATAGCCACGGTCTTTGATTTGTGCGTCCAAATAAGGTTTGTGTTGGAAAGCATTCACGTCGACTGAACCATCGTCCAGTGCCGCGTTTGGTGAGACGTAATCGGTAAAGGTGATTAGCTCTACATCCAGGCCGAGCTTTTTCGCTTCTTTCACCGCGTGTTCAGCCACTTGTGCTTCTTCGCCGGCCATCACGCCCACGGTGATGCTGTTGGTATCGGTCGCGGCTTGTTCTTTCTCGCCGCAGCCAGTCAGCACCAAGGTAGAGGCAAGGCCAAGGGTGGCGAGTAGCGTTTTAATGGTGGTTTTCATTGTCTGTCTCCCTGTTTGCAACATATTCGTCATTATTGTGTTTGATTTAGCGGTGATCGGCGCGTCGCACCAAGTAATCACCAAAAGATTGAATCGCTTGTACTAAGACCACCAGCATCACAACGGTAATCAGCATGACGGTGGTATCAAAGCGTTGATAGCCGTAGCGGATGCCCACATCCCCGAGGCCGCCGCCACCGACGGCACCGGCCATGGCTGAGTAGCTCACTAAGGTGACCAAGGTAATGGTGGCGCCATTGATGATGCCGGGTAACGCTTCCGGTATCAGCACTTTATAAATGATCTGGAATGGGTTCGCGCCCATCGCTTTGGCCGCTTCTTCTAGCCCTGCCGGTAGTTCCAGTAACGCCCCCTCAACCAAGCGGGCAATAAATGGAATCGCGCCGACGGTCAGTGGCACAATCGCCGCCGCTGTACCGATCGAGGTGCCAACCACCATGCGGGTAAACGGAATAATCGCCACCAGCAAGATAATAAAGGGGATGGAGCGGCCAATGTTCACGACTGCGCCAAGCACCTGGTTAACTTGTGGTTGACCCAGCAAACCACCGGGTTTGGTCACATGCAGTAACACGCCTAGTGGGATGCCAATCACAAAGCCCATGATGCCGGAGGCAAACACCATATACAGGGTTTGGCCGGTAGCCTCGAGGAGCAAGTTGATAAGGGCGCTGTTTTCATTAACCCATTGGGTGAGTTGATCAATCAACATAGCCAAGTACCTCCGTGTTGACGTGATGCTTGTTGAGGTAAGTAATGGCGTTTTCAACCGCCTCTTTGGGGCCCATGATCTCCGCGAGGAGTAGGCCGAATTTCACGCCACCGGCATAGTCGATATCTGAGCTTAAAATGCTGATGTCGATATCAAATAGGCGCGAGATCTGGCTGATTAATGGGTCATCGACCGTCGCACCGGTAAACTCGAGGCGCACTAACGGGTAGCTGCCTTCAAAGTATTCTTGTTGTAAGCGCTGGGCGAAATCATGCGGCACTGACAAGTCGAGGGTTGAGCGAATAAATTGTTTCGCCAAGTCGGATTTGGGGTGCGCGAAAATCTCGCCTACCGGGCCGGATTCAACCAGCTCACCGTCGCCAATGATGGCGACGTCGTCACAGATACGTTTGACCACGTCCATTTCGTGGGTGATCAGCAAAATGGTGAGGTTGAGCTTTTGGTTGATGGTTTGCAGCAGTGACAAAATCGATTGGGTGGTGGCCGGATCCAGTGCGCTGGTGGCTTCATCACAAAGCAAGACATTAGGGCTTGGCGCCAGTGCGCGGGCAATGGCGACACGCTGTTTTTGTCCGCCACTGAGGCTGGCAGGATACACATCACGCTTATCGGTCAAGCCGACCAAATCGAGCAGTTCGCTTACGCGGGTTTCGATCTCATCGCGGCTCGAGCCACTTAGCTCAAGCGGTAGGGCGATATTGTCGAAAACGGTGCGTGACGAAAGCAGATTAAAGTGTTGGAAAATCATCCCGATTTTACGGCGCGCTTGGGTCAACTGGCGGCTGGGTAGCGCGGTGAGGTTTGTCCCACCCACTTTGACTGAGCCGCTGGTTGGGCGCTCGAGCAGGTTAACCATCCGGATCAGGGTACTTTTCCCTGCGCCGGAGGCACCGATCACACCAAATACTTTCCCCTTGGGAATAAATAAGTTGATGTCATTAAGGGCATGAATTCGGCGCTCCCCGAGTTCGAATACCTTGTTGAGGTTGGTTATCTCAATCATCACATGTCCTTGGCGAATAATTTGATCACAGCAGACTCACTCAGCGGCTTGTGCCACATTCTTGCTGTCGCTCTGGTTATTGATGCTATGAGTTAGTCAAAATTAAGTCAATGGATATTTTTACTTCTGGACGTCTAAATGGCAATAAGTCCAATCGCTTGGTTATAAACTCAACAGTCAGCTTGATCTCAAACGATAAAGGGCGTTTACTAGAGGCCCCTGTAGTGCTTTGTTCTGATTACGCTTTATGCCAACTGCTTTGATTGATACCACCATGCTTTCCTTGTTTATCCCGACCTTTTTCCTCGTCTCTGTGACGCCTGGGATGTGTATGACCCTCTCGATGACGCTGGGAATGACCATCGGGGTTAAGCGTAGCCTGCATATGATGTGGGGCGAGTTAATTGGCGTGGGGCTGGTGGCGATTGCCTCGGTGATTGGAGTGGCGGCGATGATGCTTAATTATCCGTCTATCTTTCAGGTGTTCAAATACGTCGGTGGTGCCTATCTGGCGTTTATCGGGGTGCAAATGTGGCGATCTCGCGGGAAAATGGCCATTCCTGAGGATGATGACGCTAGCCCCAGTGAAGCGTCTGCGTGGTCCTTGGCGGCCCAAGGATTTGTCACCGCGATTGCTAACCCGAAAGGCTGGGCGTTTATGATCTCACTGTTGCCGCCGTTTATTAATCCTAAATTAGCGCTGCCTAGCCAGTTAAGTGTGCTGGTGTTGATTATTCTGCTGACCGAGTTTAGCTGTTTGATGCTGTATGCCAGTGGCGGTCGCACGTTGCGTCAATTTTTGCAGCAAAGAGGCAACGTGCAATTACTCAACCGTGTCGCCGGCACCTTGATGGTGGGTGTTGGCGTTTGGCTGGCGCTGGGGTAGGGCGTGATTAGCCTGTGATGCAGCCGTGATGCTCAGCGACCAACGCGGTGAAGAGCGCTTTGGCGGTGGGGAGAATCGCATCTGGGAAATCATAATCAGGGTTATGCAGCTGTGGATGATGCTCACCACTGCCAATGCCAAATAACGCCCCTGGCCAACGAGCAAGAAATTCGGCCACATCCTCCGACCAACGCATGGGCTCGGTGAGCCTGTGAACGGCTAACCCTAACGACTGCGCGGCATTGACCACATGCTGCGTATGGTGCGTGCTGTTCTCGGCCGCGATAAAGGGCTCATGCCAGCTAACACTGACCGTTAATCCTGCCCGAGCCGCCAGCGTGTTCACTTTGTCGATTAAGTCGGCCTTCATGGCGTGAAAGCAGGCGTTGTCATCACTGCGCAACGTGGCCATCACGGTCGCCTGGCCGGGGGCGACGCCGTAGGCAGGCTCTCCTAACTGGGCGTGAACCAAGGTGACGAGGCTGTTGGCGTCAGGGTAGACGTCGGGCAGTTGTGTCAGGGTATGCATCACGCCTGTCATCGCACTGGCAGGGCTGATCCCACGCTCTGGGTAGGCGGCATGAGAAGTTTTTCCGTACAACTCAATAGCGACCCCGGTCGAGGCACAGGCAAAGGTGCCGGGGCGCACCACGATTTGATGCTGATTAAAGCCGGGGAGATTGTGAAAGGCGTAGACGTTATCAATCTGCGCGTTGGTAAGTGCGGGGGACTCGCACATACGCGCTGCGCCTTCGCCGGTTTCTTCGGCAGGCTGAAAGGCGAGCAGCACAGTGCCACGAGCGGGTGGCGTGTGGCTAAGCTCGGCGGCGACGGCCAGCAACGCCGCGGTATGACCATCGTGGCCACAGGCATGCATCACGCCTGAGTGCTGGGAGCAATAAGCCAGTGATCCACGCTCTTCAATCGACAGCGCATCGAAATCGGCACGTAGCAAGGTGGTGGGCCCTGGTGCCGCGCCTTGAATGGTGACCAGGATCCCGTGACCACCGATATCAGTGGTAGGGTGAAAGCCAAATTGCCGCAATTGGGCAGCGATGGTGCGGGCGGTGAGGGCTTCGTGGTTAGACAGCTCAGGGGTTTGGTGCAGGGTATGCCGTAGTGTGACGGGATCGAATTCGTTAGCCATCTTCGACTCCAAAACCAGAATGGATACGCCATGCTAGATCGCGTTGGCATGTCACGTTGTGAACGCAAACGCAAAAAAGCCAGCAACGGGTGCTGGCTTTTGTTTTATCTCGACAGGGCGTTGTGCAAATTACACTTGGCCGTTGTCTTCCGCTTGTTTCGCTTGGATAGCGGTCAGTGCCACTGTGTATACAATGTCGTCTACCAGTGCGCCACGAGACAGGTCGTTCACCGGCTTGCGCATGCCTTGCAGCATTGGACCGATAGACACCAGCTCCGCAGAACGTTGTACCGCTTTGTAGGTGGTGTTACCTGTGTTCAAGTCTGGGAAGACGAACACGGTCGCTTTACCGGCAACCGGTGAATCCGGTGCTTTCGACTTAGCCACATTTTCCATGATGGCCGCGTCGTACTGCAGTGGGCCATCAATCACTAGATCAGGACGCTTCTCTTTGGCAAGACGGGTCGCTTCGCGAACTTTATCCACGTCAGCCCCTTTGCCTGAGCTACCGGTCGAGTAAGAGATCATTGCCACGCGCGGCTCAATACCGAATGCGGTGGCAGAATCGGCCGATTGAATTGCGATTTCAGCCAGTTGTTCTGCGTTTGGATCCGGGTTGATTGCACAGTCACCGTAAACCAACACTTGCTCAGGCAGCAGCATGAAGAAGACCGACGACACCAAAGAGGCGTTCGGCGCTGTCTTGATGATCTGCAGCGGTGGGCGAATGGTGTTAGCGGTAGTGTGCACGGCACCGGAAACCAGACCGTCCACTTCGTTGGCTTCTAGCATCATGGTACCCAGTACGACTGTGTCTTCCAGATGCTCTTGCGCAATCACTTCGGTGATGCCTTTGCTCTTACGCAGCTCAACCAAGCGGGCCACATATTTGTCACGCGCTTTTACTGGGTCAATGATTTCAACGCCTGCGCCCAGGGTGACGCCTTGCTGATCGGCAACACGTTTAATTTCTTCTGGGTTACCTAAAAGCACACACTCAGCAATTTTACGCTCGGCACAGATAGCGGCGGCCTTGATGGTGCGTGGCTCGTCACCTTCTGGCAGCACAATGCGCTTGGCGGCTTTACGCGCAAACTCGGTGAGCTGATAACGGAAGGCCGGTGGGCTGAGGCGACGCTCGCGGTTAGAACCAGAGCTGAGTGACTCAATCCAGTTGCCATCAATGTGGCTGGCTACGTGGTCGTTCACAAACTCAACACGCTCTTTGTCGTCAGCCGGGACTTCGAGGCTGAAGCTTTGCAGGTTGAGCGAGGTTTGCCAGGTGTTCCCTGCAGTGGTGAACACCGGTAGGCCCGTTTCAAAGGCACGATCACACAGTGCTTTGAGCTGGTCAGGGATGGCATAACCACCTGTCAGCAACAAGGCACCGATTTCTACGCCGTTCATCGCAGCTAGACACGCGGCGACGATCACGTCAGGGCGGTCAGCCGAAGTCACGAGCAAGGAGCCTGGGCGGAAGTGTTCAACCATATTAGGGATTGAACGCGCACAGAAGGTAATGCTCTTGATGCGACGTGRGTGAATTTCGCCTTCGTTGATAATGGTGGCGTTCAAGTGCTTRGCCATATCGCTAGCACGAGTGGCGATCAGGTCGATTTTCCATGGCACACAACCCAGTACACGGATTGGGCTGGAGTTGAAAATCTGCATCACTTCAACGTTGGTTGGACGTGCGCCGTCCGCTTCGTCAAAGATTTCTGACAGATCAGGGCGGGTGCGGCCAGCATCATCCACAGGCGCATTGAGCTTGTTGATGATCACGCCAGAGATATTGCCGTTTTTGCTGCCACCAAAGTTGGTGCACGCAAACTCGATACGCTCTTTTAGCTGGGCTGGGTTGTCGGTACCTGGTGTGGTGACAAAGACAATCTCTGCATCCAGCGTCTTGGCAATCTCGTAATTGATTTGGTTGGCAAACGGGTGGTTACGCGTGGTGACCAAGCCTTCAACCAGCGCCACTTCGGTGTTTTGGGTGGCGCGTGTGAAGCGTGCAAGCACTTCTTCAAGCAGCACGTCTTCTTGATCGGAGCGCAGCAGATTTTCGGCCTGGTTCATCGACATTGACTCGGCGACTTTCATATCACTGTTGGCGTGAATGATTTCCGTCGTCAGGTCTGTCACATCGGTGTCGTTACCGTGATGTGGCTGGGCAATGGGTTTAAAAAATGAGACGCGAACGCCTTTACGCTCCATCGCTCGCATGACGCCGAGGCTGACACTGGTCAGGCCGACGCCGGAGCCGATTGGGATTAGCATAATAGTACGGGACACGTTGACTTCCTCTTACTATCTGATTGGCGTGCCGGACAGGCCGGCACAAATATAAAAACGGCTGAGTGGAATCAGCCGTTGGGAATGGTCTTACAGGCCAGTTAGGCGCGCAGTGTCTTGCGCAATGACCAACTCTTCGTTGGTTGAAATCACCATCGCAGGTACACGGCTTTCGTCTGTGGTGATCACGCCTTCGCCACCAAAGCGGGCTTTCAGGTTACGCGCTTTGTCGACATCAACACCCAGTAGCGACAAGCGCTCAAGTACTAGTTCGCGGATTGGACCTGAGTTCTCACCGATACCGCCGGTAAAGACAATCGCATCAAGACGGCCGTCTAGGGTCGCGGTGTAGCTGGCTACGTATTTGGCAAGACGGTGACAGAACACATTCATTGCGCGAGTGGCTTCTTCTTTCTCGCCGTAGTTGTCTTCGACAAAGCGGCAGTCAGAGGTCACTTCAGTCAAGCCTTGCAGGCCAGACTCTTTGGTCAGCATGGTGTTGATTTGCTCAACGCTATAGCCCAGTGCATCGTGCAGATGGAAGATAATTGCAGGATCTAAATCACCAGAGCGGGTACCCATGACCAGACCTTCCAATGGGGTCATGCCCATTGAGGTGTCGACGGATTGGCCATTTTTAATCGCACAAACTGACGCGCCGTTACCCAGGTGGCAGTTAATGATGTTCACTTCATCAACAGGCTTGCCAAGCTGCTCAGCGGCGGCGTTAGCGATAAAGTAGTGCGAGGTACCATGCATGCCATAGCGACGGATGCCGTGCTCTTTATAAAGGTTATAAGGCAGCGCATACAAGTAGGCTTCTTCTGGCATGGTTTGATGGTATGCCGTATCGAATACCGCCACGTTTTTCAGCGCTGGGAAGGCTTTTTTCGCCGCTTCGATACCTACGATATGGGCTGGGTTGTGCAGCGGTGCAAAGCTGGCTGCATCGTGGATCCCTTTCAGTACATCGTCCGTAATTAATGCTGACTGAGTAAAGTGCTCTCCACCGTGAACAACGCGGTGGCCGATGGCACCTAGGTTCTCGGCAAGCTCAGGCTTAGAGGCAAGAATGGTATCAACAATGAAGTTCAGTGCTTCATTGTGTGCGGCACCTTCGCCGAGTTGGGCTTCATGCTTACCGTCCATTTTCCACTTAATGCGGGCTTCTGGGAGGTGAAGGCATTCGGCTAGACCGGTAAGATGCTCATCGCCTGATTGAGCGTCGACAATGGCGAACTTCAAAGAGGAGCTTCCGCAATTGAGTACGAGAACCAGCTTGGACATGTATGACTACCTATGTTTCGTAAGACAGAGTGTATTGAACAAAAAGGATAGTGGACAAACAGAGACACTACCTTTTTAAAAAAAGAATTATCTCATGCGTTGTCGCGGGGAAGAACCATCTTTATCCGTCCTGGATAAATGAACGCTCCGTCGAATACAACCAGATTAGGTTGCGAGACAATCGAATCCGAGCAACAATGATAAAGTGCGCTAAGGATAGCGGGACTTGATACAGATAACAAAAATTTTTTGAGCAATACTGGTTAATTTTGAAAGTTTTTAAACAGTTTGTTTAATTTTTATTGTAAAAGTTGAGTGACAGCGAGTCGAGTCACACTGAGTAAGTGAGGTAGGTATGGCAACGAATAAGTCAATCTGGCGCTGCCTGCAAGACGGTCAGAAGTACATGCAGGAATGGCCAATGAGAAAGGAGTTGGCACCGGTTTTTCCCGAAAATCGAGTGATCACCATGACTCGTTTCGCGATTAAAGTCATGCCTGCCGTGGCGGCAATCAGTGTATTGCTGCAGATGTCGGCCAATAATGTGCAAGGGCTACCGCAAGCGGTGATTGTGGCCTTATTCGCGTTAAGCCTGCCGGTGCAAGGTTTGTGGTGGTTGGGTAAGCGTCGTGATACGCCTCTGCCGCCGGCGCTTGCGGGTTGGTATCGCGAGCTGCATCAAAAGATCACCAGCGAAGGCCATGCGATGCAGCCGATTAAAAGCCAACCTAAGTACAAAGAGCTTGCACATGCGTTAAGCCGCGCGTTTAAAGTGGATCGCGCCGCGTTGGAGCGCTGGTTCTAACAGACACGCGGCGTCGCCGCTATCGAATAGCTATCGGCTATCGAATAGGTATAAAGAAGAAAAGATAAAAAACGCCGACCAGCTGGTCGGCGTTTTTGTCTGTGGGAAAGCGTGAGCGCTGAGCTATTTGGTTGCGCGCTTGCACTGGGCGTCACCTTGCCCCTGCATTTGGCTCACCGCTTGACGCATTTCATCCATCGACAGCCAACGCTGTGGCATGGGCAGTACGTGCAAGCGCAAGTCGGGCGCGTCGTCGCTCAGCATGGCTTGATCGCTCACCGCGGTGATCAGTGCAATGCGCAGTTCAGGGTTGCGGGCGTGAATTTGTGCGGCGGTTCCCAACCCCTCAGCCACGTGAAAACGCCCGGCGACATGCACAATTTGGCTGTTGGGGTGAGAGTCATGATACGCGACGATGCTTTCGGCCATGGTGGCATCCCAGGCAAGCTGAGCGGCATATTGCGCGTCTGTTTGGCTGGCGCTGCCATGGTGCATATTGGCCTTAAACTTGCGCTTATAGGCAGAATCTTGGGTATCTACGGTGTCAGCAAACCAGCTACGCTGTTGCTCGGACAGACTATCCAGGTAGGACAAACCTTGTTGACCAATACAGCGCACCAGTCGCTTGGGGGCGTTGGCAGCAATCACCTCGATTTGACGTTGCTTGGCCAGCTCAATCAAGGGGCGGTAGCTGCCGTCATAGTTATCCCAGGCATTGGCCTGTCGTTTTAACGTGTCTTCGCCTATCTCGCCAGCAAGATATTGGTTAAGGACTGGCTGTGCATCGCGACTGAACTGCTCCATCGACAGGGCCACCGAATGCTCTGAGGCGAGCTGACTGAGTAGTTCAGTTTGAAAGCGGTGTACACCAGGATGGCCGTGCCACTCGCCAATAAGCACCACATCGGCATCCGCGACTTGAGCGGTCACTTGGGTCAGGCGCAATGGCTCGCCGTTTGCGCGGGTGACTTGGTAGTCAAATAAGGTGGCAAGCGCATCGGTTTTCGCATGGAGCGCTGAGCTAGTGAATGCGATGCAGGCTGCGGCGAGCAAGGTATTGATGAGACGAACCGATACACGACCTTGTTTCATGGCTTTTCTCCTTGGCTATGATTGCTCTGCGGCGTGATGACGATATACGCGCAGGGTGAAGTCGGCGTCGCACTCAAAGGCCTCGCTGTTGGCTAAGGTGTCACGCCACTCATCTGATGCGCGCCAAGCAAAGGGCGTCATCTGCAGTAGCGTGAGGGCCTGCTCGCCGGCTAATGTCATCGGGTAATGTAGTGAGTGCTCACTTTCCAGCTGGAAGCCTGGTAATGACTCCGGTGGCGTTTCGTGTAAGCGCACTTCTTGATAGATACCGGCTTTTAGCTGAAATAGATGACGTGGACCTGGCGTGACCGTCACTACCACGCCGCCAGGCTTAATCACGCGATCTAACTCTTCACCGTTACAGGGCGCATAAATGCGTACCACACCATCAAGACTGTTGTCGGCAAACGGCAAGCGCTGGGAAGAGGCGACCGAGAACTGACACTGTGGATACCATTTGGCCGCATAACGTACCGCCACTTTGGCAATATCTAATCCGTGTACCGACCATTGTTGCGCTGCGGTTTGATCGGCAATTGCGTGGGTGTAATAACCTTCGCCACAGCCAACATCCAAAATGGTTTGGTGCTCGCCATCGAGCGCTTGGGTGAGGGCGTCAATCATCGCTTGGCGCATGGGGGCATAATGACCGGCATTTAAAAACGCCCGACGGGCTTGGGTCATGGCTTTATTATCGCCCGGATCTTTAGAGCGCTTAAATTGTACCGGAAGCAGATTGAGGTAGCCCTCTTTGGCGCGGTCAAATTGGTGATTGTTAGCGCAACAAGCGCCACGTGACCTAGCTTGCAGGGGCTGTTGGCACAGCGGGCATCGATAAATCATGGTTGTTCGGTGTGTTAGCGTGAATGGACGTAAGGGTACGGGCTTGCGAGGCATTCGACAAGCGCGGCGCGAGCAAATTAAACAGCCGCCTGGTGGGCGGCTGGCAATAAAGAGGGTTGCTTGCTCTGGTTTAGGCGGCGAGGATCTGCTCAATCTCGGTTAAGCTTAAGTGGAATTGGCGCGGGCACTCACGCCATAAAGCCAGCATGCGACGGTACTTTTCCAGCATGGGCATTTGGCTGTTAAAGCGGTGCTCGCCTTGATCAAATTGCGGATAGAGCCCCTCTGTATCGACAAGAAAGCGAACATAATGCACTAAAGCACCTTCAGTGGCGGCGTCAAAGCCCCAGAACTGCACGCGACGTGGTGATAAGGCGGCTTGGTTGGCGTCGTCTAGAAGGTTGTAAGAGGCCTGTATCGCATGGTGCATTTCCATGATATCGATGATCTCACGGCATTGGGTTTCACATAACGCCTCGAACTGGCTGATCACTTCCGCCATTTGCAAGCCGTAACCGCGCTCAATAATGGTTTGTAAGCGGCGATACTTTTCGCTATTAGAGGGATCGAGGTGGCACATTAATTGGTATTGATTAGATAAAATCAGACGTTGTGCAGGGGTCATATCCATCGCGGTTGGCCTCTTAACTTTCAAAGGTACAATAGTCGTTCATCAATTGATGAGGGAATAAATAAAGACTACCACCTCTATGAGGGGTAAATCTTGATCTGAGCTATGTCCGTAGCACGTTTATCACCCGCTAGTGGTTGTGTCAGTCAAAGGTATAAAAGGTCAGTGACTAGGGATTGAATATGTTTGAGTTCGCCGAAATGAGCGGTTGGCAATGGGGCGGCTGGTTATTGTGGGCAGCGGTGTTGTATCGGACCTACCCACCAGAGTTTTTCGCTAAGCTGCGCCAGGAAACCGGGTATCAGCATTTGGCGTTTTCCTCCGCGGTGGTGTTGTTTGCGCTGTGGGCGCTCCAAGCGGGGATCAAAGAAGGGCTGGATATCCACTTTTTAGGCGTGACCACCTTAGCCTTGTGTCACGGCTGGCGCATTGCCATTTGGATTGCCACTGTGCCATTGGCGTTGATGGCGGTGTTTGGTTTTGTTCCCGTTGCTGATGTGGGCATGACCGCATTGACCACGGCCGTGCTACCTATCACCTTTAGTTATGGCATTTTCGCGCTCAGTTACCACTATTTAACCCGGCATTTGTTTATTTACATCTTTATCGCTGCATTCATCGGCGCGGCGCTCACGATAGTGTTCCAGCTGTCAGTGACCTCGTTGTGGTATTGGTTAGCCGATAGGCACAGCTGGCAAGACATTGTGCATAACTACCTGCAAATTGCGCTACTGATGTGGTTCCCTGAGGCGCTATTAAACGGTATGGCAGTGACGGTGATGGCGGTGTACCGCCCGCATTGGTTGCGCACCTTTTATGACCGTGAGTATTTATCGCCAGAGCGTTAGGCCGTGTGTCAATGCGGCGATGACGGCAACATCTCGATGAAAAATGCCGCCAGTATTGCCCGGCGGCGTGCTCGATAATGGCCATCCCTGTGTTAGGTGGTGACTAAGTGTTAGGCAGTGACTAAGCCTTCTTTCGCATCGGCAGGGAGAATATCCATGGCGTTGCCGTATAACGGTGCCAAAGCCCGAACCACATCTGAGCGACTTATCACCCCTACCAAGCGCTCATCTCTCATCACCGGATAAATATAAGGGCGTGATAAGGTTTGCGTTTTAGCGCGTTCTAATGCCGACTGGGTAGTAAAGCGCGTAGCAATGCCCGCATCACTGACAGGGTACAGTACTTGGTTGTCAATGCTCATATACTGCGCCAGTTCAATCACCGATTGGTCTGCCTCAACGGTTTGTACCTCAGTGCGCATTAAGTCTTCGACTTTGGTGTCCATATCGGGTTGGTAATCATTCCACCATAAATCGACGAATACATCTTGCACCGAGAAAAAGCCGACTAATTCATTTTGCTTGTCGACCACCGGTGCGCCTTGTAACTGATAGCGGTTGAGTTGCTCTAATGCATCGGCCACAAACTGGTGGCTTTGCAAGGCGCAGTGAACAGGCTTCATGTTTTTTTCAATGGTTAAGGTTTCTTGGGTCATAGTAGGTCTCTCAGAATAATTTGCAGACGGGAGCGTCAATGCAGAAATGTGTGCGGTTTTGTGTTCTCTTTCTGGATTAATAATGAGCCAGTACCCCATGCCGACAAGGCCTGCGCCGCCGACAATATTGCCGAGGGTGACAGGGATTAAATTGGCACTGATAAACTGGATCAGGTTTACGTCACTAAAGGCTGCGGGGGAGCTGCCCACCGCTTGCCAAAAGCTGTCTGGTGCGAAGGTGGCGATGCTCATGCCCAATGGCACCATGAACATATTGGCCACACTGTGTTCAAAACCGGTGCTGACAAACATGGCGACAGGCAAAATCACCATCACGGCTTTGGTCAGAGGATTTTGCGAGGTGAATGTCATCCAAATCGCCAAACAAACCAACAAGTTACAAAGCACACCAAGAGAGAATGCTTGCAGCCAGCTGTGATGCAGTTTGTGCTGAGCCACATGAAGAGCGTTCAGCCCCCACTGCCCATCATCGAGCTGGTATAAGCCCGCCGCCATCACGATCAGCACCAACAAGAGCGCGCCACATAAGTTGCCGATATACACCCTTGCCCAGGTATAAAGCAGGTTGCGTGTACTGATTTTGCCGTTGGCGCGCGCGAGCATGGAGAGCACGGTACTGGTAAACAATTCCGCGCCGCCCAGTACCACAAGAATTAATCCCATGCTAAAGGCCAGCCCACCCATCAAGCGGGTGAGTCCCCAACCGGCTGTGCTCCCCGTGGTCACCGTGAGGTAAAACACGAACGCCAACCCGATAAATAGACCAGCCATCATCGCCAACCCGACGGCCATACGAGTCGACTTGCGCGGTTTACTCTCAGCGTATTGCTCGGCTTGCACCAGCAGTGCAGCGGGGCCGTCAGTGTGGATAGGGGTTACCATCGGCTGCCTCCTCTTTTGGCAATGCGTGCCCGACCTTGAAGACAAAAAAACATACTGGTTGTACTCCTTTTTAGACTGAATGTGAATAAATCCAGCCTATTCGCTTGGTTATCAGGAGTAAAATTGATATTGCTTAGGGTAATAATCACAAAAATTGATAGTCTGATGTCATCAAAGTCAGACAGTAAGGATCCTAGATGCGCTACTCACTCAAGCAGCTCGCTGTGTTTGAGGCGATTGCCGCGATGGGCAGTGTGAGCCGTGCTGCCGACCATTTAGCGTTAACGCAGTCGGCGACCAGCATGGCGCTTTCACAGCTCGAAAAGCTACTTGGTAGGCCGCTCTTTGAGCGCCAAGGCAAGCAAATGCAGCTCACCTATTGGGGAGCATGGTTGCGACCCAAAGCACGACAACTGCTGTTTGATGCGCAACAAATTGAAGCAGGATTTGATGGACAGCACATTATTAGTGGTGATATTGCCTTAATTGCCAGTCAGACCGCCGCAGAGCACCTGATCCCAGACCTTATCAGTATTATTGATAGTGATTTTCCCGAGTTGAGAATCGACTTTACGGTGAAAAATACGCAAAAGGTGATTGATAGTGTGCGCCGCTATCAACACGATTTAGGGATAATTGAAGGCCGTTGTGATGACAGCCGGTTGAAACAACAGGTGTGGTGCCATGATCATTTGGTGGTGGTGGCGGCCAAGCATCACCCTTACGCGCAGCGCGATCAAGTAAGTTTGGCGCAACTTGAGCAAGCGCAGTGGGTATTGCGAGAGCCGGGGGCCGGGACACGGCATAGTTTTGATAGTGCCATTCATGGCGTTATCGAAGATCTTGATGTGCGGCGAGAATATGAGCAGGTGCCGGTATTACGTACCTTGGTGGCCAATTCCAACTACCTCAGCTGCTTACCCTATCTTGATGTCGAGAAGTGGATAGAGCGCGAAGAGCTGGTGGCGCTGAATGTGCCTGAGCTAAATATGCGCCGGACACTGTCGTTTATCTGGCGAGCAGACGCGGCGGATAACCCGTTGCGTGACTGTATTATCCGTGAAGCCATTCGGATGACCAAAGCCCGCCGTCGAGAGATGTAAGTATCAAGGCGCGAAAAATAAGGATAAAAAAAGCCGGCCACGAGGTGACCGGCTGATGGGTACTGAGGGGCGTCAGGTTAATACATGACGTTATGACCATAACTGGCAATAATCGCTTTGACGTTATCCATCACTTCTTTTGATGGGGGCGAGACGTCTTGCAGTTCGTAATCATGGCCCAGTGCTTCCCATTTGTGTGCACCGAGCTGGTGGTAGGGAAGTAACTCGACTTTTTCGATGTTATCCATGTCTTGAATAAATTGGCCGAGACGATGGGCAGAGTCATCATCATCGGTATAACCAGGGACAACCACGTAACGAATCCAGGTTTTTTGCCCAATTTTGTGCAGATATTTGGCAAAGTCGAGCGTTCGTCGGTTTGATACACCGACTAAATCTTCATGAACCTCATCATTGAGCTGTTTGAGATCCAGCATCACCAAGTCGGTCGCATCAAGGACTTCATCAATCACCGGGGTGTGTTTGCGAATATAGCCGTTGGTATCTAAACAGGTGTGGATCCCTTCCGCGTTAGCGGCTTGGAAAAAATCACGCACAAACTCAGGTTGCAACATGGCCTCACCGCCAGATGCGGTCACCCCGCCACCCGAGGCGGTAATAAAATGGCGATAGGCACGCACATCTTTCATTATTTCATCCACGGTGACTTCTTTGCCGCCATGCGTGTCCCATGTATCACGGTTATGACAGTATTTGCACCGCATCAAGCAGCCTTGCATAAAGACAATAAAGCGGATGCCAGGGCCATCTACGGTGCCACAGGACTCAAATGAATGGATGCGACCAATTGTCGACATAGCTGTCTCCAGACTGCGAATGGCTATGCCGTCATTTTATTACAAACCCAGTGTGAAGATAAGGGAATTCCCGGCTTTTTCGCACTTCTCGCCTTGTATTACCCCCTCATTACACGCTTGACTCAAGCTTGATCACAGTTCCAATTTTTTATTGCCCAATGAGTGAGACGTTAACCAGATAAATTCCATACAGATTTTGTGACTCTTCCCTTTTTTGTCCAAACTGACGTGCGACACGTCGCCAAAGCGATACATGCTTATGCCAGGTTGCATGCAAGCAGGGATATGCTTGGTGTCAGGCTAGGATCAAAGCAAATGCTAGGACTTATAATGAAAAGAATCAGTGATCTGAGAGTGAAAAATAAGCTTGTTGCACTAATGCTGGTTGCCGTTGTGTTGCTGGCAGGGATCAGCGCGTACACCATCAACAAAGAGCGGGAGCAATCCTATGCTGAGCGGACGGCCTCGTTGCGCGCCAATATTGAGGTGGCGCAAAGTGTGGTGGCCTATTACCGACAGCAGGCACCACAAATTGGCGAACAAGAAGCCAAAGCACAAGCGATCGCGCAGCTTAATAAACTGCGTTACGACAGTAATAACTACTTTTGGGTGCTTAAACCTGACCTTACCATTGTGAACCACCCGCTAAAGCCTAAGCTAAACGGCACCAGTGCGGATGGGCTGACCGATGGTGAAGGGAAGCATCACTGGCGTGAGATGGTGGAAGTCAGTCAAGGTGCACAGGGTGGTGTGCTTGATTATACCTGGCGCTCACCTGAGGGCGAGATGAAGCCGAAAATCTCCTACGTTAAAAGGGTTGATGGCTGGGATTGGATTATTGGCTCAGGCGTGCATGTCAGTGATATTGAAGCACGGGTGATACAATCTGCGTGGCAAATCGGTGGTTTAACCCTGTTATCTGGCGCTATCTTGCTGGTAGCCGGTGGGTTTGTCAGCCGCGATATTGTGATGCCATTGGATGAGCTGGTAGAAAAATTCGATCGCATTGCGGGTGGCGATCTTCGGGTAGAGTGTGGTTATACCCGCCACGACGAAATAGGCAAGCTTGCTCGACGGATGGATACCGCGATGAGCAGTGTACGAGAGGCGCTGCGTGTTGCGCATGACGAAGCAAAACAATCGTCGACCATGGCGTCTTCAATAGCGTCGGCCAGTGAGGAAAGTGCACAAAGTATTCAATCTCAACGTGCGCAACTTGAGCAGTTGGCCACGGCGATGAACGAAATGACGGCCACCGTGGCCGATGTTGCCGATCACGCCGAGCAAACCGCGCAAGCCACCAATGACATTTCCTCAATGGCGGACGATGGCAACCATAAGCTAGACAGCACGGTGGCCAGTATTCGTGAGGTGGCTGAGCGTATTGCCGCGGCGGATAAACTGGTGAATCAAGTGAAACAAGGCGTGATGGAGATCAGTGATGTGGCGACGGTGATCCAGGGCATCTCTGAACAAACCAATCTCTTGGCGCTTAACGCCGCCATTGAAGCGGCCCGTGCCGGTGAGCAAGGCCGAGGCTTCGCGGTGGTCGCTGACGAAGTGCGCTCGCTTGCACAAGGCACGCAAAAATCGACCACCCAAATTCAAGGCACCATAGAATCACTGACCAACAACGCGATTGAAGCGGCAGAGGCGATGACATCAAGCCATCAATCCAGTGAAGACAGTGTCAATACGGCGCTAGAAACCCAAGAGCAATTGAAAGCCATGGTGAGTGCCTTGCATGGCTCGAATGACCGCGTGGTACAAATTGCCGCCGCGGCAGAAGAGCAGGGGACGGTGTCAGAAGAAATGAACCAAAACGTGAGCAACATTCACAACTCAGCCAACGAGATTAGCGGTGCCGCCTCGCACCTTGCTGAGCAAAGCCAACTGCTTGCTGATTCAGCCCGTGAGTTGGACAGTAAGTTGGATCGCTTTGAAGTGGTGTAATCGCTGATTATCCCTGGCGGGTGTGTTGACTCGCCGTTAGCCAAGGCCGACGTGCTGGCGGCAAGTCTGGATAAATCGGGAAACAGAGCGATAAATAGGCCGATAAACAAAAACCGCCAGCATTGCCGGCGGTTTTTTCTTTGRGCGTTAACCCTKCTTTATCGCTTACAGTGAAGAGGTAAAGGTACGGGTAATCACGTCTTGTTGCTGCTCTTTGGTCAGCGAGTTAAAACGTACCGCATAACCTGATACGCGGATGGTCAGTTGAGGATAGTTCTCAGGGTGCTCCATCGCGTCCAGCAACATTTCACGGTTCATCACGTTAACGTTCAAGTGCTGGCCACCTTCTTGGCCGCTTTCGTGGTGGAAGTAACCATCCATCAAGCCTGCCAAGTTAGCGCGTTGTGCGTTTTCGTCTTTACCCAGTGCATTTGGCACGATAGAGAAGGTATAAGAAATACCGTCTTTGGCGTGGGCAAATGGCAGTTTACCAACAGATGTCAGTGACGCGACGGCGCCTTTTTCATCACGGCCGTGCATGGGGTTAGCACCTGGGCCAAACGGCATACCGGCTTGACGACCGTCAGGAGTGTTACCCGTTTTCTTACCGTAAACCACGTTTGAGGTGATTGTCAGGATAGACTGAGTTGGAACCGCATCACGATACGTTCTCAGTGAACGGATCTTGTTCATGAAGCGCTCGACCAAGTCACAGGCAATCGCATCAACGCGCTCGTCGTTGTTACCAAATGCTGGATATTCGCCTTCGATATCAAAGTCGATAGCAATACCGTCTTCGTCACGAACTGGCTTCACTTTGGCGTATTTAATCGCGGCTAGTGAGTCAGCCGCCACCGAGAGACCGGCGATACCGCATGCCATGGTGCGATGTACATCACGGTCGTGGAAGGCCATCAGCGCCGCTTCATAGCTGTATTTGTCGTGCATGAAGTGGATGCTGTTCAACGCAGTTACGTATTGTTTTGCTAACCAATCCATCAGGTGATCCATGCGGTCCATGACTTTGTCATAGTCCAACACTTCATCGGTCATCGGCGCGTGCTCAGGGGCAACTTGGATTTTCAGCTTCTCGTCAATACCACCGTTGATGGTATAAAGCAGCGTTTTCGCCAAGTTGGCACGGGCACCGAAGAATTGCATCTGCTTACCAACAATCATTGGCGAGACGCAACATGCAATCGCATAGTCGTCATTATCAAAGTCAGTGCGCATCAGATCGTCGTTCTCGTACTGGATAGACGAGGTGTCGATCGAGACTTTGGCACAGAACTTTTTGAAGCCTTCCGGCAACTGCTCAGACCAAAGCACGGTGATGTTTGGCTCTGGGCTTGGTCCCATGGTGTATAGGCTGTTTAGGAAACGGAAGCTGGTACGTGAAACCAGTGGACGCCCGTCAACACCCATACCGGCAACAGATTCCGTTGCCCAAATTGGGTCGCCAGAGAAGAGGTCATCATACTCAGGCGTACGCAGGAAGCGCACCATACGCAGCTTCATCACGAAGTGATCGATCAGCTCTTGCGCTTGCTCTTCAGTCAGTTTGCCCGCCGCGATATCGCGCTCTAGATAGATATCGAGGAAGGTAGAGGTACGGCCCAGTGACATGGCAGCACCGTTTTGGGTTTTCACTGCACCCAAATAACCGAAGTATGTCCACTGAATGGCTTCTTGCGCGGTTTCGGCAGGGCGAGAAATGTCACAGCCGTATTTTGCGGCCATTTCTTTCAATTGACCCAGTGCGCGATGCTGCTCTGCAATTTCTTCACGCAGCTGCATGGTCATTTGCAGATCTTCGCCGTTTTCGAATTTCTCTTGCAACGAATCGAATTGGGCTTTCTTGTCTTTCATCAAGAAGTCAATACCGTACAGCGCAACGCGACGGTAGTCACCGATGATACGGCCACGGCCATACGCATCAGGCAAACCGGTCAACACGCCAGATTTACGGCACTTCAGGATTTCTGGGGTATAAATATCGAAAACACCTTGGTTATGGGTTTTACGATATTCCGTGAAGGTTTTCTTCACTTGTGGATCGAGTTCGCGGCCGTAGGCGTCGCATGAGCCTTGAACCATACGGATACCACCATTAGGTAGCATGCCGCGTTTCAGTGGCGCGTCAGTCTGCAGACCAACAATCTGTTCCAGATCTTTCTCGATGTAGCCGGCGTCGTGAGACGTCAGGGTAGAAACCACAGACGTATCAAAATCAACCGGTGCATGCGTCGCGTTCTCTTGCTTGATGCCTTCCATCACGCGCGCCCACAGTTTGCGAGTGGCGTCAGTTGGCTCAGAAACTAGGAATGATTCGTCGCCCTCGTAAGGGGTATAGTTTTTCTGGATGAAGTCGCGAACATCAACTTCTTTGCTCCAGTTACCTTCAACAAATCCTTCCCATGCATTGGAAACGTGCTCAGACATGTTGCACCTACCTGTACTCTTTTCAAAAAGATATGTATTGGGACCAGGTTCAGTCATCGTATTTGTCAGTATGGCTGACGCCTGCGACCCATCGATTTATCCGGATACCCCGCCCGAAAGCGGGGCAATGTTATTACAACAAAGATGGAATGCCGGGAATCATTCCGACTGCCAACATGGCAGCAATACAAATGATCACTGTGGCGGTTGGAATCACCAGACGGTCAACGGTAGAGAGCGTTGTCGGGCGCTCTTTATCACCGATAAGACCGTTGTTGTCCAAGAGCATAGTGACTGCCCAACCAAAGACTGGGTTAACAGCCATGGAGGCGAAAATACAAATACCCGCTGCTTGGCTCGACTTGGCGTCTTTCACCATCTGCATGCCTGCTTCAAGCAAGGGCAGGAACACACCCGATAGCAGCGCGATAGTCATCACGGGTGGCCAAGTGGCGACATCCATAGGGTAGCCAATCAAGGCAACGGCAATACATAACAGACCCAGTACAATGGCACCGCCAGGAATAGGTCGACGCGCAATCGCCGCCGGAATCATGTAGGTTCCCCACGATGAGGTGATGTTACCGCCACCCACAGAGGCCCCGACCATTTGACGAATAGAACAACCTGTCATGGTGTCATCCACGTCCATCAATACTTTTTCGGCTTTCTTAGGATAATTTAGTTCCTGGAAGATACGGTGACCAAGAAAGTCCGGTGACCACATCGCTACGGCCAGCAGTGCAAACGGCAAAGAAGCAAGAAAGTGCGACAGGTTTGGAAGACCGAGTTGCCAGCCTTGCTCGGTTGAGCCCCACCAGTAAACCGGATTCAGGTTAGGTACACCCGGTTGAGTAACAAATTCTAGTGACGAGCCTGCACCCAGGGCGGTAGCAATTAATCCACCGGTGACCGCACAGACGGGAATCGCGAGCCAGCGTTTACCGATGCGCGCCAAGAAGGCATAGATCACAATCGACACGGCGAGAATCAAAATGGAGATATAGCCCATATCAATGGCCGCACCCCAGGCGAGCAGGCTCTCAATTTGGCCTTTGGCACCCCCAAAGCCCAAGAATATCAGCAAACCACCAGCCACCCCCTGGCTCGTTAAGTTCACTAATTTAGAGCCGCCTTTGAGATAACTGAGTATCAGGCCAAAGGCACCGATTAGGATCCCTAAGGCGAGAGGATGTGCGCCGGCGAGCGCGATGGTCCCGACAAGCGGGATCATTGGCCCATGGTTACCGGCCAGGTTAGCGCGTGGATTGATAAATCCGCATAAAAGGACACAAAAAAGGAGTGCGGGGATAAGCATTTCAACCCGCGCGACCTCAACAGCAAACGCTTTACCTAAAGTCACATGATCCCACGCGGCGGTTAGCCCCTCAGCCCATGACATCATCACTGCAGAATACATAGCGATAATGCCGATGGTACCGGCCAGCGCGGGAACAAGATCCTCAATTTCAAAACGGAAGTCACGGCCAGGCAGGTTCAAGCCCCAACGGCGCGGACGCATAATTTGTAATTCGTGATTCAGGTAGTCAGCGCGGGAGGCAAATGAAGAAGCCGGCTTGTGCTTCTTTTGATATTCGCTCTTTTCTTCGTGACTCACACTGCGGTCTTGAGCATGTGTTGCCATAATTTCCTCGTCGTACAGAAAGCAAACGCTTTCGAAACAGTGGCTTAGCCAGTCTTTATGTGTTTTTAACGCTGGCCTTATGGCCGTGTTCTGTTTCGTTATCAGCATGCTAACAACAGGGTGAGCGTAGAATGTTGACTTAGATCATTACCGTGTAATTTTTTTACGTGCTACGCCCACTTGAGCCGCGGGTTTTGCCCCTGAATTGCCCCTCTCATCGCCGATAAATCCGTATTCGTGTAATTTAATTACTATTTAAGGCGATGAATATGTGCTACAAAACAGCAAGATAAACGCGCCCGATGTAAAGCGGGCGTGGTGGCATCTTGAATCTGGGTCAATAAATAAAGATAGTCCCTGCGTGCTCGCTGTAGTGATTAAAAAAGATAGGTTATAGTCGCTATATTGTCCTCTAAAAATGGATCCTTATGGTGCGCCGATTGTTCCGCCTTGTTGTTTGTCCTCGCATGCTGATGCCAACGTGGCGTCGTTTGAGTTTGGGCGCGTTATTGCTTTGCCCTGTCATGGTCGTGCAGGCGGCGGGGGTAGACACGGTGAGCGCTGCGATTCAAAACGGCGATTATCAAGATGCGCTTACCCAGGCGGACACCTTGCTGACCCCATCGGAGCAGCAGGCGTTAGTCCCCTCTGAGCGTGCAGAGTTACAACGTTTGCAAGCCATCGCCCACCTTTACCTTGATCAGCGTGCGGAAGCGTATCGCGCTTATCGTCAGGCGTTGACACTGAACGGACTGAGTAAAGCGAGTGAAGCGGATGCGTTGACGGCGGTGATTAGCTTGGCGTTTCGGGTTGAGCAATATGAAGAAGTATTGAACTATGCTCGCCAACTTCGTGATAAGCATACACTGCAGCCAACCTCTGCCCGTTTCGCGATGCAGGCTGCTTATGCGCTATCGCGTTTCGATGTGGCGATTGAATATGCGCGCCAGCTGCAAAAGCTCGGTGCGGAGGATGCCTTTATTCTGCAAACCAAAGGGCTTAGCGAGATGGCGCTATCACGCTTTAAGGCGGCAGCAGCGACATTCGATAAGTTGGTCAATCAACCCGATGTGGCCCCTCGTTGGTTAGAGCAGGCCGCACGCGCCCACGCCAAAGCGGGCTCGCACCAAACGGCACGTCAGTACTTAGCGCGCGCCCATGCCGATATTTCCCTTTATCGTACGCTAGCGGCCTCGTTGTTAGAGCAAGATGCATCACAGCAGGCGTTGCGGTATTGGCAACAGGGATTACAGCAATTGACCCGGCTGCCCACGCGTGATGAGCAGTTATTTCTGGTGCAGTGTTTGATTAAAACAGGCCAGCGCGTGGTAGCGCTAAACTGGATCAGTGAAGTAAATTTGAGCGAGCCAGATAAGCAAACGCTCAAACTACAGGTGATGCTTGCGTATCAACTTAATCATTGGCAGGAAGTGATTGATACCGCGCAAGTGGCGCTCTCTTATGGTCTAAAAGATGATCGTATGCTGTGGCAGTGGTTATCCATCAGTGCGATTAAAGCCGGGGACTATGCGCTGGCAGACTATGCGTTAGAACAGTGGGAGGCGCGTGATCCCACCGGCCTTGCCGAGCGCTGGCGTGACACCCTAGAGCTGCTTAAAGCGAAGCGAGCGAAACGTCGCGACGCGCGGCTGTCATAAGGAGGTTGCCTACGTTAAAGGCAGTACTGTCTTTTTTAGTAGACGTTTAACTATGGTGTTCACAGTTTTGTTACGCACCGTGGATCGTATTGAAATGAAATAAATTGCACGTCTCTCCCCTCTAATGCCAATTTTTATCAGCTTTCTCGATAAAAAGAACCCGCTTTCTTCAAGTTAACTTCTATACTTACCTCGGTTAAAGCCGCTTTATCGAGGTTAATGGCTGACACAGCAATTGTTGGTTTTTTCAGCAGTAAATTTTACAATTGACTTTTTATGCAGTAATAGTGACTATAATGAATGCGCTTTAAAGGTTAACAAAATGTTGCTCATTGGATTGAGGGGTGATATTTTCGATCCATACTCAGTGCATTTGGTGCGCTTTAACCACAAATACAATAGATTTCACGGATGACAGGAGTTAGCGCATGACGGATGCTGTGGCGCTACAGGTAAAATCACTTAAAAAAAGCTTTGGGCAGCATCAAGTGCTCAAAGGTATTTCCCTCGACGCCCACCGCGGCGACGTGATTTCCATTATCGGCTCTTCCGGCTCTGGCAAGAGCACCTTTCTTCGCTGTATCAATTTGCTGGAAACCCCCACGGGCGGTGAAATTTGGGTCAATGGTGAGTTGATCAAAATGAAAAACAACCGTGCCGGTGAACCCGTTCCCGTCAGTGACAAGCAAGTGCAACGCATTCGTTCGCGTCTGGCGATGGTGTTTCAAGGGTTCAATCTTTGGTCGCATATGACGGTGCTGCAAAATGTTATCGAAGCACCCGTGCATGTGCTAGGCGTGCCCAAGGCACAAGCGATTGAAGAAGCAGAAGCGTTATTACACCGCGTTGGGCTTTATGAGCGCCGCGACTACTACCCAGGCCATTTATCCGGTGGCCAGCAACAACGTGCAGCGATTGCGCGCGCACTCGCCGTCGAGCCAGAAGTCTTGCTGTTTGATGAGCCAACCTCCGCGCTGGATCCTGAATTAGTAGGAGAAGTGCTGGGGGTGATGCGTTCGCTGGCTGAGGAAGGGCGCACCATGCTGGTGGTGACCCATGAAATGAGCTTTGCGCGCGATGTTTCTAACCATGTGATGTTCTTGCACCAAGGATTAGTGGAAGAGCAAGGCAACCCCAAAGAGTTGTTTGATTCGCCAGAATCAGAGCGTTTGCAGCAGTTTATCTCATCGATTTATTAATCTATTTAGTAAAAATATCAATAGCATAACCATGCAATAGGGCAATGCCCTGACAACATCGTAAAAACGACAGGAGACAGGAAGATGAAAAAATGGCTAGTTGCCGCCGCTGTAATGGCCGCGGTTGGGTCAACCTCCGTAGCAGCCAAGGATTGGAAGGTCGTACGTTTTGGTATCGAAGGCGCGTACCCTCCATTTAGTTGGACCACTAACGAAGGCGAGCTGAAAGGCTTTGATGTCGATATGGCCAATGCACTCTGCGAAGAGATGCAGGCAAAGTGTAAGATTGTGGCGCAGGATTGGGATGGTATTATTCCATCGCTGCTGGCACGTAAATACGATGCCATTATCGCCGCGATGTCTATTACCGAAGAGCGTAAGCGAAAAGTTGACTTCACCAACAAATACGCGCTGATCCCTAATAAATTTGTGGCCGAAAAAGGCACTGATCTGACTTTTTCCAAAGAGGGCTTAGAGGGCGTTAAAATTGGTGTACAACGTGCGACGACCCACGATAAATACCTGACTGATAACTATGGTGACTCGGTCGATATCGTTCGTTACGGCACCTTTGACGAAGCCTACCTGGACCTAAAAGCAGGCCGTATTGAGTCAATCCTTGGCGATGCGTCGGCACTCCAACAAGGGCTGCTCGACAAAGAGGGGGGTGACGAGTTTGCATTCATTGGCCCGTCACTCACTGACCCTGAGTGGTTTGGTGAAGGCTTTGGTATTGCGACACGTAAGCAAGACAAAGAACTGACCAAGAAGCTCAACCAAGCGATCGATTCGTTGCGTGAAAAAGGCGTGTATGACGAGATTGCTGCCAAGTACTTTGACTACGACGTTTATGGCGAGTAATAGGCAGGCGGGCAGCATGAAAGTGCTGCCCGATTCATATGATTGATTTGAAAGGTTACGAGTGGTCCCTGCTCGAAGGCGCATGGGTGACCCTTCAGGTTGCGCTGCTCTCGTTAGGTCTTGCCATGCTACTGGGTATGCTGGGCGCACTGGCGAAACTCTCCAAATTTGGCTGGCTGCGTGGGATAGCGACCGTCTATACCACAGTGATACGCGGGATCCCTGATCTGGTGCTGATGATGCTGATTTTTTACGGCGGGCAAATGCTGCTAAATAACAGTTTGTATGGCATCAATGAGTGGCTTAACGAATACATGGCCGGTCAAGATCCCAATCACGACTGGACATCTTATTTACCCGATTACATCGATGTGAGCCCATTTATTGCCGGGATCCTAACCATCGGGTTTATCTTTGGTGCTTACATGGCGGAAACCTTCCGTGGCGCGATTATGGCGGTGGATTCAGGAGAGATGGAAGCCGCACGTGCCTATGGCATGAGCAGCAGTTTGGCATTCCGCCGTATTCTGCTGCCGCAGATGATCCGACATGCGCTGCCAGGCTTTGGTAACAATTGGTTGGTGCTGCTCAAAACCACCGCGCTGGTATCAATCATTGGCCTTGATGACATGGTGCGAAAAGGGGCGCTGGCGGCCGGCTCAACCCAGATGCCCTTTACGTTTTACTTTACCGTTGCCCTGATTTTCTTGCTCTTTACCAGCATCTCGACCACGGGACTGCGCTGGATGGAGCGCCGTTTTAGCATTCACACGCGGTAGGTGACCATGGATTTTTCTCTTGTACTCGAAACCTGGCCGATATACTTAGACGGCCTTTGGACCACCGTGTGGTTGGTGGCTTCTGCGTTGGTGATTGGCTTAGTGGTGGCGGTGCCGGTGGCGGTGGCGCGTAATGCGCAATTTCCTTTATGGCGCTATCCCGCATGGGCGTTTATTTACTTTTTCCGTGGCACGCCGCTGTTGATTCAACTGTATTTGATTTACTACGGCTTAAGTCAGGTAGTGAATGTTGAAGATACCTTGTGGCAACATGCTTGGTTCTGCGCCTTGGTAGCCTTTGTGCTCAACACAGCCGCTTATACCGCTGAAATCATCCGTGGCGCCATCAATGGCCTTCCTAAAGGGGAAGTCGAGGCGGCGATTGCTTATGGCATGAGCCCCTACAAAGCTTTTTCGCGCATTGTGTTGCCGAGCGCGATGCGACGTGCGTTGCCCGCGTACAGTAACGAAGTGGTGTTTATGCTCCACGGCTCAGCGGTGGCAGGGATTATCACCATTGTCGATTTAACCGGTGCGGCTCGGATTGTGAACTCGCGCTATTATGCGCCGTTCGAGTCGTTTTTGACTGCGGGTGTGTTCTATATGGCGCTGACATTTAGCATCCTTTGGATGTTCCGCTTAGCGGAGCGCCGTTTCCTACGCCATTTAAAGCCGCTTAGCTAATTGGCTTAATCTCAAATAATAAACGCCGCAGTGATCCCCTGATCATCTGCGGCGTTTTTTTATCCAAAGTGCGTGCCTTGGGGCTTACTTAAAGGTCGCCCAAATCGGTGCGTGATCTGATGGCTTTTCAATCCCACGCAGTTCGTAGTCAATCCCCGCTTCAATACAGCGGCTGGCCAGAACTTGGGTGGCTAACACCACATCAATACGCAGGCCGCGGTTATCGTCAAAGCCGCGAGAGCGGTAGTCGAACCACGAAAACTGATCGTTCACGCTAGGATGTAGGGCACGGAAGGTGTCAACAAACCCCCAATCCATCAGGGTGCCCAGCCACTCACGCTCTTCGGGCAAGAATGAGCACTTGCCAGTGCGTAGCCAGCGTTTGGCGTTTTGCTCGCCAATACCGATGTCATCGTCTTTCGGGCTGATATTGATATCGCCCATCACCACCAGCTGTTCACTCGGGTCACGGCCGGCTAAATAGGTCATCAGGTCTTGATAAAACTTCCGCTTGGCGGGGAATTTGGTTTCGTGGCTGCGGTTTTCCCCTTGTGGGAAGTAACCATTGAGCACAGTGATCGGCTTGCCGTGTTCGTCTTCAAAGGTCGCCATGATCATCCGGCGTTGAGCCTCCTCGTCATCAGTGGGAAAGCCTTTTTGTACGCTGATAGGGGACTTCTTACACAGCATTGCCACGCCATAATGGGCTTTTTGGCCATGAAAGTGCACTTCATAACCCATGGCTTCGACGTCAGCAAGGGGGAAGGCGTCGTCATGAACTTTGGTTTCTTGTAACCCGATCACGTCAGGTTGATGCTTTTCAATCAAGGCTTGCAATTGATGCAAACGAGCACGAATACCATTGATATTGAATGAAATGATTTTCACGTGTGAGGCTGCCTTTGTTGTCTTATTAATAGCAAGACACTTTACCAGCTTCGTTCAATGAACGGAAAGGCGGCCTCTATTTTTACCGGTTATGGAAACGCGCGATATGGTCTAAGCGTTAGTGCGCGAGAGCAAACTCACCCAAGCATTCGCCTTGGCTAAAAATAGTGCCAAGCTCGGTGCTGGGATCAAACTGTAGCGTCGGTTGGGATAATGTTGGTAGGCGATGTAGCAAGTGCTTGAGGATAATATCCCCATTAAATTGATGGATCGCGACCTGCCAATTGGCAAGGTTAGGGAGTGAAAAGTTAACTATCAATGGCGTTCCTTACTGTTTTGTTTGCGTTGTTAGCGGTTTTCGTTTGTGTTTGCGTACGGCGTAAATGATACCAGTGACGCAGTCTGCCGTTAGTCGCGGCCATATTTTATCTCCATGAGTTAAATGATTATTGCTCTGCCCCCTCAGTGGTTATCCATCATGAGCCGCGCAAATGCGCCGGTCCCTTTGGAATGAGCGATCACCATCAATACAGTGATACCCACTAATGAGTGATAGCAAAAGGGTTGTTAACGGGTTATCAATCTAGGAAAAAAGCGAAAGTGGATTACTGCAGAGAGTCTATGCGGGAAATAGCGTGGTCTGTCTCGACTTTGACTTGATGTCTTTTGATGCTCCGTATCTAGAGCTTTAGCTACACTACAGCATTTTATGCGGATGTAAAGGGCTTTTTAGAAACCCGGTGCCTTTATGTTTCGTGTTCGACTCTATCGGCAATGAGCGTTTGGATGGCTTTCGAAAATTTCGAATGTTGACAGATTTTCGAATATTTCAGATACTAAGCAGTACATAGGCTTATACCGCCTGAAATCAAAGCCGAGAAAAATACGATGAATATGACAACACTGCCAAGTGCCGAAGAAATCACACTGGCTAAGCTTAGTAGCCAAGCGTTATCAGCCGTTATAGAAACCAATGGTGAAGCGCAAAAAATTCATGTCGTCGATAAGTCTGGTCAGAGTCATGAAGTCACTATTCCATCAAGTGCACTAAACATGATGATTGAGGTGCTGACGCAATTAGGCCATGGTAACTCAGTGAGTATTACCCCTATTCATGCCGAGCTGACCACGCAAGAAGGGGCTGACATGCTCAATATGTCTCGTCCGACATTTATCAAGCTGCTTGATGCTAATGAGATCCCATATAGTCGTACAGGTAACCGCAGGAAGGTGGCCTATGCCGATTTGATGGCGTATAAGAATCGCTTAGAAGAGAAACGGCTAGCAGCACTTGCTGAACTATCAGCGTTAGATCAAGAAATGGGTATGGGGTATTGATGACATCCTATWCGGTAATTTTAGACGCATGTGTTATGTA
This sequence comes from Salinivibrio sp. ML323, assembly GCF_001995745.1. Lineage (NCBI taxonomy): Bacteria > Pseudomonadati > Pseudomonadota > Gammaproteobacteria > Vibrionales > Vibrionaceae > Salinivibrio > Salinivibrio sp. ML323. Next base: position 15,544 of record NZ_MUES01000004.1, on the reverse strand, counting down.
CCCCGCGCCACTTCGCAGCTATCTCATGTATTTGTCCAACACGGGGTTATTTAGAGCACGATGGACAGAACAAATACATGATGAATGGATCAGAAATCTCCGCAGAAACAATCCAGATGTCGACCCAGAACGATTAGAGAGAACCAAGCAGCTGATGAATGCGCATGTTCCTGATTGCTTGATTGAAGGATATGAGCCATTGGTAGACGGTTTAACCTTACCAGATGTAGATGATAGACATGTTGTTGCCGCTGCCATTAAAGGGCAAGCAGAGTCTATCATCACCTTCAATTTAAAAGACTTCCCTTCAGAGGCACTTGATCCACTTGGTTTATCTGCCATACATACAGACGAATTCCTATGCGACATGTTTGAACTAGATAGCAGCGCTTGCGTTAAGGCTGCTCAACAACAAAGGCGTGGCCTGAAGAACCTTCCCATGACTTCAGATGACTTTTTAGCCTGTTTGCAACGGCAAAAACTGCCTAGCTTTGTCTCAAAACTAAGAAGCTTTAGCTGTATGCTTTAGTCGACTTCGTACATCGATATTAAGCGTTAGTGCTTGCCTAGCGTTATACCTATCACGCAACGCTCAGCGAAGGTTGTTTGGTAAAGCCGAGTTGTCTTTAAAAAGTTATGCCAGGCTGCAGACGAGGGTGTTGTACTTCGCGGTCGAATTCGCGTTCACTTTTTCATGAGCAAATAATCAAAAATTTGACGAAGCTATTATGTTCATATGGTTATCATGGCTCAGTATTTTAATTGACATATGATTTTTCACATATATGATTTATCGTATGTGTTGGTAAAGAGAAAATGCAGATGTGTCACACACTCACTTTTTACAAAGCTTTATCCGAGCCCACTCGGCTCACCTCTCTATTGCTACTCTCACAGCATGGTGAGTTATGCGTATGCGATTTGATGGAGGCGTTAGCCCTGAGTCAACCCAAGATTTCTCGACATTTGGCGGAGCTACGTAAACATGATTTTGTGATAGGAGAGCGTCGCGGTAAGTGGGTCTATTACCGGTTGCATCCAGCTTTACCGGAGTGGATGCGCGGTATTTTACTGACCACGGTAAAACACAATCCTGCCATGTTGCCACCTGTTGAACCAACGGCCTTAAACCAGACTTGTTGTGAGGTAAAACAATAATATGAATGATAACGAACTCCCAAATATCACGGCCGATGCGTTTGATATTCCGTCGGCTGATAAGTTTGCGGTGCAGTCATCGAGCCACCGCCCTCGTATCTTGTTGCTATATGGTTCCTTGCGGGCGCGTTCATACAGTCGACTGGTGGTTGAGGAAGCGGCGCGCCTACTGACGGCGATGGGGGCCGAGGCGCGGATTTATGATCCTAGTGGCTTACCCGCGCCCGATAGTGTTGATCCTTCACATGAGAAAGTAGCGGAATTGCGCGAGTTGATGATGTGGTCTGAAGGGCAGGTTTGGTGTTCGCCTGAACGCCACGGTTCGATGACCAGTATCATGAAAAGCCAAATCGATTGGGTGCCTTTAAGTCTTGGGGCCGTGAGGCCAACCCAAGGCAAAGTGCTCGCAGTGATGCAAGTATGTGGGGGCTCTCAATCATTCAATACGGTTAATCAGCTCCGTGTTCTCGGCCGCTGGATGCGTATGTTTACCATTCCGAACCAATCATCGGTGCCCAAAGCCTATTTAGAGTTTGATGAACAAGGCCGGATGCTGCCATCGCCTTTTTATCAACGCATTGTTGATGTGGTGGAAGAGCTTATGAAATTCACGCTCTTACTTCGTGACAACAAAGACTATCTCGTTGATCGCTACTCTGAGCGCGTTGAGAGTGCCGATGAACTATCAGCACGTGTCAATCAACGTCAGATATAAAAAGGAAATATCGCGATGACTCAATCTGAAACCTGTGCGCCGTCGGCCGCCCAAAAAATGGGATGGCTCGATCGGTATTTAACCGTGTGGATTTTCCTCGCCATGGCCATTGGGGTGAGTGTGGGGTGGCTTTTTCCCGACGTTGCGACCATCAGTGAACGCTTATCGGTCGGGAGCACCAATGTGCCGCTGGCGATTGGCTTGATCTTAATGATGTATCCGCCACTGGCAAAAGTGAATTATCGTTTATTGGGTTCGGTCACGCGCGACAAAAAAGCCATCACGCTGTCGCTGATCATGAACTGGGTCGTGGGTCCCATTCTTATGTTCGCGCTGGCGGTGCTGTTTTTACGTGATGAGCCAGGCTACATGGCAGGAGTGATACTAATTGGCTTAGCACGCTGTATTGCCATGGTCTTGGTGTGGAACGACATCAGTGGTGGCAATAAAGAGTATGGCGCAGCCCTAGTGGCACTGAATAGCTTATTTCAGATCCTGACCTACAGTGTGATGGCATGGCTATTTATCACCGTTTTACCTCCTATGCTGGGGTTACAAAGCTATGTGGTGGATGTCACCATGGGGGACATCGCGCAAAGTGTGCTGATCTATCTGGGCATCCCTTTTTTGGCGGGCTATCTATCACGTACCGTGCTGGTCGCTAAAAAAGGTGAACAATGGTACGAAGACGTCTTTTTGCCACGTATTTCCCCGATAACGTTAATCGCTTTGTTGGCGACCATTGTGTTGATGTTTAGCCTAAAAGGGGAGGCGATTATTGCCTTACCGCTCGATGTGTTACGCATTGCCGTGCCGCTAGTAAGCTACTTTGTGTTGATGTTCTTTATTAGCTTCTTTGTGGGCAAAAAACTGGGGATCCCGTATGACCGAAACGCGTCAATTGCGTTTACCTCATCCGGTAATAACTTTGAATTGGCGATTGCGGTGGCAATAGCGGTGTTTGGCATTCACTCTGATCAAGCCTTTGCAGGAGTGATTGGGCCGCTGGTGGAAGTGCCTGTGTTAATTGCCTTGGTGAATGTCGCGCTAAGTATGAAGCGGCGTTATACGATTTAATATGAAGCTTTTATGAATTCCGGCCTGTCCCGGTTGCATGCATGCTTGGGTTTATTAATATTCGCATATCCATATATGCATTTAGTGAAGTGTAGTGAGAGAGCCTATGTTGCCTCATCAGTTTTTCAAATTATTGGCCGATGAAACGCGCGTGCGATGTTTACTGCTTATTGCCCGTGAAGGGCAGTTATGTGTGTGCGAGCTCACCGAAGCGCTGGACACCTCGCAGCCGAAGATCTCACGTCATTTGGCGCAACTGCGGGCCAGTGGGGTGTTGGTTGATACGCGCCAAGGGCAATGGGTGTTTTATCGCTTAGCCGCTGATTTACCGGGCTGGATGCGCAAACAAATTCAGGGGTTAGTTGATTCCAACTGCCTAAAAGACACTTATCAAGAAGATATCACGCGGCTTGCCAAGATGGCGTCACGCCCCACCTGCTGCGTGTAAAGGAGAGAGTAATGACAATTAAAGTCGGGATCAATGGGTTTGGCCGTATCGGTCGCTTAGCACTGCGGGCAGCATTTGATTGGCCAGAGCTCGAGTTTGTGCATATTAACGATGTGGCGGGAGATACTGAAACGCTGGCGCATTTGCTGGAGTTTGATTCGGTACAAGGGCGTTGGCATCACGCGGTGAGTGCAGAAGGCAACCGCGTGCAGATTAACGGCAAGACACTGACGACAAGCCAAGAAAAAGCGATTGATGCAGTCGACTGGTCAGGCTGCGATGTGGTGATTGAAGCAACGGGAAAACACCGTGACGCGGATTTGCTGCAACAGTACTTGGACCAAGGCGTGAAGCGCGTAGTGGTCTCTGCACCGGTCAAAGATGAGCGTGTGGCGAATATCGTAGTGGGCGTCAATGACGCGATTTTTGATCCGAGCAAACATCGAATTGTTACTGCGGCGTCGTGTACCACGAACTGCCTGGCACCGATTGTGAAAGTGATCCATGAAAAACTGGGAATTGCGCAGTCAACCTTCACCACCATTCATGATTTAACCAATACCCAAACGATTTTAGACGCGCCGCATAAAGACTTACGTCGCGCCCGTGCGTGCGGCATGAGCTTGATCCCGACCACCACAGGATCAGCAACGGCCATTGTGGAAATTTTCCCGGATCTAAAAGGCAAGATTAATGGCCATGCAGTGCGTGTCCCGCTCGCCAATGCGTCACTGACGGATGTGATTTTTGATGTGGAAACCGATACCACCGCCGACGAGGTGAATGCACTGTTGCAAGAGGCCGCGGACGGCGAGCTTAAAGGCATTCTTGGCTTTGAGGCGCGTCCTTTAGTCTCGATTGATTACCGTGGCGATCAGCGCTCTACTATTGTCGATGGTTTATCCACCATGGTAGTGGGCAAGCGTATGGTCAAAATCTATGCGTGGTATGACAACGAAATGGGTTATGCCACGCGTACCGCTGAGTTGGTGCGCAACGTCGGTCTTGTCGATCAGTAAGTGATACTTTGTAACGCTGGCGGTGCATGCAGTGCATCGCCTTTATTTACCGCTTTTATCAAACCTAAATAGACGGCCACTATGTTTGCTCAATTAAGCCAATCTGTGCGCCAGTACATGCTGGTTACCTTTAACTATTGGAACTTCACTATCACCGACGGTGCCCTGCGGATGTTGGTGGTGCTGTACTTTTATGACTTAGGCTACGGCACCTTAGAAATTGCCTCGTTATTTTTGTTTTACGAATTCTTTGGGGTAGTGACCAACCTTGTCGGCGGCTGGTTAGGGGCTCGATTAGGGCTTAACCGCACCATGAATATTGGCCTAGGCATGCAAATTGTGGCGCTTACTATGCTGGCGGTACCCGCGGCGTGGCTCACCATCCCCTGGGTGATGGCGGCACAAGCGCTATCTGGGATTGCGAAAGATCTCAATAAAATGAGTGCGAAAAGTGCGATCAAAACCCTGGTGCCCGATAATGCACAGGGTGCGCTGTTTAAGTGGATTGCGATCCTCACCGGCTCTAAGAACGCGCTCAAAGGGGCAGGCTTTTTTGTCGGTGGCGCACTGCTGTCTCTCATTGGCTTTCAATACGCGGTGGCAGCCATGGCCGGTGTGCTGACTGTGGTCTTTATTGGCAGTGTGGTGTCACTAAAAGCGGATTTAGGTAAAGCTAAAAGTAAGCCTGAGTTTTCAGAAATATTTTCCAAGTCGCGCAGCGTCAATATCCTCTCAGCGGCACGCATGTTTCTCTTTGGTGCGCGAGACGTGTGGTTTGTCGTCGCCTTACCGATTTATTTAGGCAACACATTCGGCTGGAGCCATAGTATGGTCGGTGGCTTTCTTGCGCTATGGGTGATTGCTTACGGCGTGGTGCAAGGGATTGCCCCGAAAATGACTGGGCGCCAAGCTGGCCATTCGCCGGGTGGTAAAGCGGCATTAGGTTGGGCAGGTTTATTGGCCGTGGTGACCGGCATCATTGCTTATGCAATTGGCGAACAGTGGTATCCGCAAGGGGTGATTATCGTTGGACTCATGGTGTTTGGGGCGATATTTGCGATTAACTCTTCACTGCATTCCTACCTGATCGTCAGCTACGCCAAAGGTGACGGTGTGTCACTGGATGTGGGGTTCTATTATATGGCGAACGCCATGGGACGCTTAATTGGCACCGTGTTATCCGGTTGGATTTTCCAAGTGTGGGGGCTAGCAGCCTGTTTGTGGGTCTCGTTCGCCTTCTTGTTCATCACGACGGTGATTTCGCTGTGGTTACCCAAAACGCCGGCCGTGATAGCCCACACTTAAACCAATAGGGGCAAGCATGCATATGCTTACCCCTGTTTCAAACTACGGCTACTCATTAAGCATGTTGCTAATTTTCTTCTGCAGCTCTTTATCTTCACGTGCTTGACGAAAAACAGCGTTATATTCTTCTATCGTCAGGCCCGTTGCTTCAATCGCTTGCGCCATTTCTTTCTGCGTCTGTGCCATTAGCGCTTTCGCTTTTTCTTCACTACGAATGCTCTCGAGCTTACTTTGATAGTCTTTAGACATTGAAACCACTTGTTCAGCGGCCTCTGCATAGCTGCTTATCACTTGGTCGGTCAGCTGATCCGCTGACAGTTCGTTTGTTTCGTTGGCAGCAAAACTTGGCAGACTGGCTGCAACAACAAACGCAAAAGATAGGGTCGCTAATAAACGTTTCATTAATACTCTCCTTTTATTCATCACGGTCACCCTAAAAGAGATGGAGAGTGACGGTCAAACGCGAATAAGCAATCAGACAAATTCTCACAAGATCATGACATTGTTGATGCTGTAAGGATTGCTCAGTYTTTTCGAATAACTCCAACAAGTTGCTCTGCCGACTTTCCCTCGCGCACTCCTTATACTGTATAGCGTAGAGAGAGGAGGACGTATGGGAAAACTGATAGACGGTATTTGGCATGATGTGTGGTATGACACCAAGTCTTCGGGAGGGCGATTTGTCCGTGAAGACGCGGGTTTTCGTCATTGGGTGACCGCCGATGGCCAAGCTGGACCCAGTGGCGATGCGGGCTTTAACGCTGAATCAGGCCGCTATCATCTGTATGTGTCTCTTGCTTGTCCGTGGGCGCATCGGACTCTGATTATGCGTCATTTAAAAGGGCTTGAGCCTCATATTGATGTCACCGTGGTGGCACCTGAAATGTTAGAGCATGGCTGGACATTCTCAGAGCCAGAGCCCTTATATGGCTTTGACTACGCGCACCAGTTGTACACCAAAGCCAAGCCTGACTACACGGGTCGGGTCACTGTGCCGATTTTATGGGATAAGCAAACCCAGACCATTGTCAGTAATGAATCAGCCGATATCATTCGGATGTTTAATTCGGCGTTTAATGATATTACGGGTAATCATGACGATTATTACCCAGAAAACCTGCGTGCAGCGGTTGATCAGTGGAATGAATTTGTTTACCCCAACGTGAACAACGGCGTGTATAAATGTGGCTTTGCCACCGAACAAGCGGCTTATGAAGACGCCTTTGATCAGCTATTCAGTGCATTGACGGTATTGGACGACCATCTGAGTCGCAACCGCTATCTGGCCGGCAATCAGATCACAGAAGCAGACTGGCGGCTGTTCACAACGTTAATTCGCTTTGATCCTGTGTACGTGGGTCACTTTAAATGTAACAAACAACGTATTGTCGATTACTGCAACTTGTTCTGTTATATGAAAGAGTTGTTTCAGGTGCCAGGCGTGGCCGAGACGGTCGATATGCATCATATCAAAACCCATTACTATTACAGTCACGGCAACATTAATCCGACACGCATTGTGCCTAAAGGGCCAGAGCAAGATTTGTGGTCGCCGCATGGGCGTGCATCAGTCAGCTCTCGTGGCAAGTGATTGAGCCGTTGACAAAAAACAACGAAAAAGGGCCAGCAGATGCTGGCCCTTAAAGWTGGTGGTGGAGGAAGGATTCGAACCTTCGAAGGCTGAGCCGTCAGATTTACAGTCTGATCCCTTTGACCGCTCGGGAACTCCACCACGCGATTGGGGCGAATCTTACCAAACCGATTGGAGCTGTAAAGGGTTTTCTCAATCTCAGAATGCGGTTGGTGTTTTTTTCAACGTCTTGCGTCCAAAATCAGCGATAAGCGTTGTTTTTATCGCTTTTTGAAACCTGCCTTCATTTACATAGTCTGAGTGCTATGTGGCAAAATCTCGAATTTGGATGTAATACCGAGCAAAAACAACGTCTTTACAATTCTTTAAGGACAAAAAAAAGTAGATCAGTACACTGGTGCTATTCAAATAATAAGGTGTGATGCAATGAAAAAAGGAATGCTACTGGGCGCCGTGATGTTGGCCGGCGTTGCGTTCTGGCAGTGGGAAGGTATACAGCCCTCGAACGAGGAAGCCTCTGCGCCACCATCGGGTGCGCGATCTGTGGATGTGATGACTGCACAAGTGGAGACCAAATCGATTGCGCCGTCGCTGTCGTTGGTGGGTAACGTTAAAGCCCACCAACAGATTAATATCGAATCGGAAGTGTCGGCGCGCATTGAAACGGTGCACGTAAAGCCGGGAGAAACGGTTGAAAAAGGGGCGCCTTTGGTGACATTTAATCGTGCCAAAGCCCAAGCAGCGGTACTGGAAGCGTCAGCTTATCTCAATGATGAGCAGCGCAAGCTAAAAGAGTACACCAAGCTGGCGCAGCGTGGTGCCTTAACGCAAACCGAGTTGGAAGCACAACAAGCCAGCGTCAACATTGCCAAAGCCCGTCTGCAGTCGGCGCAATCTGATTTAGATGATCATCGCCTAACCGCGCCCTTTTCGGGTCGCATTGGTTTGTTTGATTTAAGTGTCGGTCAGCGCGTGGATGTGGGTGAAACCCTCTTTAGCCTCGATAATCTGTCGCGAATGAATTTGGATATTCAAGTCCCAGAGCAGTATTTTAGCCGCTTATATCCTGAAATGCCGGTGGCAGTGACCTCACAAGCTTGGCCGGACAAAACGTTCAATGGTGAGATTCAGGTCGTGGACTCGCGCATCAACCAAGACGCGTTATCTGTTGGTGTCCGGGTCGCGTTGGATAACCCTGAAAGCCAGCTGCAACCTGGTATGCTGATGGAAGCAAAATTGGCCTTACCACAACAGCAAGCGGTGATTGTCCCGGTGCAAGCGCTGCAGTATTCCGGCACCCGTCGCTATGTATTTCGCGTTGATGATGAAGGTATTGCCCATCGTACCGAAATTACCCTCGGTGCACGCATTGATAACCAAGTGGTGGTGAGTAAAGGACTTGAACCAGGCCAAAACATCGTTGTACAAGGCCTGGTGAATATGCGCGATGGTGCACAAGTATCAGTGTTAAATGCAGAAGCGCCTAAACATCAAGCTGATGATCAAAGCCGTGTCGATGAGACCGCATCTGAGACGGAGGCAAGCTAATGTGGTTGTCTGATGTGTCGGTAAAACGGCCGGTGATGGCGGTTGTCTTGAGTTTGCTGTTATGTGWGTTTGGAGCTGTGTCTTTTTCGACGCTCTCTGTGCGTGAGATGCCGGATATTGATAGCCCTGTGGTGAGTATTTCCACGCGCTACTCAGGCGCGTCGGCGAGTATTATGGAAAGCCAGGTTACACAGTTGATTGAAGATGAGCTGTCCGGGATAAGCGGCATTGATGAAATTACGTCAGTCAGTCGCAACGGCTCATCACGGATCACGGTAGAATTTAACCTCGATCATCCGCTGACCGAAGGCGTGAGTGACGTGCGCGATGCCGTGGCGCGCGCACAAGGCGGACTGCCTGATGATGCCAATGATCCGATTGTGTACAAAGACAACGGTACTGGTGAAGCGGCGGTGTATATCAACTTGGCCTCGTCAGAAATGGATCGCAATCAGCTCACTGAATACGCCCAGCGCACCCTGGAAGACAGATTCAGTTTGATCTCTGGGGTGAGCTCAGTCGATTTATACGGTGCGCTGTATAAAGTGATGTATGTGAAACTGGATCCCACCCAAATGGCGGGACACGGTGTCACTACCCAAGATATTCTCGATGCATTGCGTAGCGAGAATCTAGAGAGTCCCGGTGGACAGATTCGTAACGACGTGATGACCATGCCGGTGCGTAGCGACCGGTTATATCATGATGCAGAAGACTTTAAACAACTGGTGGTGCGCACCACGGCTGATGGTACGGCGATTTATTTGTCGGATGTGGCGGAGGTGGCAATTGGCTCTCGCAATGAAGATGCGACCTATAAAAACAATGGTATCAACAACCTGAGTTTGGCCTTGATCCCACAATCCGATGCTAATCCGCTCGATATTTCTGATCGCGCTCACAAGCTTGTCGATGAAATGCAAGCCTTCCTGCCCGAAGGCACGCGTCTGTGGGTCGATTACGATACCACGGTGTTCATTGATCGCTCGATTGAAGAGGTATATAGCACCCTCTTTATCACAGGGGCGTTGGTGGTGCTGGTATTATATATCTTTATCGGCCAAGCGCGTGCGACACTGATTCCCGCGGTGACCGTGCCTGTGTCATTGATTTCGGCGTTTATTGTGGCCTCTGCTCTTGGGTTCTCCATCAATCTGCTCACCTTAATGGCGCTGATCTTAGCGATTGGCTTAGTGGTGGATGATGCCATTGTGGTGGTCGAAAACATTTTCCACCACTTACAGCAAGGCGATAAACCCTTGGTGGCCGCTTACCGTGGCGCACGAGAGGTGGGCTTTGCGGTGATCGCGACCACCGCGGTGTTGGTGATGGTGTTCCTTCCCATTACCTACATAGATGGCATGATTGGTAAGTTGTTCACCGAATTTGCGGTGATGCTCGCCGTCACCGTGCTCTGTTCGTCCTTAATAGCGTTGACCCTCACGCCGGTGCTCGGCAGTAAATTGCTGCGCTTAAATGTAACATCCAGTCCTGTGAACCGTGCTATCACTCGTGGGTTTGATGTGCTCGAAGGCTACTATCGCCGGGCGTTGGAGCATGTACTGCGCTGGCGTTGGTTGGCACCTGTAGTGATCTTGCTCTGTATTGGCGGCAGTGGCGTGTTGATGCAGCACTTACCATCGCAATTAGTGCCACAAGAAGATCGTGGGGTGTTGCTGGCGTTTGTCCGTGGTGCGGAAGGCACCGCCTATAACCGCATGGTGGGCAACATTGAGCAAATTGAGCAGCGCTTGATGCCCTTAGTTGAAGCGGGCACTTTGAGTTCGGTGAGCTTGCAGACACCAGCGTTTGGTGGTCGTGCTGGCGATCAAACCGGCTTTGTGATCATGCTATTGCCGGATTGGGATGAGCGCGACCGTTCAGCGCAAGCCATTCTCGGGGAAGTGCGTCAGGTACTGAATGGCGTGCCAGATGTACAAGTGTTCCCGTTTGCCCCTGGCTTTGGCGGTCGAAGCTCTGAACCGGTGCAATTTGTACTCAGCGGCCCAGACTATCCTGAGTTGCATCGCTGGGCGGAAAAACTGGGCGAAATGAGTCGTGAAGCGGGCATGATTGATAGCCCGGACTATGACTACAGCCAAAATACGCCTGAGCTAGTCATCAAAGTAGACCGCCGTCGTGCGTCTGAACTTGGCATTTCGGTACGGGACGTCTCCGACACCTTGGAAGTCATGTTAGGTGGTCGCGCGCAGACCAGCTACGTGGATCGCGGTGAAGAATACGATGTTTATGTGCGCGGCGATGAAAATGCGTTTAGCAGTAAAAGCGATCTCAGCCGTATCTATATGCGCAGCCGCAGCGGCAAGTTGGTCTCGCTGGATGCGGTAACCACGGTGGAAGAAACCGCCTCTGCGCAGCGTCTAAGCCATACCAACAAGCAAAAATCGATCACCTTATCGGCGCACTTAGGTGAGGATGTGACGCTCGGCCAAGCACTCGATTATCTCGACTCCGCGGCGGCCGAGACATTACCTGCCGATATCTCGGTGGGCTACTCGGGCGAGTCGAAAGATTTTCGTGATAACCAAACCAGTGTGCTGGTGGTGTTTGGTTTAGCCCTCTTGGTATCGTACTTGGTGTTAGCGGCGCAATTTGAAAGCTTTATCAACCCCTTGGTAGTGATGTTGACGGTGCCCATGGGGATGCTAGGTGGCTTTTTAGGTTTGTGGCTGACCAACCAAGGGATCAATATCTATAGCCAAATTGGTTTGATTATGCTGATTGGTATGGTGACGAAAAACGGTATCTTAATCGTGGAGTTTGCCAACCAACTGCGTGACCGTGGCATTGCATTTGAAAAAGCGATTATCGATGCGTCAGTCCGTCGCTTGCGACCGATTTTGATGACGGCGTTTACCACTTTGGCAGGGATGATCCCGCTGATCTTGTCAACCGGTGCGGGGGCGGAAAGTCGTATCGCGGTTGGGACGGTGATCTTCACCGGTATGGCGTTTGCGACCTTTGTTACCTTGCTGGTGATCCCGGCGATGTATCGTCTGCTCTCCATTCATACTCACTCGCCTGAGTATGTGGCGCAACAGTTGGATAAAGCGCTCGCGGTAGAAACCGTGCATCGGACCAGTCATGGTGAGTTTGATACCCATCCGCATGATGAGCCGCACAAATAACGATGTGTTGACTCTCGACACAAAAACCGCCTCATTGCGAGGCGGTTTTTTATTGCTTGTCGCTGCCAGTGGATGCGCGCTGTTACGCGTTTTCGGCTTGTTTGCGTTGCAGTGCGGCTTGTACGTCTGCTTGGTTGGCCAGATAGTCATCTAAGCCACGCTGACGCAAGTGACAGGCTGGACACTCGCCACAGCCAGTGCCTTTAATCCCGTTATAACAGGTTAGGGTGTGGTCGCGCACAAAATCGAGAGCGTGATACTGGTCTGCCAGTGCCCACGTTTCAGCTTTATTCAGCCACATCAATGGTGTGACTAAGGCGAGTTGTCTGTCCATGCCGCGCTCAAGGGCTTGCTGCATTGATTGAATAAAATCGTTACGACAATCTGGGTAGCCAGAAAAGTCAGTTTCGCAGACACCGGTGATCACCGCCTCAGCGCCAATTTGATAGGCGTAGATACCCGCTAAAGTCAAAAACAAGATATTACGTCCCGGCACAAAGGAATTGGGCAGGCCGTTTTCGTTCAGTGCATTGGAAACAGGAATGTTGTCGCGTGTGAGCGAGCTAATCGCCAATTCATTGAGTAAGCCAACATCCAATACCTTATGCGCACTCACTTTGCGGTTTGCAGCAATCTCACGAGCAACATCAATTTCTTGCTTGTGGCGCTGGTTATAGTCGAAAGTGAGGCAATGCACTTCGTCGTATTCTGCTTGCGCTTGAATCAAACAGGTGGTTGAATCCTGTCCTCCGCTAAATACCACAACGGCTTTTTTCATCGGTTTGTCCTTTGGCGGTGCTACTCACCCAGTGTTACACAGAGCACGGATGGTACCCCTGTGTGTTATCGACAGCAAGCCAGATGCGATGATCTGAGTGTTGCGTTATCACAAACAAAACCCCTGCTCCTGTGAGCATCAAGTGCTACAGTAACGGTATTTAGATGTCACGATTGATCGAGCGATGAAAGTAGAACGAGTAACTACCTCATTAAATGTGGATGATTATGAGTTAACGCAGAGCCGTCTTGCTATCTTAGAAGGGATCGCGCGTGGCGAGCGCGCAATTACCGAAGAGAAGCTCTTGAGTCACCATGATGCCAAAGAACAAATGTCCAAATGGCTCAGCGGCTGACTGCGCGTCAGGCAACGCGCAGTGCTCGTCTCTATGCTTACTATTTCACCACAAAGGCTTTTAACCCTTCGAGCGTTTCAGCTGGGATAGAGCAGCTTTTACCGGTTTTAAAATCGCAATAGACAATCAAGGCCTCGCCCTCGGCCACACAGCGCTCTTGATTGTGACTGTAGATTTCATACTTCATCGCATAGCGCTTTTCTTGAATATCCTCGACCCAAGCGACGGTGGTGATGGTATCTGGATACACCAAAGGAGCGCGATAATCGCAGCGGGTTGAGGCGACCACGGGACCAACATGCAGCCGTTTGGCTAGCTCGAACACTTCCAGTTTTTCAAGCATCACCACGCGTACATCTTCAAAATAGCGAAAGTACACGGTGTTATTGATGTGTTGCATGGCATCCATGTCGTTCCAGACAATCGCCTGCGTATGAGAGAGCGGGTAGTTTTTTACTGGGATATTAGCCACAAGACAATCCTCCTTAATTGTGTGCCTTGATTGCACACCAAGCCCAATGACAAGACAAGCCGCGCAGGTATAAATACGGAGCTTTGTCTAACAATGACGTAACAAAATACATAAGTCGACAAAGTGGTTATCAGGGTGTGTGGCGCTAATCGATTAATGTGGCAGCAATCAGACTCTGGTATGATACGCCCCCTTTGGCCGTGCTTGGGCGCGGCATGATTTACTTTTGTTGTGGATACGACTTTGACTGATACCGCTTTTTCCTCGCTTGCGTTACCCGCTGATTTACTCGATAACTTAGCAACCTTGGGTTATACGCACATGACGCCCATTCAGGCGCAGAGCTTACCGTCTGTGCTCAATGGCAAAGATATTATTGCCCAAGCAAAAACCGGCTCGGGGAAAACGGCGGCGTTTAGTCTGGGCGTGTTAGCCAAACTGAACGTAAAACGCTTTCGCGTGCAATCTTTGGTGCTGTGTCCAACCCGTGAGCTGGCCGAGCAAGTGGCGGTTGAGATGCGTAAGTTGGCGCGTGGTCGCCATAATGTCAAAGTACTGACACTGTGTGGCGGGGTATCGATTGGCCCGCAAATTGGCTCACTGGAGCATGGTGCACACATTATTGTCGGCACTCCGGGGCGTGTGGATGACCATTTACGCAAGGGTACATTGCGCCTCGATGATGTTGAAACCTTGGTGTTGGATGAAGCCGATCAGATGCTGGATATGGGCTTCCAAGATACCTTGGATGCTATCATTGCGCGTGTTCCCGCTCATCGCCAAACCTTATTATTCAGCGCCACCTTCCCGCGCTCGATCAATGCTATTGCGCAGCGAGTGCTGAGCCACCCTGTCTCCGTTAAAGTGGATGAGGTGCAAACGCAAAGTACAATCTCGCAACACGTCTATAAAGTTGATGACAACAGGCAGCGTTACCAGGCGTTAAAGTTACTTTTATTGCACTTTCAGCCGCAAAGCTGCGTGGTGTTCTGTACGACCAAAGCTCAAACCCAACAAGTTTGCGATAACCTAGAAGATGACGGTTTTAGCGCCGTTGCCTTGCATGGCGATATTGAACAGCGTGGCCGTGAGCGCACCTTGGTAAAATTTGCCAACAAAAGTGCGTCCGTGCTGGTGGCCACTGATGTGGCAGCGCGAGGCTTAGACATTGATGACATGGATATGGTGATCAACTATCAACTCGCCCACGATCCGCAAACTCACGTGCACCGCGTTGGACGTACCGGTCGCGCTGGCAAAAAAGGGGTGGCGTGTTCGCTATATAACGATGCCGAGCACTATAAGCTGGCGATGATTGGCGATCAGTATGGCCGCGATTTTCTCCCCGAAGCCCTGCCGCCGCAGCACTTGCTTGACACTGCGCCTTACCAGCCTGAGATGGCAACCTTGATGATTGACTCAGGTAAAAAACAAAAAGTACGCGCGGGTGATATTTTGGGCGCGCTGACCGGTCAAGCGGGCATTGACGGTAAGCAGGTGGGCAAAATCAATGTGCTAGATAATGTGGCGTTTATTGCAGTGTCGCAATCCTGCGTTAAAGCCGCGTTGCGTAAGCTGAATGATGGAAAAGTGAAAGGCCGCACCATTCGCGCCCGCCGGGTTTGATCTTTACCGTAAGCTATAGAGTAGCTTGCTAAGCTGCTAAATTAACTGCAATGGTGCCATTGGCGTAGGTGACACAAGCCCCAGCACGATGATGGGTATGTGCACATTGTCAACGGGCGCCAGTTGCACTGCGCCTGTTACGATTGGCGCCAATTTTGACCCCCGATGTCGGATGGCACGCGGCCCATATCGTGATAATGATTGGCATTGTGCTGGCGCTTATGCCGACCTACGCCTGGTTTATATATGCCGACCTACGCCTGGTTTATATATCGGTGGTGCCATCGGCGACGATTGCTCGTT
>NZ_MUES01000039.1:0-18507 GCF_001995745.1 Salinivibrio sp. ML323 | reverse complement strand
CACCGGTGCGGCGCAGATGGACGGTGGTATCCTGGTTGTTGCGGCAACTGATGGCCCAATGCCACAGACGCGTGAGCACATCCTACTTGGCCGTCAGGTTGGTATTCCAAACATCRTCGTGTTCATGAACAAATGTGACATGGTTGATGACGAAGAGCTGCTTGAGCTGGTTGAAATGGAAGTCCGTGAGCTACTTTCAGAGTATGACTTCCCAGGTGACGACTGCCCAGTTATCCAAGGTTCAGCGCTCGGTGCCCTGAACGGTGAAGAGCAGTGGGAGCAGAAGATTGTTGAGCTAGCAGAAGCCCTGGATGCTTACATCCCAGAGCCAGAGCGTGCAATCGACAAGCCGTTCATCCTGCCAATCGAAGACGTCTTCTCAATCCAAGGCCGTGGTACGGTTGTAACCGGTCGTGTTGAGCAAGGCATCATCAGCGTAGGTGACGACGTTGAAATCGTGGGCATGAAAGAGACCGCGAAGACCACCTGTACCGGTGTTGAGATGTTCCGTAAGCTTCTAGACGAAGGCCGTGCGGGTGAGAACGTTGGTGTTCTTCTGCGTGGTACTAAGCGTGACGAAGTTGAGCGTGGCCAAGTGCTGGCGAAGCCGGGTTCAATCACTCCGCACACTAAGTTCGAGTCAGAAGTTTACGTGCTGGGCAAAGACGAAGGTGGCCGTCATACGCCATTCTTCAAAGGCTATCGTCCACAGTTCTACTTCCGTACTACTGACGTAACCGGTACTATCGAGCTTCCAGAAGGCGTTGAGATGGTAATGCCTGGTGACAACATCAAGATGGTTGTTGAGCTGATCGCACCTATCGCGATGGACGAAGGTCTACGTTTCGCTATCCGTGAAGGTGGCCGTACTGTAGGCGCGGGTGTTGTTGCTAACATCATCGCTTAATTTGATAGACGCTGAGTCTTATCAATCAAAGGGAGCGCATTGCGCTCCCTTTTTGTTTGCCCTTTCTTTGACGATATTTTGATATAAATGAGCTAGTCATCAATAACCAAGCGTTATATAAAAAGTCTTTACCCTGAAAGCAATGCGAACTATTCTCGTTATAGTTCATGTTTTGAGATGATTGAGATGTTAGTTTGTATCTGCCACAGCGTATCGGATAAGACCATTAAGCATTGGGTGCGTCAGCAAGGCGTCACCAGTATCCGTGAGTTACGCCAGCTGACGCCTCTGGGGTCGCAATGTGGTAAATGTGTACGCCAAGCCAAAGAGGTGATTTACGACGAGAGCCAACTGATCACGCTGCAAAAAGCGAGTTAACCTGCAGTCAATATTTGACAGCCTCCTTATGGGTTCTACATTTGTAAAGTAGAACCCATAAGGAGGCTTTTGCCATGAAAGGCGATCCAAAATCGATAGCATTTCTCAACACGGTACTCGGTAACGAACTGATTGCGATTAATCAGTATTTTTTGCATGCGCGCATGCTTAAAGACTGGGGCTTAAAAGTCATCGCGGACAAAGAGTATGAAGAGTCCATTGATGAGATGAAGCATGCGGACAAGCTCATTGAGCGTATTTTGTTTTTAGAAGGGACGCCCAACCTGCAAGATTTAGGTAAGTTACGTATTGGTGAAGACACGCAAGAAATCTTCGAATGTGATCTTGCGCTGGAGATGCAAGCGCACGAAGACTTGAAAGAAGCCATTGCTTACACCGAAAGCATCCGCGATTTTGTGTCGCGAGATCTGTTCCAGTATATCCTCGACGACGAAGAAGAACATATTGATTGGCTCGAAACTCAGCTGGGTCTGATCGATAAAGTGGGTATCGCCAATTACAACCAAGCACAAATCATCGAAGACGCCAGTGACAAAGACGGCTAGTAGGCTTTGTGGCCAAAATGTGGACCTACACTCAGCGTGCCCTTAGTGGGCACGCTTTTTTAGGGCCTAATTATTAACCAACACTTGCAAAGCTAGCGCGCATCGGTATAATGCCCGGCACTGCTTAAGTCATTGCGACTTCCGACGCAGTTGTGAACCAATGAGCATCGAGGAATGGAACAGTAAACTGTTCGTTTAATGTATACTCCGCTTATGTTCGCAGTCATAGAATAATGGCTGACAATGTGCCTAATTTTGGCACTACGGTTTCACATAAATTAATCGGCATTCCCTCGTCTTAATGAGGTGGAATGGCGATATTGTTTGTGTAAATATTTTAGAATTTGGAGCTCTGTCTCATGCAGAACCAACGTATCCGTATCCGCCTTAAGGCGTTCGATCATCGCTTGATCGATCAGTCTACCGCGGAAATCGTTGAAACCGCTAAGCGCACTGGCGCACAGGTTAAGGGACCAATCCCTCTACCTACTCGTAAAGAGCGCTTCACCGTTCTTATTTCTCCGCACGTAAACAAAGACGCACGTGACCAGTACGAAATCCGTACTCACAAACGTCTGATCGACATCGTTGAGCCAACAGATAAAACTGTTGACGCTCTGATGCGTCTTGACCTTGCTGCGGGCGTTGATGTTCAAATCAGCCTGGGTTAAGGGGGAGTAGATAATGATTGGTCTAGTCGGTCGTAAAGTCGGTATGACTCGCATCTTCAACGAAGATGGCGTTTCTATCCCGGTCACCGTAGTTGAAGTTGAAGCGAACCGTGTTGCTCAGGTGCGTAAGCCTGACGTTGACGGTTATGCCGCAATTCAAATCACTACAGGCGAGAAGAAAGCAAGCCGTGTCAACAAGGCACAAGCTGGTCACTTTGCGAAAGCAGGTGTTGAAGCAGGCCGCGGTTTGTGGGAATTCCGTCTGGAAAATGGTGAAGAGTTCGAAGTTGGCGCTGAGCTAAACGTTGATCTTTTCGCTGAAATCAAAAAAGTAGACGTTACTGGCACGTCAAAAGGTAAGGGCTTCCAAGGCGGCGTTAAGCGTTGGAATTTCCGTACTCAAGACATGAGCCACGGTAACTCTTTGTCTCACCGTGCGCCTGGTTCTATC
The DNA here is from genome assembly GCF_001995745.1 of Salinivibrio sp. ML323. NCBI lineage: Bacteria > Pseudomonadati > Pseudomonadota > Gammaproteobacteria > Vibrionales > Vibrionaceae > Salinivibrio > Salinivibrio sp. ML323. Next base: position 15,534 of record NZ_MUES01000039.1, on the reverse strand, counting down.
GGTCAATGTCAGAGCCCAGGTCGCGTATTCAAAGGCAAAAAAATGGCAGGTCACATGGGTGCTGAGCGTGTAACGACTCAAAACCTAGAGATCGTACGTGTTGACGCTGAGCGCAATCTGCTTCTTATCAAAGGTGCAGTCCCAGGTGCGACAGGTGGCAACGTGATCGTTAAACCAGCCGTTAAAGCGTAACGTCGAGGAGATAGTAATGGAATTGGTAGTCAAAGGCGCCGACGCGCTAACTGTTTCCGAAACTACCTTCGGGCGTGAATTCAACGAATCCCTGGTTCACCAGGTAGTCGTTGCATACGCAGCTGGTGCCCGTCAAGGTACTCGCGCTCAGAAAACTCGTTCAGACGTATCTGGTGGCGGTGCTAAGCCATGGCGTCAGAAGGGTACTGGTCGCGCCCGTGCAGGTACAATCCGCAGCCCAATCTGGCGCAGCGGTGGTGTCACTTTCGCAGCACGTCCTCAGGACCATGCTCAGAAAGTAAACAAAAAGATGTACCGTGGTGCTCTTAAGAGCATCCTGTCAGAGCTGGTTCGTCAAGAGCGTTTGATCGTTGTTGATAACTTCTCTGTTGAAGCACCAAAAACTAAAGAGCTTGTCGCTAAGCTGAAAGAGCTTGAGCTGAACGATGCTCTGATCGTCACTGCCGAAGTTGATGAGAACCTGTTCCTTGCCGCACGTAACCTTTATAAGGTTGACGTACGCGATACAGATACCATCGACCCAGTTAGCTTGATCGCTTTCGACAAAGTCGTGATGACTGCTGATGCAGTTAAACAAGTTGAGGAGATGCTGGCATGATCACTGAAGAGCGTATCCTAAAAGTTCTGCGTGCTCCGCACATCTCTGAAAAAGCGACGATGGCCGCTGAAAACAACAACACTGTTGTATTCAAAGTCGCCAAAGAAGCTACGAAAAAAGAGATCAAAGCGGCAGTTGAAAAACTGTTCGAAGTTGAAGTGAAGTCTGTTCGTACTCTTCTCGTTAAGGGTAAGACCAAACGTCAAGGTATGCGTGAAGGCCGTCGTAGCGACTGGAAAAAAGCGTATGTTGCCTTGAAAGAAGGTCAGGACATCGACTTCGTTGGCGGCGCTGAGTAAGACGGAGGAGTAAAAGCAAATGGCTATTATGAAATGTAAGCCGACTTCACCGGGTCGTCGTCACCTTGTTAAAGTGGTTAACCATGATCTTTATAAAGGTAAACCATATGCACCACTGCTAGAGAAAAACTCTAAGTCAGGCGGTCGCAATAACAACGGTCGAATCACAGTGCGTAACATCGGTGGTGGTCACAAGCATCATTACCGTGTAATTGACTTCAAACGTACTAAAGACGGTATCCCAGCGAAAGTTGAGCGTCTTGAGTATGATCCGAACCGTAGTGCAAACATAGCGCTTGTACTGTATTCGGACGGTGAACGTCGTTACATCATCGCACCAAAAGGCCTAAAAGCCGGTGATCAGATCCAATCTGGTGCAGATTCAGCTATCAAGGTAGGTAACACCCTGCCAATGCGTAACATCCCAGTGGGTTCTACTATCCACAATATCGAGCTTAAGCCTGGTAAAGGTGGTCAGTTAGCTCGTTCTGCGGGTGCTTATGCGCAAATCGTAGCTCGTGACGGCGCGTACGTCACACTCCGCCTGCGCAGCGGTGAAATGCGTAAGGTTCTTGCTGAAGGTCGTGCGACTCTTGGTGAAGTGGGTAACTCTGAGCACATGCTACGCGAACTGGGTAAAGCCGGTGCCGCGCGCTGGAAAGGCGCACGTCCAAGCGTACGTGGTGTTGCAATGAACCCGATTGACCACCCACACGRTGGTGGTGAAGGCCGTACCTCAGGTGGTCGTCATCCAGTATCACCATGGGGTATGCCAACTAAAGGCTTCAAGACCCGTAAGAACAAACGTACCGACAAGTACATCGTACGTCGTCGTAACAAGTAATTATTATCAGAGGATAAGCCATGCCACGTTCTCTCAAGAAAGGTCCTTTTATTGACCTGCACTTGCTGAAGAAGGTAGAGAAAGCGGTGGAAAGCGGTGACAAGAAGCCTTTAAAGACTTGGTCCCGTCGTTCAATGATCATCCCACAGATGATCGGATTGACCATCGCTGTCCATAATGGTCGTCAGCACGTACCCGTTTTCGTTTCTGAAGAAATGATCGGTCACAAGCTGGGCGAGTTTGCACCAACACGTACTTATCGCGGCCATGCTGCTGATAAGAAAGCTAAGAAGCGTTAAGGGGTAAGAAATGGAAGCTATTGCTAAACATCGCTTTGCTCGTATCTCGCCTCAAAAAGCACGTTTGGTTGCGGATCAAGTGCGCGGTAAAGACGTAGCACAAGCACTGGAACTACTGACCTTCAGCAACAAAAAAGCGGCTGACCTGGTTAAGAAAGTGTTGGAATCTGCTATTGCAAACGCCGAGCATAACGAAGGTGCGGATATCGACGATCTAAGCGTCGCCAAAGTCTTCGTGGATGAAGGCCCAATCATGAAGCGTATTATGCCTCGTGCAAAAGGCCGTGCCGATCGCATCTTGAAGCGTTCTAGCCACATCACTGTTGTTGTAGCAGACCGCTAAGAGACGAGGAGATAAAGCAATGGGTCAAAAAGTACATCCTAATGGTATTCGTCTTGGCATTGTTAAGCCTTGGAATTCCACTTGGTTTGCTAATAACCAAGATTTCGCTGACAACCTAGACGGCGACTTTAAGGTACGTCAGTTCTTGAACAATGAACTGAAAAAAGCGTCAGTCTCTCGCATCGTTATCGAGCGTCCTGCTAAGAGTGTTCGTGTGACTATTCACACGGCACGTCCTGGTGTGGTTATCGGTAAGAAAGGTGAAGATGTCGAGAAGCTGCGCGCTCATGTTGCAAAACTAGCCGGTGTACCAGCGCAAATCAACATCGCTGAAGTACGTAAGCCTGAGCTAGATGCGCAACTTGTTGGCGACAGCATCGCATCACAGCTAGAGCGCCGTGTTATGTTCCGTCGTGCGATGAAGCGCGCGGTACAAAACGCAATGCGCCTAGGTGCCAAAGGTATCAAAGTAGAAGTAAGCGGCCGTCTTGGCGGCGCTGAAATCGCTCGAACCGAGTGGTACCGTGAAGGCCGTGTGCCATTGCACACCCTTCGTGCTGACATTGATTACGCAACTTCTTCTGCTCACACCCAGTACGGTGTAATCGGCATTAAAACCTGGATCTTCAAAGGTGAGATCCTAGGTGGAATGGCTGAAGTTGAGCAAAAGGCTGACAAGCCGAAGAAGCAGCGTAAAGGCCGTAAGTAAGGAGTCTATCGATGCTTCAACCAAAACGTACTAAGTTCCGCAAGACTTTTAAAGGTCGTAACCGCGGTCTGGCGCACGGTACTGACGTAAGCTTCGGTACCTATGGCCTGAAAGCTGTTGGTCGCGGTCGTATCACTGCGCGTCAAATTGAGGCGGCTCGTCGTGCGATGACTCGTCACATTAAACGTCAAGGCCAAATCTGGATTCGTGTCTTCCCTGACAAACCAATTACTGGTAAGCCGTTGGAAGTTCGTATGGGTAAGGGTAAAGGTTCAGTTGATTACTGGGTTGCCCAAATCCAACCAGGCAAGGTCCTGTACGAAATGGATGGTGTTCCTGAATCACTGGCTCGCGAAGCGTTTGAATTAGCTTCACGTAAGCTACCGATCAAAACCACTTTCGTAACTAAGGCGGTGATGTGATGAAAGCACAAGAACTACGTGAAAAGACTGCTGAGCAGCTGAACGAAGAGCTATTGGGTCTGCTACGTGAGCAGTTTAACCTGCGCATGCAAGCGGCTACTGGCCAACTTCAGCAAACTCACACTCTTAAAGCTGTTCGTCGCGATATCGCACGTGTAAAAACCGTACTGACTGAGAAGGCTAACGCATAATGAGCGAGAACATCCGCACTCAGCAAGGTCGCGTTATCAGCGACAAAGGCGATAAAACTATCGTCGTTGCTATCGAGCGTTTTGTGAAACACCCAATCTACGGTAAGTACATTAAGCGCACGACTAAGCTACATGTACACGATGAATCAAACCAGTGTAACCAAGGTGACACTGTTGAGGTTCGTGAGTGTCGTCCAATCTCTAAGCAAAAGTCTTGGACATTGGTTCGCGTTGTTGAAAAATCACGCATCTAAGCGATTTTTCATACAATAATAAGTCAAACGGCTCTCATTCGGGGGGCCGTTTATTTTTTATCTACCCATCTGGTCAAAATAGTGTTATTATTCGCCGCCCTTGTAAAAAGGCAGCCCGACCCGAGATGGGTCTAGATGTAATAACAGCGGAGCACTAACAATGATCCAAATGCAAAGTATGCTGGACGCAGCCGACAACTCCGGCGCTCGCAGTGTAATGTGTATTAAGGTTCTGGGTGGCTCTCACCGTCGTTACGCCCACGTTGGCGACATCATCAAAGTTACCGTTAAGGATTCAATCCCACGCGGTAAAGTGAAAAAAGGTGATGTGCTTAAGGCGGTGGTAGTTCGCACCCGTAAAGGCGTACGTCGTCCAGACGGCTCTGTCATTCGCTTCGACCGCAATGCTTGCGTGTTGTTGAACAACACGAACGAGCAACTAGTCGGCACACGTATCTTTGGCCCTGTGACACGCGAACTTCGTACTGAGAAGTTCATGAAAATTGTGTCTCTGGCGCCTGAAGTTCTGTAAGGAGCGATCTCATGGCAGCTAAAATCCGTCGTAACGACGAAGTTATCGTTCTTGCCGGTAAAGACAAAGGCAAGAAAGGTAAAGTATCTAAGGTTCTACCGACCGGTAAAGTTATCGTTGAAGGTATTAACCTCGTGAAGAAACACCAGAAGCCGGTTCCGGCTCTGGGCACTCAAGGTGGCATCGTTGAACAAGAAGCCGCTATTGACGTTTCAAACGTGGCGATCTTTAACGCAGCTGCTGGTAAAGGTGACCGTGTAGGCTTCCGATTTGAAGACGGCAAAAAAGTGCGTTTCTTCAAGTCGAATGGCGAAACTATTAAGTAATTCTGGAGTAGTACAATGGCGAAACTGCATGATTACTACAAAGAGACAGTTGTAGCTGAGCTATCTAAGCAATTTGGTTACAAAAGCATCATGCAAGTCCCAGGGATCGAAAAGATCACCCTAAACATGGGTGTGGGCGAAGCTCTGAACGACAAGAAACTGCTTGAAAATGCAGCTGCTGATATGACCGCAATTTCTGGTCAAAAGCCGCTGATCACTAAAGCACGTAAATCAGTCGCAGGCTTTAAGATCCGTGAGGGCTACCCAATTGGTTGTAAAGTAACCCTACGTGGCGAGCGTATGTGGGACTTCTTTGAGCGTTTGATCGCTATCGCAGTTCCTCGTATCCGTGACTTCCGTGGTCTGAACCCGAAAGCGTTCGACGGTCGCGGTAACTACAGCATGGGCGTTCGCGAGCAAATCATCTTCCCTGAGATTGACTACGACAAAGTCGATCGTATCCGTGGTCTTGATATTACTATCACTACCACCGCAGGTACAGATGAGGAAGGTCGAGCTCTGCTGGCTGCCTTTAACTTCCCATTCCGTAAGTAAGGTGAAGGGTTACTGTTATGGCTAAAAAATCGATGAAAGCACGTGACGTAAAACGTGCGAAGCTCGCAGCCCGTTATGCTGAAAAGCGTGACAACCTGCGTGCGACCATTAAGAATGTTAACACGTCAGACGAAGAGCGTTGGGACGCTGTCCTGAAGCTTCAGTCGCTACCACGTGATTCTGCGAAGTCTCGTCAGCGTAACCGCTGTAACCAGACTGGTCGTCCACATGGCTACCTACGCAAATTCGGCCTGAGCCGAATCAAGGTTCGTGAAGCTTGCATGAAAGGCGAGATTCCGGGTCTGCGTAAGGCAAGCTGGTAATTGAATCACGGGAGTAAAGACTTATGAGCATGCAAGATCCGATCTCGGATATGCTGACCCGCTTACGCAACGGTCAGACAGCAAAAAAAGTTGCTGTTAAAATGCCTTCGTCAAAGCTAAAAGTGGCAATTGCTGAGCTACTAAAAGCAGAAGGTTACGTGGCTGACGTCGCAGTAAACAGCGACGCGAAGCCTGAACTGGAAGTGACGTTGAAATACTTCGAATCTAAACCAGTTATCGAGCAAATCCAACGTGTTAGCCGTCCAGGCCTGCGCATCTACAAAAAGAAAGATGAGTTGCCTTCAGTGATGGGTGGCCTTGGTATTGCTGTTGTATCAACTTCGAAAGGTTTGATGACCGATCGCGCAGCTCGCAAAGCGGGTCTGGGCGGTGAAATCATCTGCTACGTAGCTTAATAAGGAGTAGGAAATGTCTCGTGTTGCAAAAGCACCTGTCGTAGTTCCTGCCGGCGTAGAGGTGAAACTTAACGGTCAGGAAATCACTGTAAAAGGAAGCAAAGGCGAACTAAGCCGCACGCTTCACGATATGGTGGCAGTAAGCCAAGAAGAGAACACCATTACTTTCGCACCACGTGTGGAGCACGCTAAAGCATGGGCTCATGCTGGTACCGCGCGCGCACTGGTTAACAGCATGGTAGTGGGTGTGACTGAAGGCTTTACCAAGAAACTAATCCTGAAAGGTGTTGGTTATCGTGCAAACGTTGCCGGTGACAAACTTAACCTGACACTTGGTTTCTCTCACCCGGTTGAGCACGCTCTGCCAGAGGGTGTTAAGGCAGAATGCCCAAGCCAAACTGAAATTGTTATCAGCGGCGCTGATAAACAAGCGGTTGGCCAGGTGGCTGCTGAAATTCGCGCATACCGCAAGCCAGAGCCTTATAAAGGCAAAGGCGTTCGTTACTCTGACGAAGCTGTGCGTACTAAAGAAGCTAAGAAGAAGTAAGGTAACACTATGGATAAGAAAGCATCTCGTATCCGTCGTGCGACCAAAGCACGACGCAAGATCGCGGAAATGGGTGCGACTCGCCTGGTGGTACACCGTACTCCACGTCATGTGTACGCACAGGTTATCGCTGGTAACGGCGCGGAAGTAATCGCTGCCGCTTCTACCGYAGAAAAAGCGATCCGTGAGCAAGTGAAGAGCACCGGTAACAAAGACGCCGCTGCAGCCGTGGGTAAGATCATTGCTGAGCGAGCGAAGGAAAAAGGCATCGAAGCCGTTGCTTTTGACCGTTCCGGTTTCCAATACCACGGCCGTGTGGCTGCACTGGCAGATGCTGCCCGTGAAGCTGGTCTGAAATTCTAAGGTAGGTGGAAGATGGCTAACGATAAACAACAAAGTGATTTGCATGAGAAGCTGATCGCTGTAAACCGTGTTTCTAAAACGGTTAAAGGTGGTCGCATCTTTACCTTCACCGCCCTGACTGTGGTAGGTGATGGTAACGGTCGCGTCGGTTTCGGTTACGGTAAAGCCCGTGAAGTACCCGCAGCGATCCAAAAATCAATGGAAAAAGCGCGCCGTAACATGATTACTGTTGCGCTGAAAGACGGTACTCTGCACCACGCTGTTAAAGGCCGCCACACTGGTTCAAAAGTGTATATGCAGCCAGCATCAGAAGGTACAGGTATCATCGCCGGTGGTGCGATGCGTGCCGTGCTTGAAGTAGCAGGCGTTCAAGACGTTCTGGCGAAAGCATACGGTTCGACCAACCCAATCAACATCGTTCGTGCAACGATTGATGGTCTGGGTGGTACGAAGTCTCCAGAGATGGTAGCTGCGAAACGTGGCATGCCTGTCAACGAAATTCTGGGGTAATACGACATGGCTAAGACAATTAAAGTAACTCAGACTCGTAGCGCTATCGGCCGCTTGCCGAAGCACAAAGCGACCCTGCGTGGCTTGGGCCTTCGTCGCATCAACCACACTGTTGAACTTGAAGATACACCGTGCGTGCGCGGTATGATCAACAAGGTCAACTACATGGTTAAAGTGGAGGGGTAATCACATGCGTTTGAATACTCTATCTCCGGCTGCAGGCTCAAAGCCTTCTGCGAAGCGTGTAGGCCGTGGTATTGGTTCAGGCCTGGGTAAAACCGGTGCCCGTGGTCATAAAGGTCAGAAATCACGTTCAGGTGGTTCAGTACGCCCAGGTTTCGAAGGCGGTCAAATGCCTTTGAAACAGCGTCTGCCAAAATTCGGTTTTACTTCGCGTAAAGGCCTCACTTCTGCTGAAGTCCGTCTCGGCGAGCTAGCAAAAGTTGACGGTGACGTGGTAAGCCTTGAAACACTGAAAGCAGCGAATGTTATCGCGCAAGACACTCGTACGGCGAAAATCGTACTGTCTGGTGAAATCGCTCGCTCAGTGACAGTGAAAGGTGTTCGTGTCACTAAAGGCGCTAAAGCGGCAATCGAAGCTGCAGGCGGTAAAATCGAGGAATAATTTAGCTCGAGGACGAGGTACAGATGGCAAAACAACCAGGACAAAACTTCAGTAGTGCAAAAGGCGGAGTTGCGGAGCTCAAAAGCCGCTTACTTTTTGTAGCAATGGCATTATTGGTATTCCGTGCCGGCTCTTTTGTACCCATTCCTGGTATTGACGCTGCTGTACTTGCCGATCTGTTCGAACAGCAACAAGGGACCATCATTGACTTGGTTAACATGTTCTCTGGTGGTGCCCTTGAGCGTGCTTCGATACTGGCACTGGGCATTATGCCGTATATTTCGGCATCGATTATTGTTCAGTTATTGTCAGTGGTTCATCCCGCGTTAGCGGAGTTGAAAAAAGAGGGTGAATCTGGCCGTCGCAAGATAAGTCAGTATACCCGCTACGGCACGCTGGTGTTGGCAACGTTCCAAGCAATTGGAATCGCGACCGGGTTACCGAGTATGATGCCAGGTTTGGTGATAAATCCAGGCCCCGCATTTTACTTTACTGCGGTAGTGAGTTTGGTCACAGGTACCATGTTCTTGATGTGGTTAGGTGAGCAAATTACTGAACGCGGCATTGGTAACGGCATTTCGTTGATTATCTTCACCGGGATTGTCGCGGGTCTGCCACCCGCAATTGGACAGACAATAGAGCAAGCGCGTCAAGGCGACATGTCTCCGCTTCTCTTGCTAGGTATCGCAGTGATCGTATTGGCGGTCGTCTACTTTGTGGTCTTTATGGAGCGTGGTCAACGTCGTATCGTTGTTAACTACGCGAAGCGGCAACAAGGTCGCCGTGTCTTTGCAGCGCAAAGCACGCACCTGCCACTTAAGATCAACATGGCAGGCGTTATCCCTGCGATTTTTGCATCAAGTATTATTTTGTTCCCTGGCACGCTTGCTAACTGGTTTGGTAAGGGTGATCAGACAAGCTGGCTAACCGATGTGTCATTGGCACTGAGTCCGGGGCAACCAGCGTACGTAATACTTTATGCGGCAGCGATTATCTTCTTCTGCTTTTTCTATACGGCGTTGGTGTTCAACCCGCGAGAAACAGCAGATAATTTGAAGAAGTCAGGAGCGTTCGTACCTGGTATTCGCCCGGGTGAGCAGACTGCTAAATACATTGATAAAGTGATGACACGGTTAACCCTTGCTGGCGCCATGTATATTACCTTTATCTGTCTGATCCCCGAGTTCATGATGATTGCGTGGGATGTCCACTTTTACTTTGGTGGTACATCACTACTTATCGTAGTAGTCGTAATCATGGACTTTATGGCTCAAGTTCAGACTCATTTGATGTCTCAACAATATGAGTCCGTGTTGAAAAAAGCCAACCTCAAAGGCTACGGCCGCTAATAGGTTGTCTATTTACGGAGTTTAGCAATGAAAGTTCGTGCTTCCGTTAAGAAAATCTGCCGTAACTGTAAAGTGATCAAGCGTAACGGTACCGTTCGTGTGATCTGCAGTGAGCCAAAGCACAAGCAACGCCAAGGCTAATAGCAGAATATTTTTCTTGCAAAATGAGGTCAGGCTGGCTACATTAGCCAGCCCACCTTTTGTATGTGCAAAAGAAGTGGTTATGCCGCTGCGTATCCTCGACGGGCTCTGCAGCGGTTCTACTTGAAAAGTACTAGGAGTGAATAGTGGCCCGTATAGCAGGCATTAACATTCCTGATCAAAAGCATGCTGTTATCGCATTGACTGCGATTTACGGCGTCGGCAAAACCACCTCTCAAGCTATTCTAGCTGAAGTAGGTATTGCTGAAAGCACTAAGATCAGTGAACTATCAGAAGAACAGATCGACCAATTGCGTGACGGTGTGGCTAAATACACCGTAGAAGGCGATCTACGTCGTGAAATTTCCATGAACATCAAGCGTCTTATGGACCTTGGTTGTAACCGCGGTATTCGTCATCGTCGCAGCTTGCCACTACGTGGTCAGCGTACGAAGACCAATGCTCGTACCCGTAAGGGTCCGCGCAAGCCGATCAAGAAATAATCGGGGTAGATAAGTACTATGGCTAAACAAGCAACTCGTGCACGCAAACGCGTACGCAAGCAAGTCGCTGATGGCGTCGCGCACATTCATGCGTCTTTCAATAACACAATCGTGACGATTTCTGACCGTCAAGGTAACGCTCTTGCATGGGCGACCGCCGGTGGTTCAGGTTTCCGTGGCTCTCGTAAGTCAACTCCATACGCTGCGCAGGTTGCTGCAGAGCGCTGTGGTGAAATGGCGAAAGAGTACGGCCTGAAAAACCTCGAAGTGATGGTTAAAGGTCCAGGTCCAGGTCGCGAGTCTACTATTCGTGCCTTGAACGCAGCGGGCTTCCGCATCACTAACATTGTTGATGCGACGCCAATCCCGCATAACGGTTGTCGTCCACCTAAGAAACGCCGTGTTTAATACGCACTAGCGCTGTTTCTTAGAATATTGGAGAAAGATCATGGCAAGATATTTGGGTCCTAAGCTGAAGCTTAGCCGTCGCGAAGGCACTGACTTATTCCTTAAGTCGGGCGTACGCGCGATTGATACCAAGTGTAAAATCGATAACGTCCCAGGCGTTCACGGTCAGCGTCGCGGCCGTCTGTCTGACTATGGCGTTCAGCTTCGTGAGAAGCAAAAAGTACGTCGTATGTACGGCGTAATGGAAAAGCAGTTCCGTAACTACTACAAAGACGCTGCCCGCATCAAGGGTAATACAGGTGAAAACCTGCTTCAGCTTCTTGAAGGTCGCCTAGACAACGTAGTTTACCGCATGGGCTTTGGTGCAACACGCGCCGAATCACGTCAGCTGGTAAGCCACAAAGCGATCCTCGTTAACGGCAAAGTAGTTAACGTACCTTCTTTCAAGGTTTCGGCAAACGACGTGATTAGCATTCGCGAGAAAGCTAAGAACCAGGCGCGTATCAAAGCAGCTCTAGAAGTTGCCGCTCAACGCGAACTGCCAACTTGGATCGAAGTAGACAGCAAGAAGATGGAAGGCACATTCAAGCGCCTACCAGAGCGTTCTGATTTGTCTGCTGACATCAACGAACACCTGATCGTCGAGCTTTACTCTAAGTAAAGCTGAACTAAAGAGAGGACATAATGCAGGGTTCTGTAACAGAATTTCTTAAGCCGCGTCTAGTTGATATTGAACAAGTTAGCTCGACGCACGCAAAAGTAACTCTTGAACCCCTAGAGCGTGGTTTTGGCCATACTCTGGGGAATGCGCTACGTCGTATCCTACTTTCATCTATGCCAGGCTGTGCGGTGACGGAAGTTGAAATTGACGGCGTACTGCACGAGTACAGCACCAAAGAAGGGGTTCAGGAAGATATCCTGGAAATCCTACTTAACCTTAAAGGCCTAGCCGTTAAGGTTGAGGGTAAAGATGAAGTTATCCTTACTCTGACCAAGTCTGGTGCAGGCCCTGTTGTTGCAGGCGACATCACCCATGATGGTGGTGTTGAGATTGCGAACCCAGAACACGTTATCTGCCACCTGACTGATGCAAGCGCTGAAATTAGCATGCGTATCAAGGTAGAACGTGGTCGTGGCTATGTACCAGCGTCTGCGCGTATCGATAGCGAAGACGACGAGCGTCCAATCGGTCGCCTACTTGTTGACGCAACGTTCAGCCCAGTAGATCGCATTGCTTACAAAGTGGAAGCAGCGCGTGTCGAACAGCGTACGGACCTCGACAAGCTGGTCATCGATATGGAAACTAACGGTACACTGGATCCTGAGGAAGCGATTCGCCGTGCGGCAACCATCCTAGCAGAACAGCTAGATGCGTTTGTTGACCTGCGCGATGTACGTGTCCCTGAGGAGAAAGAAGAGAAGCCAGAGTTCGATCCGATCCTACTGCGTCCTGTAGACGATCTTGAACTAACTGTTCGCTCTGCTAACTGTTTGAAAGCAGAAGCGATTCACTATATCGGTGATCTGGTACAGCGTACCGAGGTTGAGCTTCTGAAAACGCCAAACCTTGGTAAGAAGTCTTTGACTGAAATTAAAGACGTGCTGGCATCACGTGGTCTGTCTCTAGGTATGCGCCTAGAAAACTGGCCGCCAGCATCCATTGCTGAAGATTAATCAGAGACTGATTATTTAGTTAGAAGGATTAGGTCATGCGCCATCGTAAGAGTGGTCGTCAACTCAATCGCAACAGCAGCCATCGTAAAGCGATGTTCAGCAACATGGCTAGCTCGCTGGTAACTCACGAAGTTATCAAAACAACTTTGCCAAAGGCAAAAGAGCTGCGTCGCGTCATTGAACCGTTGATTACCTTAGCTAAAAACGACAGTGTTGCTAACCGTCGTGTAGCATTCGCTCGTACTCGTAACGACGAAGTTGTAGCGAAACTGTTTAATGAACTCGGCCCACGTTTTGCTTCACGTGCTGGCGGTTACACTCGCATTCTGAAATGCGGTGTTCGCTCTGGTGATAAAGCCCCAATGGCTTACATCGAGCTTGTTGATCGCCCAGAGCAAGACGCTGAGCAAGCTGCAGAGTAAGTTTTATTACTTATAAGCAGCACCCAGAAAAGCCAGGCAATTTGCCTGGCTTTTTCTTTATCCGGCCCTTCACCATCGCGTTGTAAAAACGGTCCACGCTTTTCGCGTATAGCCTCACTCCTCGTTTAACTAAGGTGGATAGGCGCTACGGATAAGAACGAGTCGCGAAATAGTAACTTTTGGTGCTTAGAGAGTAGAAACGGGCATTATTGGCTAAAACAGAGCAGATCGACTAAAAATAGAGCGCTTAAAAGAAAAGTGAAAATTAATGATTGACGCTTGTCACAAAAGCTTTAGAATGCCGCCCTACTTAACGCAGACAGCGCGTTAGGGGAGTCAAAAAGAGGTTTTGCTTCACCCAGTTGGGTTGAAAATAAAAGATGAAATTTCTTCTTGACTTTAACGGTAAGGCGCGTAAGATACGCAGCCCTGACCAAGCGAAGCGCCGCTTCGCACAGTCAACGCTCTTTAACAATTTGACCTATGCAATCTGTGTGGGCACTCGTTGAGAATAGACAAAAAGATTTATTCGATGAACTGAGTGACCAATACGAAACAACGTTTACGTTGTTCGGCACAGTCAATTCGTTTGTCTCGCAAGAGACGAACAAAACAGTATTTATCGAGCCGTTTGTCTTTTCTTAGGAAAAGCAAACACCAAAACTTTAATTGAAGAGTTTGATCATGGCTCAGATTGAACGCTGGCGGCAGGCCTAACACATGCAAGTCGAGCGGAAACGGCAGYATTGAAGCTTCGGTGGATTTRCTGGACGTCGAGCGGCGGACGGGTGAGTAACGGCTGGGAACCTGCCCTGACGAGGGGGATAACCGTTGGAAACGACGGCTAATACCGCATAATGTCTTGRYTCGTTAGAGTCAGGACCAAAGGTGGCCTCTACATGTAAGCTATCGCGTTGGGATGGGCCCAGTTAGGATTAGCTAGTTGGTAAGGTAATGGCTTACCAAGGCRACGATCCTTAGCTGGTTTGAGAGGATGATCAGCCACACTGGGACTGAGACACGGCCCAGACTCCTACGGGAGGCAGCAGTGGGGAATATTGCACAATGGGGGAGACCCTGATGCAGCCATGCCGCGTGTGTGAAGAAGGCCTTCGGGTTGTAAAGCACTTTCAGCAGTGAGGAAGGTGGTGTACTTAATAMGTGCAYGGCTTGACGTTAGCTGCAGAAGAAGCACCGGCTAACTCCGTGCCAGCAGCCGCGGTAATACGGAGGGTGCGAGCGTTAATCGGAATTACTGGGCGTAAAGCGCATGCAGGCGGTTTGTTAAGTCAGATGTGAAAGCCCGGGGCTCAACCTCGGAACCGCATTTGAAACTGGCAGGCTAGAGTCTTGTAGAGGGGGGTAGAATTTCAGGTGTAGCGGTGAAATGCGTAGAGATCTGAAGGAATACCAGTGGCGAAGGCGGCCCCCTGGACAAAGACTGACGCTCAGATGCGAAAGCGTGGGTAGCAAACAGGATTAGATACCCTGGTAGTCCACGCCGTAAACGCTGTCTACTTGGAGGTTGAGGTTTAGACTTTGGCTTTCGGCGCTAACGCATTAAGTAGACCGCCTGGGGAGTACGGCCGCAAGGTTAAAACTCAAATGAATTGACGGGGGCCCGCACAAGCGGTGGAGCATGTGGTTTAATTCGATGCAACGCGAAGAACCTTACCTACTCTTGACATCCAGAGTCCACGCCGTAAACGCTGTCTACTTGGAGGTTGAGGTTTAGACTTTGGCTTTCGGCGCTAACGCATTAAGTAGACCGCCTGGGGAGTACGGCCGCAAGGTTAAAACTCAAATGAATTGACGGGGGCCCGCACAAGCGGTGGAGCATGTGGTTTAATTCGATGCAACGCGAAGAACCTTACCTACTCTTGACATCCAGWGAACTTTCCAGAGATGGATTGGTGCCTTCGGGAACACTGAGACAGGTGCTGCATGGCTGTCGTCAGCTCGTGTTGTGAAATGTTGGGTTAAGTCCCGCAACGAGCGCAACCCTTATCCTTGTTTGCCAGCACGTAATGGTGGGAACTCCAGGGAGACTGCCGGTGATAAACCGGAGGAAGGTGGGGACGACGTCAAGTCATCATGGCCCTTACGAGTAGGGCTACACACGTGCTGCTGAGACAGGTGCTGCATGGCTGTCGTCAGCTCGTGTTGTGAAATGTTGGGTTAAGTCCCGCAACGAGCGCAACCCTTATCCTTGTTTGCCAGCACGTAATGGTGGGAACTCCAGGGAGACTGCCGGTGATAAACCGGAGGAAGGTGGGGACGACGTCAAGTCATCATGGCCCTTACGAGTAGGGCTACACACGTGCTACAATGGCAGATACAGAGGGCAGCGAMGCTGCGAAGTRGAGCGAATCCCTTAAAGTYTGTCGTAGTCCGGATTGGAGTCTGCAACTCGACTCCATGAAGTCGGAATCGCTAGTAATCGTGGATCAGAATGCCACGGTGAATACGTTCCCGGGCCTTGTACACACCGCCCGTCACACCATGGGAGTGGGCTGCACCAGAAGTAGATAGCTTAACCTTCGGGAGGGCGTTTACCACGGTGTGGTTCATGACTGGGGTGAAGTCGTAACAAGGTAGCCCTAGGGGAACCTGGGGCTGGATCACCTCCTTACTGACGCTATTGTTGCGAGTGCTATTGTTGCGAGTG
>NZ_MUES01000038.1:0-18072 GCF_001995745.1 Salinivibrio sp. ML323 | reverse complement strand
TCTCTATATATTTTATTTATGATTATGAACATCAAACAGCTCCGCCACGTGATTGCTATCGCTGAGACTAAAAGCTTTACGCTCGCCGCCCAGCGTCTGCATATCGCGCAACCTGCGCTCAGCATTGCGATCAAAAAGTTTGAAAATCAACTGGGTATGCCGATCTTTATTCGCAATGAAAAGCACATTCAACTGACGCAAGAAGGGCAAGTATTACTCCAGCACGCCTATCGCGTCGTACAACAAATGCAAGATGCGGCCACAGCCATGGATGAGCTGAAAGGATTGCAAAAAGGCGAGGTGCGTATCGGTGTGCCGGGTATGCTGGGATCGTATTTTTTTCCTGAGTTGCTGATGGGATTTCGCCGTCGCTATCCCACGCTAAAGCTCACGGTGGTAGAGGCTGGCACTCACTCTCTGCGGCAAATGCTGCTCGACGGTGAGCTGGATCTCGCCGTGATCAATGATAGAGAGGTGCCCGATTCGTTGGATACCACGCATTTGATCTCCTCGCAGATGGTTGCTGTTGTCGCGACCGATCATCCGCTCGCCACGCATTCTACCCTCGACTATCACACCTTTTTCGCCCATGAGCTAATTATGTTCCGTCCTGGTTACTTCCACCGTGATTATCTCGATCAAGTCTGCGATACCCATGCGATGACCCCCAAACTGTCATTAGAAACCAATTTGCTAGCGATGATTTTGAATATCGTCCGTCATGGATTTGCGATCAGCGCACTGCTCGATATGGTTACTGAACACGAAAGCGGGATTGTCGGGATACCGTTCACACAGCCGATCAAGCTCGATATTTCCATTGCTTGGCGTAAAGAGGGTTACTTATCCCTCGCCGATCGTGCCTTTATCGATTATGTGCAACAACACAACCCGTCCGCCCAGCCTTCTATGACATCCTGAGTCACCTCCCCAGATTTATCCCTATACTCAGTGCAGGATTGTCGCTAAAATCGCTGGCTAATTTATCGCCCGCCCTGGCGCACGATGCGCGTATCGATGGAGCGCACATCCTCATTGCAATGGGCTGACCAAGAGACCATAACGTGACACCGACTGCTATATACGATTACACCCCTTACTGGGCGGCTTGCTTTGGCCCTGCGCCTTTTTTGCCCACCAGCCGTGAAGAGATGGATATCCTAGGTTGGGATAGCTGCGATATCATCATCGTGACCGGTGATGCCTATGTCGATCATCCTAGTTTTGGCATGGCGGTAATTGGCCGCACATTGGAAGCACAAGGGTTTCGTGTTGGCATCATCTCGCAGCCTAACTGGCACAATAAAGATGATTTTATGGCATTAGGCGAACCAAACCTATTCTTTGGTGTAACCGCCGGCAACATGGACTCGATGATCAACCGTTACACCGCAGACCAAAAGCTGCGCCATGATGATGCCTACACGCCTAATAACGAGGGCGGGAAACGCCCTGATCGCGCGGTTTTAGTCTATTCTCAGCGCTGCCGAGAGGCCTATAAGCAGACGCCGATTGTGCTAGGCGGCATAGAAGCCAGCTTGCGCCGTTTAGCACACTACGACTATTGGTCAGACAAAGTCCGTCGCTCAGTATTATGTGACGCCAAAGCTGACATATTACTATTTGGCAACGCCGAGCGCGCCTTAATAGAAGTGGCGCATCGTTTATCTCGCGGTGACACCTTAGCCGCTATGACTCGCATCGCTGGCACCGCAGTGATGATGAAAACACCGCCCGAAGGCATGGCAGAAGTCGATTCCACCCGCATTGATAAACCGGGAAAGAGCATGACTATGCCTAACCCCTACGCAACAGAAACCCAGTGCGAGACCAGCAAAAAAGCAGAGCCAGACGCGGCGAAACCCATTACTATCCGTCCGTCTCGACACGATGCTAAAAACACCTTTGTTCACCTGCCCTCGTTTGAAAAACTCAAAAACGATCGTATTTTGTACGCGCATGCTAGCCGAGTGATGCACTTAGAAGCTAACCCCTATTCTGCGCGCGCCTTGGTGCAGCAACATGGCGATCAACTCCTTTGGATTAATCCCCCTCCGGTGCCCCTCACCACCGAAGAAATGGACTATGTGTTTGGGCTGCCCTATGCACGTGTGCCTCACCCAAAGTACGGCAACGCTAAGATCCCCGCCTACGATATGATTAAAACCTCGGTGAACATTATGCGTGGCTGTTTTGGCGGCTGTTCATTTTGTTCGATTACCGAGCACGAAGGACGGATCATTCAAAACCGCTCACAAGCGTCGATCATTGAAGAGCTCAATGATATCCGCGATAAAGTGCCTGGTTTTACTGGCACCATTTCAGACTTGGGTGGCCCAACCGCTAACATGTATCGACTCGGCTGCGCCGATCCCAAGGCAGAGCGTAACTGTCGTCGCCCCTCGTGTGTATTTCCAAAGATTTGCGACAAGCTCAATACCGATCACCGTCATACCATTGATCTCTATCGCAAAGCACGTCAGGTGGAGGGCATCAAAAAAGTCTTGATTGCCTCGGGAGTGCGGTATGACCTAGCGATTGAGTCGCCAGAATATGTCAAAGAATTGGTGACTCACCATGTCGGTGGTTATTTAAAAATCGCCCCTGAGCATACCGAAAAGAATACGCTGGACTTGATGATGAAGCCCGGCATGGGCGCGTATGATCGCTTCAAAGCACTGTTCGAAAAATACAGTAAAGAAGCGGGCAAAAAGCAGTATTTGATCCCCTACTTCATCGCCGCGCACCCTGGCTGTACGGATGAAGATATGGTGCAGCTTGCCTGCTGGCTAAAAGAGAATGAGTTTGAGTGCGACCAAGTGCAAAACTTTTACCCATCACCCATGTGTAATGCCACCGCCATGTATCACTCGGAAACCAATCCGCTAAAGCGAGCACGTTACAAAAAACGCGAAACACTGACAGTGGCAAAGGGAGAGCGCCAGCGACGCTTACACAAGGCGCTACTGCGTTACCACGATCCCGCCAACTGGCCACTTATCAGAGAAGCTTTAGTACGTATGGGTAAACAGCATTTGATTGGTAACGGACCAAAGTGCCTGATCCCGAGAGAAGATGCCCCCGAAAAACCAGGTCGGCAGCGTCGCTCAGGCCGCCATGGCACCCAACGTTTTGCCACTAAACATCCCAAGCAACCCGATATACGTCGGCCAAATAACAAAAGGCCAGGTAACAAGCAGCGTGGAAAACGCGCATAAGCACCGTCTTTAAAAGGATGAAATAAAAACGCCCGTAGTGATATGCCTCATTACGGGCGTTTCACTACGAGCGTTTCACTACCTGCGTTTCATTCCGAACGTTGCGTGTTTTTAGTATCGTCGGCGTCACGCTATCCGGCTAATGACGCGTGATTAAACACGCTATCACTAACGAAAAAGCTCTACACCAATCACAACCAACGCCAGCACACCGGCGATGGCGCCGACCACCCACGCAATTTTCTTTTGCGTCCCCTCGTCCAAGTACTGGGCCGCCGTAATCCCGAGTAAAACCAGCAAGATGATAACAACCGTTTTAAGCATTTGTTTTACCTTAGCTTTCAGCTCTTTATTTTACTGTATGACAAAGCCACCCAGATGCAAGCTTTATAGTGATACGTTATCGACACGCGCACGATCAATTCGCGTACATGCTAGCCGCAACAAGATTTGCAAAGGGTGTTGCAACTGCGTCTCACTGAACCGCTTTACTTGGYTGCGGCACGAGTAACCGGTTGCGAGCACTCTCTCGCTAGGCAGGTTTGCCAACTGTGGCGACCAACTTAAATCATAGATCGCGGCTGACGTCTCGCGTTTGTCTGCTTCATGGCCATAGGTGCCCGCCATACCACAGCAACCGACAGAAATCGGTTTAAGCTCTGCCCCAAAATGGGCAAATAAAGCCACCCATTGTTGCTCAGCATGAGGTAACTGTGTTTTCTCGGTGCAGTGGCCGAACAGATACCAGGGGTCGGCATCACTGCTCGTCACAACCGGCATATTAGGCATAACACTGGTCAGCCACTCATGGCTCAACATCACATTAAAGTTACCCCGGTGCTTACCTAACGCTTCTTGATACTCATCGCGATAACAAAGCACCAGCGCTGGATCGACGCCCACCATGGGAATATTTAACGCCGCCAGCTGATTCAAAAAGCCAGCGGTGTTACGCGCCGTCTGGGCGAAGCGGCGAAGAAACCCTTTTACATGCTGCGCTTTCCCATTAGGTTTGAACGGCACCAACATGGGCACCTTACCCAACTGCCGCGCCAGTTTGATCAAATCGTGAATCAGAGGCGCTTCATAAAAGCTGGTAAATGGGTCTTGTACGATCAATACATAGTTTTCACGCTCTTGCGCAGATAACGCCTGTAACCAGGATAAATCAAACTTCAGCGCATGATCGCCCGCCAGTGACTGAGCCAGCGTCGGTACCGACAACGCCGGTGTGTCTGTGTAGCCAATCAACTTCGCAGTGAGCCCTTGGGCCCATTGAGGCTGAGTCGCCGCATTCACCAATTTTGGGGCTTTAGCCATCAGTGGTAGCAAGGTTTCAATGTTCGCCACTAAGTGGTCTTTCATCGGGCGCGGATAGCGGCTGTAATAGAGCTGCATAAAGCGCGAGCGAAAACTCGGCACATCCACTTTGATCGGGCACTGACTGGCACAAGCTTTACACGCCAAGCAACCGCTCATGGCTTCCATGACCTCATGGCTAAAATCATCTGCTTCTTTACGGCGAGTAAAATAGCGCCCGAATTTGGCCATCACCTCACGGACTGAGGGTGACTGGGTCATCAATGCCTGTTCAACCGCCAACGGGTCGACACCCTGCTCAGACAGTAAACGCAACCATTCTCGCACAATTCCAGCGCGGCCTTTTGGCGAATGACGGCGGTCATAACTGACTTTCATTGAGGGACACATGGGTGAGGCGGTGTCATAGTTAAAGCACAGCCCATTGCCATTGCATTCCATCGCCCCTTTAAAGCTATCACGCACTTCTACCGGAATTTGACGGTCATAAAAGCCACGCTTGGTGTCATCAACCTTCACCAGTGAATCCTGGCTGTTAATCGGTGTGCAGATCTTTCCTGGGTTCATCCGGTTTTGCGGATCAAATGCCGCTTTGATATGACGAAGCTGGGCAAATAAGGTCTCACCAAAAAACTCGGGGCCGTATTCCGAACGATACCCTTTGCCATGCTCACCCCACATCAAGCCACCATACTTGGCGACCAAGGCGACCACTTGGTCAGAGAGGGTTTTCATCACCCGTTCTTGGTCAGGGTCACACAAATCCAGAGCTGGACGCACATGCAGTACCCCCGCATCGACATGACCGAACATGCCATAGTGCAAATGATGGCTGTCGAGCAATGCGCGGAACTCACTGATAAAATCAGCCAGGTTTTCGGGCGGCACACAGGTATCTTCGGCAAACGCGACAGGTTTGGCTTTGCCTTTCGTGGCGCCAAGCAACCCGACCGCTTTTTTACGCATCGCATAGATTTTGTTGATTGATGCGAGATCCCGACAAATCTGATAACCAATCACACCTTGTTGCTTTTGTGCTATCAGGCTATCCAATTGCTGGCAC
The DNA here is from genome assembly GCF_001995745.1 of Salinivibrio sp. ML323. Taxonomy (NCBI): domain Bacteria; kingdom Pseudomonadati; phylum Pseudomonadota; class Gammaproteobacteria; order Vibrionales; family Vibrionaceae; genus Salinivibrio; species Salinivibrio sp. ML323. The sequence goes on along the minus strand of NZ_MUES01000038.1, from coordinate 12,471 downwards.
AATGCCGAAACCTGTTGTTCGATCTCACCAGCATCATTCCCCGCAAACTCCACCATATTAATGCCGTGCATGGTTTTGCCAGGCACGTCTTGCAGCAGATGACTCACCGTATGCCAAACAATGTCGTTTCTTGCGAGATCAAGCACCTTGGCATCAATGGTTTCAACCGATAGCGCGTTCGCCTCAACCATCGTCGGCGCATTACGCAGTGCCGAATCAAAACTGTCGTATTTAATATTTACCAAGGTACGCACGGTCGGGATCGGCGTGATGTTGAGCTTAGCTTCGGCAATAAACGCTAAGGAGCCTTCAGCGCCACATAGCACGCGGCCAATATCAAAGGCAGTGAGTGTGTCATCATAAACATGTTTAAGGTCATAGCCGGTTAAAAAGCGATTCAACGGCGGGAAGGTGTCGGTAATCAGATCACGATGCTCACGACAGACTGAGGACACCGTTTGCAGCGCCCGGCCACTAAGATCATCGCGCGACATCGCGTGCTGAAGCTGATCCGAATTGAGAGGCTGCGTATCGAGGACGCTACCATCCACGAGTACCGCTTTTAAACCCAGCACATGATCGGAGGTCTTGCCGTAACGTAGCGAGCCTTGGCCCGAGGCATCGGTGTTGATCATCCCGCCAATGGTGGCGCGATTACTGGTTGATAAGTCAGGTGAGAAAAAGTATCCATACGGGCGCAATACATCATTGAGCTGATCTTTAATAACGCCTGCTTGAACGCGCACCCAGCCTTGCTCAGGGTTCACTTCCAGCACCTGGTTCATATGACGAGACACGTCCACCACCACATGCTTGGTCAACGACTGACCGTTGGTGCCGGTACCGCCCCCACGAGGAGAAAACTTAATCTCACTAAATGCTGGGGCTTGGACGGTCTGACCAATAAGCTGAAGATCATCAACCGAGGCGGGGAAGAGAACGGCTTGCGGTAAGGCTTGATAAACACTGTTATCAGTGGCCACCGCAAGGCGGCTCGCATAGGTCGATTCAATATCGCCTTGAAAACCTGCTGTTTGTAAAGCAGTGATTAAATCAACGACGGCGGACGACAGGCCCGCCTCTGGATGGATTGCCGGTATCATTGCTGTTCCTGTGCGCTATCTCACCATGCCTGGTGCAATTTTTGTTGTGCTGTCACTTTACCTTAACTCTTGGCACAGCCAAAGCGATCACCTAGCAAATCCTTGTCACCACTCGCGCCAACCCAACCGCTTACCCGACCATTTAGCAAGCTCTGGGCTGGCAATCAGTACCCAAGGGCCCAAACTCCATGCCGCCATTGACACGACAATAAGCACAATCCAGCTTAACCCTGTCAGCTGTGCCACTCCCCAAGCTGCGCCAACAATGGCGGCGATACCGAAAAAGATCCACGCCAGCGTTAACAGTTTGCCATTGAGCCGGCTGGCCGGTTTATGACTAGGAAAGAGCTTATGCCAAACCTGACCGGTATAAACACCCGCCGCCAACGCTGACAGATAAACCATATTGGGGATCTTTAATGCCAGTGCCAGCAACGCCATGATGAGACACGCTAAGAACCAGATTCTGCCGGTGGTCAGCACGGGTCGTTCATTCCCCACCGTTACCGCATCCAGCTTGATAGTCGCCCAGGCAACACTGCTCCCGACCAGAGCCCCGATCACCACATCACTGGCAAAATGCACGCCGAGATACATGCGGTTCAGTCCCATAAGCACTATCACCACCAGCGTCATCGCCAGCGCACCAAAAGCAGGCGGGTGTGTGACTCGGCGTTTTAGATACCAAGCGGTCATCACAGCGGCCGCGAGTAAAGTGTGGCCGCTAGGTACCGTAAAGCCGCTTGCTTGGCCTATTTGCAAGTCAGGCCATAGGTAAAACGGCCGTGGCATGGCAAAGCCACTTTTTAGGGTGGTAGACACAGCCGCTGCGCTGATTAGCAAAAAAAGCAGCGACAGTGCCGATTTATGGCCGCGAAAAACAAGAAACAACGGCACCAGGGCAATATAAAAGGCGATCTCTCCTAACGTATTGACCAGTTTGAATACGGCGGTGACGGTTGCATTCCCGGCGTCACCCAGTTGTTGTACGGTGTTTTGTACGCCTGAGACCAATCCATATTGACTGACATAAAACACAGGTGCCAAGGCACTAAAGTCGGCCAAGGCACTGACATCACTGCTCGGGGTTTTCGCCGCTAGCGACCACAAGTGATCGCGACGATCATTAAACCGATAGCGATAGTCTTGCGCATGGGCGCGCGGTACCAGCCGTGCTTGCTCAATTTCAGAGGCAAAATGGGGGGCGCGCCACGCCGGCAAAAGCCCCACCCCCTCAGCGGTGGAGACAACAGGCAACGGCGCCTGGCTTTGGCAGGCAAACAAGACGCCGCGCGCATCCTGATGATACACATCACCGACCGTTACCCGAATCGCTGTTTCTTCGAACACTTCACGGGCGAGCGCTCTGCTCGGTGATTCGGCCAAGTTAACCCGGCCACCAGGCAAACCATACCGTCCGGTCACTGTGTCTTTGACTAGCAAGAGCCGTCCTGCTGGATCACTAATAATGCATGCGACCCCGGCTATCCCTTGCTCGGTGGAGAACGTCATTTCATTGTCAGCCAAGGCATCGCTCGACACTAACCCGCTAAAGACTGACAATAGTACAGCGATAATCCGTTTCATGCGGCGGCTCCTGAATGCACGTGTCCTGATGAAAGAAAAGGAAAAGAATGACACAGCCCGATCCTCTTAGCCCCTATTATTACCATCATAACTTTCAAAACTTGATGGATTTAGTCTGCGAACGTGACTGGGATCTGCTCACAAGCAACGAGCGCCATTGGCTAACGACCTTTCAACAGCTTAGCTTCAAAGCACAGTGCCTGCTGGTGCGTTTACTGATGCGCCGTCACGACTGGTTTTTAGCCGATTCGCTACATTACCATGAGCTGGGTGAGACACCGCCGTTACTCGACACCTTGGCTGAGCATCAGTTTATTCGCTTTACCTATACAGCCCCGTCAGAGGTGTTATTTAAATTACTCACTAAAGCACAACTGATTGAAGCCTTTCCAGATACAGAACTCCCTAAGAGTGCGTCTAAAAGCCAGTGGCAGCAGGCGATAGAAGCGACCTATGGAAACACACTCGACAGCCCTTATACGTTGGTAGTTTGTCACCAGCCAAACATCTTACCGGTATTAAGCCTGCTGTATTTTGGCAATTCGCGCCAGGATTTGAGCCAGTTTGTGGTGGCGGAGCTGGGTATCCAACACTTTGAGCCCTATCCCATTCGGCAAGCCGATCGCTTATTTAACGACCGAAGTCAGATTGATGATTGGCTTCACTTATCCGGATTAAACGAAACCGCATGGCAAGCACGCAAAAACAAGCAACCTGAAGACGTCTTGGCGTTAGCCCCCTGGTTGCCAGCCCCTTTTGACTGGGCACCGCTCGAGCGCAAGCGGCAGCGCTTGGTGAATCGTATTGCCCGCGAATTTGAGCGTCAGCATGATTTATCGAGCGCCTTGTCGCTGTATCAAACCACCACTCAGCCACCCAGCCAAGAACGACGCGCACGTATCTTGATAAAGCAAGGTAATATTAAAGCGGCTGCAACCATCATCGCCACCATGCTCCAAGCCCCACACGATGAGGAAGAGCTTGACGTCGCTTATCGCTTAGCGAAACAAAAACCGGTTCGTGCACTCGGCAGCTTAGTTCCCTCAACGCATGCTAAACCGGCTTCATTACCCACCGAAACGTTAGCTTTACCGCTGAATCAGCGCGTAGAAAAGGAGGTGGCCGATTATTATCGTCAGCAAGGCTGGCAGGTATGGTTTAGCGAAAACAGCTTGCTTAACGCACTGTTTGGGCTGTTTTTTTGGGATATCTTATTTTTGCCTGTCCGCGGTGCCTTTCTCAACCCGTTTCAACGTGGGCCGCGTGATCTTTATAGCGACGACTTTGTCGCTAAACGACAGACACAAATTGATCAGCGCCTCGCTGAGATTGACCAAGCACGTGAATGGGTGGCGCAACACTATCAGCAAAAGCACGGCACCACTAACGAGTGGGTCAATTGGTCGGCCATAGAGTGGCCACTGCTTGAGGCTGCGTTGACCAACCTAAACCAAGCACAGCTTCGCGCCTGTTTTCAACGCATCTTGTTCGACCGCCGCCATAACCGCCGCGGCCATCCAGACTTGTTCATGTGCCGAGGCACGTCATACCAATGGGTGGAAGTGAAGGGGCCAGGCGATACACTGCAGCCCCACCAAACACGCTGGCTACAGTTTTTTCAACAGCATGCGATCCCAGCGAAGGTGGCGTATATCACGCCGGATGAGTGATGCTCCCAGGGGCACCCTACATGGGATAGGCCTATCACTGGCTCTCATCCTCTGACGCGACATGCCTCAAGCCCCTAACGTGACCTTGTCATTCACTCGCTTCAGCATTGGGGTTAAAAACGTAATGAGAGCCATCGTAAACCAGCCGTTTGATCAACGCCTCGCAGTGTTTGAGACCGCTGCGGTCAAACGACACGCCATAGCGCTGCATGCCCCATTTTTGTTGCCGGTTCTCTATTTGACCACTTAAGATAAAACACTCGTCACTGTCTGGTGCTTGGATTTGAATCGCCATTTGGTGGTGTTTTTCAAACACGGGCGCAATAGCATCAAAACTAAACCCACAGCCGCCTGCAGAAATATCGGTAAGGTTGACGGGCAAACGACGATGATCGAGCGGGATTTCCCCTTTGACGTTTAACTCATAACGATTGTCTTTGCGCTGTTGTATCAGCTTGGCTTGTTGCGGTAACTCGACCATGACCAAATTGATTGGCGTTTTGAGCACGGTTGAGATCTTAGACGCAAACTGCACTTTGGCCCCCTCACCTTCGTCAGAGACGGCATCGACTGCCAGGCGATATCCCTCAATAAAAAATTGATTAACTTGATTAAGGTTTTCCGTCGGTAACGAAAAGAACAAGCGCTTTTCACCATCAAAACCGATAAAGGTACATTCACACCGGTACGTTTGTCCCACTGGTGTCTTTATTTGCACTTGCGTCGTGGTGCCATGCTTCATAAATGCCACAGCACGTAACCCCATGACGGTCTCTTCTCTCACCGTTTTGTATTTTTTGGCCTTTAGTTCAGGCAAAGACTGCATCATCGTTCGCTTTTATTGTTATGGATAACTACGGGCACCGGCGTCTTAACTCAGTTCCCAAGGCGCGTTTACATCAACATAAACATCACAAATTGCACCAGCGGTACAGCGGTGCCATTAGAGGTGACGACTTGGTTTCCCTCGATTTTGGCAGTCAGCACGGTATTTTTATCGGTTTGTGTGACAAAGCCCGCTTTGGTCAGATCTTGTATTTTTGCTTGCCATGGTGACTGTGTCAGCACCCCGTTGGGTACCGAGATATCCAGCTCACCACTCACCTGATTCACCAGTTGCTGCAAATTGAACACGCCGGTTGACTCACTCTCTTTCACATCGACGTGCATGTCGACACTGATATCCCCTTCTGGCACGGTTAAGTTGGCAGGCGACAAGTCGATCGATAACCCCGACTGCAACAATTGCACCAAAGCTTGGTCAAAGGCCTCCATACTCACTGGCGCGCCACCTTCTTGCCACTGCGACGAGAGTAACGCGATTTGGGACATGGCACTGTAATCAAGATGATTGGCATCGAGTGCCACCACCAAGTTCCGCCAATGCGTGTTGTTCGGTAACGCCATCGTCCCTACTGTCAATTGGTTGGTATTGTTTAGATGACGGGTTGACGCTGACTCAGACGCAACCAACTGATTCCCTATCTCAAGCTCTACGTTATCCAGCGTTAAGGATTGACCACTGACATCACTGAAGTGCGCTTGCTCGAGCGATAAAGATTGTTCACCAATCCACAGACCATCTTGCAAATAGCCACTTCCTGACCCCGACACGCTATCCACTTTGAGTTGCTGCCCACTATCGTCATTGAAGGCCAGTGCGGGTAAAGAAAAGTTGGCTTTAACATGCCCTTTGCGGTCAATCTCACCTTGTAGACTTAGCTCACTCGCGGTCAGATTGCTGCTCGCCTCTGATAACGAGAAAGGCGCGACGGTAAGGTGATAATCGGATGCCCCTGTCATCAAGGTATCTAGCTCTAAACGAATTGGGGTTGGGTTACCGGGCCACGCTTTTTGTGTGATCGCTTGTAGCTCAGGCGTCATCACTAACGTGTTGCTTGACGACACACCAAATACACCGTGCGAGATCTCTGAGGCGATTTCGTAGCTAACGGGTAAGCCCGACTGCGCAAGCATCGCTTTGGTTTCACCCTGAAATACGACACGCGTGACCGCCTGCGAGGTTAAATACCCGCGCTCATACGTCTGCTGCTCGAGGTTAAATTCTGGGGTTGAACGCTGGTCGACTTCTCGCTCATACATCGAGTGTGCAATCTGGCCAGTCGCAAACGGCCAACACGCCACAATCGCTAGGCCACCAGCGATGGCACCATACTTTCCTAAAAACATGTTTTCTTTGCCTCAAGCATGCGAAAAGCCATAGTGTAACTAAAATTAGGCGCTGAAGATAACGCCCTGTCATAGCGCAGCATAATATACCGAGGGTATCGTCATGAATGTCGACCATTTCGCATCATTGTGATGGATAAATGCATACAATAAACGCATCGTCGTGGTAAATCAGCAGAGTCTATGAATCCTTTCGTTATATTGTGCATTGACCAAGACCCTCTCGTGGTAGAGCAGTTGTCTCACGACCTCGCGCCGTTTCGTGATGTGTTTGATCTTTGCAGTGCAGAGACCCCAGACGACGCCTATACCATGCTCGACGACTTTGAGGCTAACGAGCAACAGGTAGCATTACTGATCTGCCATAACCTTGCTGGCGATCACCAAGGCATCGATTTATTGGTCAATGTCGACAATCACGCGGCGAGCCAAGGCGCACGAACTGTTTTGCTCAGTGAAGCACCGCAATACGATATTATTTTGCAGGCGGTGAATGAGGGCCGACTCAATTATTGTATGCACAAGCCTTGGCGAGCCGAGGAGATGCAGCGTGTCGCCGAAAAAGAACTGACTACCTACGTGTTGCGCTATTGCCAACATGATTTACTGCGCTACGCTGAAGTGTTAGATCACCGCACCTTGTTAGATGCCCAAGTTGAGCGCGAGATAAGCCAGTTTCAAGCGCAATTGTTAGCGCCAGGCGAGACCGACAAAGCGGCCATTGCTGATCGCGTGATCGCCGGTTTATATGCGTTTTTTGAAGGCAACGATGAAAGCCGTGCGTGCCGCACCTACAGTGCCAACCATGTGTTGACCAAAGAAAATCAAGATAATGCATTTTTGTGGTTTATCACCGATGGTGACGTTGGGCTGTATAAAACAGATGACGAAGGGCAAGAGCACCATGTTTCCACCCTGTCTTCCGGCAGCTTGATTGGCAGTATGTCGTTTGTGACCGGAGACGTTTCTTTCTCTACGGGGCGCACTCTCACTCGGACGCAGGTGATCAAAATCGATCATGTATTATTTAGTAAAATAATGACCAGCCGCTCTGAGCTGCTGCCCTTGTTTATTCAATACCTGTTGCTGCACTTTAACCAACGCTTAAAGCGCAGTATCGATACCGAAATCCAGCTGCAGCAAACGCTCGCCTCACTGGACGAGGCCAACCGCCAGTTATTAGAAAAAGAAAAGATGGCACTACTGGGGCAACTCGTGGCGGGCGTCGCTCACGAACTCAATAACCCAGTGTCAGCGATTTTACGCAACAGTGATGCACTCGCAGACGCTCTAGAGGAAGTGGCAAAAACGCCGTTGGCCTCAGCCAGCCGCGAGCAAGCCCTGTCGCTTTTACAAACAAACCGCGAGAGTACCCCTTTATCAACGGCGACGGCGCGAACCTATACCCGTACCTTAAGCGACGTCACCGGGGATAAACGTATCGCGCGGGATTTAGTCAACATCGGACTATATCAACCTGAAGATATCCAAGCCTGGCAACAACATCTGGGTAAGGACTTTAGTCGCGAACTCACTACCTGGAAGCAATACGCCCGCTGTGGGCGGTTATTACGCTCTAATCATGTGTGCGCGGCGCGTATTGCCGATCTCGTCAAAAGCTTACGCACCTACGCCCGTCAAGACAATGAACAGCGCCAACGCACCCGTATTATTGAGAACATTGACGATACCCTCACCTTATTTGAGCATCGACTCAAGCCTCACCAATTGGAAAAGCGCTATGACTGGGTGCCCGATATTATCGCTCAGCCTTCTGCCTTGGCGCAGGTGTGGACAAACCTCATTGCCAATGCCTTAGATGCGATGCAAACACCAGGCACCTTGACCGTGACAGTAAAAACACTCAATGACCAAGCCTCTGGCACGATAGAAGTGTCGATCAGTGATACCGGCACCGGTATGACGCCTGAGCAGCAAGAAAAAATGTTTGCGTTAAATTACACCACCAAACGCGAAGGCCACTTTGGTTTAGGCATTGGCCTGACCATGTGTCAAACCATTATCCATGAGCAAGGCGGGGATATTCAGGTTCGCTCCCAGCCAGGTATCGGTACCACAATGACCGTCACTTTACCCATTGAACTTCCCGCCTCTGTCAGTAAGGAGCCCCAACAATGAGCCAATATTTAGTTCTATGTGTCGATGATGAGCGTGACGTGCTCGATAGCGTGGTAGATGACTTGCAAGGGTTTACCGACCACTTTGAGATAGAAGCGGCAGAATCAGTCGCAGAAGCGCGAGAAGTGATTGCGGACATGGCCACCGAAGGCACCAAGCTGGCACTGATTCTGTGTGACCATATTATGCCCGGCGAGCTAGGCGTAGAGTTTTTGATTGAGTTAGCCCATCAGCCAGAAACCGCATCGACGCGCAAAGTGTTACTGACCGGCCAAGCAGGGTTGGAAGACACAGTCTCTGCGGTTAATCATGCCAGTTTGCACTATTACCTCGCTAAACCTTGGCAAAAAGAGACCTTAGTCAGTGTGGTGACCGACCAGCTCACCAGCTATGTCATCGCGCACGAAGCCAATTTATTGCCATGGACCAGCGTACTGGACACGCCTCGGATTGTAGAGGCCATCAACCGCAACAAATGGGATATGGGCGCAGAGTAGTCGCCAAGTCAGCTCGTACCACCCGGTAGGTCAAAAATCGGTAAAAAAGCCTGACTCACGGGCGGATGTGCTTGTTTCTGCGCGCAATCGTCTTATAGAATGATTTGAACACCAATAACAAGTGGAATTGATAATGCGTAAATCTCTTTTAGCCAGCGCGATTGTCGCTTTGGCTTCGTTCAGCGCCGTGGCCAATGAAGAAGACGCCAACCTCACCACCATGAGTAACTTCAGTTACGACTATCTGGAAGGACGCATCGGTGTTAGCCCACTCACCTATGGTGCAGGATTTAGCATGTCGATCCATCCCAACGCGCACGTACGCGTAGAAGCGGATACCGAATTTGACTCCGATTGGGACACGGCAGCTGGGATTGGCTTTCATGCGCCCATTAACAACTGGGCAGACTTAACCGGTGAGCTACTCGCGCGTGGCGTGAACAAAGATAACTTTGACAGCGATGTAGGCTTGGAAATTAACCTAGGCATACGCCAGTGGCTTGGGCCACAAGTTGAAGTAGGCGGTGAAATCGGCCTACTTACCGTTGATGACGAAGAAGATACCTTTGGCTCTGCCTACGGGCGCTTCCATGCCACTGAACTCTTCTCACTGGGGGCAGCCTACCGGGTTAACGAGTGGTACGGTGACCAATTTATGTTTACTACGCGCTTTAAATACTGATAACGCCACTCGGTAGTGCATTACCATCAAGAAATAGTGCATTGCCTTCAAGCAATAGCGCATTGCCGCCAGACAGTGACAGTCAGATCAAAAAAACCCGCATCGCTGCGGGTTTTTTATTGCTATCGTTGTCCGCTCGCGATTAACGGATCAATAACATGGGTACTGTCGACTCGACCAGCAATTTAGTGGTATTGCTCCCCACAAAGAACTGACGTAATTTTGAGTGACCGTAGGCTCCCATCACGATCAATCCAACTTGATTGGACGCTTGGTAATCTAAAATCGCACGATGAACGTCGCCAGTTAGCTGAGCCTCAACCACATCGACGCCCGCTGTTTTCAAGCGCTCGGCTGCGCGTTTAAACGCTGCCAGCTTTTCTTGCGAATCTTCTACCATCACCAAGTGACAAGTCATTCCTGCCAACAGCGGTGTGCTCAATGCTTTTTCCACTAGCTTTTCGCTGATATCGCTGCCATCGAACGCTAATAAGTAGCTTTCAGGTGTTGAAAACTCGCCGTTAGCCACCAAGGTATGCGCTTTAATCGAGCGCACCACGCTTTCAAGCTGTGAGCCGATTGCCTTGGTATCGCTTTGGTGCAACTCACCGGATTTACCCAAGACCAACACTCGCGTCTGTGGCTCGATATCAAGCAGGGTTTCCACCAAGTTGCCATGACGCTGCAATTTGCGCACGTCTTCCAGCCCTTTGGCTTTAGCGTCTTCTTCCAGCTCAGACAGCAAGGCTTTGCCGTGCTTCATTTCCAGCTTGGCACGCTGCTCATCCAGCTCCACCAGCTCTTGTAGCAGTTGTTCACGGCTGCCCACGCCCAAGTTGCCTGATAGTTCAGGCTCCGCTTGGTGTGAGGATTTATCCAGCACATGCAAAAGTGTCAAAGGCACAGACAAGCGCTTGGCGGCCCAAACGCTTAAATCTGCGACTTGCTTTGAATAATGCGGGCCATCTACGCACGCGGTAATTTGTTCCATGGTCGGTCTCCTTAGTGGCCACCCATCATTTTTTCTACTTCTTCGGGCTTATCGTGCACGCCGAACTTGTCGACGATGGTCGCAGTCGCATCATTCATGCCGACGATATTCACCTCGGTACCCTCACGGCGGAATTTAATAACCACCTTATCAAGGACAGACACGGAGGTAATATCCCAAAAGTGCGCTGCCGAGAGATCGATGGTGACACGCTCCAACGCTTCTTTGAAGTCAAACGACGACAAAAATTGATCTGACGAGGCAAAAAAGACTTGACCCACAACACGATAGGTACGTGCATCGCCGTTGTCCTCCGGCTCGCTTTTCACCACCATAAAGCGACCAATCTTATTGGCAAAGAACAAGGCCGCAAGTAACACCCCAACTAGCACGCCGATCGCAAGGTTGTGGGTAAGCACCACGACCACCACGGTCGAGACCATGACGATATTGGTTGATAGTGGGTGTGACTTCAGGTTAACGATCGACTCCCAAGAGAAGGTACCGATAGACACCATGATCATTACCGCCACCAGTGCGGCCATCGGGATTTGGCTGAGCCAGTCGCTTAAGAACACCACCATAATCAGCAGTAGCACACCGGCGGACAAGGTAGAAAGACGACCACGTCCACCGGATTTAATGTTAATGACCGACTGACCAATCATCGCACAACCGGCCATACCGCCCAAGAAACCAGTGGCGATATTGGCAACACCTTGACCTTTACACTCACGGTTTTTCTCACTGTCTGTGTCGGTCAGGTCGTCAACGATGGTGGCAGTCATCATTGACTCCAACAAGCCCACCACAGCCAATGCCGCTGAGTATGGGAAGATAATCGCCAAGGTTTCAACGTTTAGCGGCACATCCGGCCATAGGAAAACCGGCAAGGTATCAGGCAAATCACCCATGTCACCCACAGTACGCAAGTCCAGGTTATACGCCATGGCAATACCGGTCAGAATGAGAATGCACATCAACGGAGAAGGAAGGACTTTGCCAATACGCGGAACGTAAGGGAAAAGATAAATAATCGCTAAGCCTGCAGCCGTCATCGGATACACATGCCACATGATTTCGGTCTCGCGGATGATTTCCGGACCAATAAGCTCTGGCAACTGCGCCATAAAGATCAGGATCGCGAGCGCGTTGACAAACCCGGTTACCACTGAGCGAGAAACAAAACGCATCAGGTTACCGAGTTTTAAATAACCGGCCGCAATTTGAAGTATCCCGGTTAGCACAGTCGCCGCCAATAGGTACTCAAGCCCATGCTCTTTTACCAAGGTCACCATCAACAGTGCCATCGCACCGGTTGCGGCGGAAATCATGCCCGGGCGTCCGCCCACAAAGGCAATAATCACGGCGATACTAAAGGAGGCATAAAGGCCGACTTTCGGATCCACACCGGCAATAATCGAGAAGGCAATCGCTTCTGGGATCAAAGCCAATGCTACAACGATACCCGCAAGCATATCGCCGCGTACATTGGAGAACCAATCACGCTGAATTCTATCTATCATGAACGTCTCTACAAAATTGGGTTAAAAAAGGTGTCGCGCATTTCAGGCCTGATTTCACCTGAAAATCAAAACGCGTGATCCTAGTC
>NZ_MUES01000037.1:0-18908 GCF_001995745.1 Salinivibrio sp. ML323 | reverse complement strand
ACCTTAGCGACTGTGTGGTCCTACACCCTTTGGGGGCGTTGTGATGGCAAACTCTCTGTTTCGCTTCTTTGCTGTTTTCTTTTCTTGCAGCGATGCCTTCATTAAATATACTGTATATATATACAGGTATATTGATGATGAAAACACTCGACCAATTAGCCCAACAACACGGCCTATGGCGCGCCAGTCAGCGGCCGTTAATGGCGGAATTACCCGATAAACAAGCGACCGGTTACACTGCCTTTGATCAGCGCCTCGGCGGCCTCCCGTCTCCAGGGGTGACGGATATCATCAGTGATTTTGGCGTTGGTGAGCTGCGGCTAGTATTGCCTGCGCTGTATCGCGCTACCGGTAAAGAGATCGCCTGGATCCGTCCTCCGGTCGGCATTAATGCGGCAATGTTGCATCAGCAAGGTTATCCAACAGAAAACACCTTGCTAGTGTATCCCGACAGCGATCAACATGCGCTGTGGGCAGCCGAGCAAGCGGCGCGCAGTGGTGCGTGTCAGGCGGTAGTGCTATGGCCATCTTCGCTCACGGTGGGGCAAGTGAAGCGTCTAAAACTGGCGGCCGAACATGGCCAATGTGCGGTGGTACTGTTGCGCCGCCAGCAGACGTACTCATTGACCTTGCCGGTTGATTTAAGCGTGGCGCTGGCGCCCTCTGCATGTGGCGTGACGGTCACGGTGCGTTATTGTCGCGGCCGATGGCCGCCGGCCCCGTTTACCCTCGATTGGCGCGAGCAATGGCCCTCGTTGGTGACCTGGCCGAGCAATGCTGAGAATTTGCTTGCCTTTCCCTCACGGCAACAGCGGGAGCAAGCGTGATGTCATTGTGGCTGTATCTGCATTGCCCAAGCTTGCTGTTAGATAGTCTTTATGCGCCGTCATCGGCGCAAGCGGTGGGGCTGGTTAGCGAGCAAGAAGGCCGTTTAGTGCAGCTCTCTGTGGCGGCGAACACGCACGGCCTGAATGTCGGTATGGGATTAGGGGCCGCAGCGCTTATGTGTCATCAGCTCGCGGTCTATCCTTATTGCGCGGTGAAAGAGCAGTCTGCGCTTGAGCAGCTTGCCGCACAGCTTTATCCGCTGGTCGCGGAAATCAGCCTTAATCCCCCTAACGGTTTATGGCTACACGTGTCACCGATGTTGGCACTATATCAAGGGTTTACCCCGCTATGGCAGACGGTGACTCAAACGCTGGTTGAAAGTGGTATCCGTTATCAGGCTGGGATGGGCCAAACGCCGCGTGCCGCCGAGCTGATGGCGTATGGCCACGCGGGCAAGATCAGCACCGCCCCCGAACATTTGCAGGCAGCGTTGCAGCAATTGCCGTTGGCTGCTGCCCCTTTACCGGAGACGGTGAAAACCCAGTTTACGCGTCTAGGCTTATCTCAGTTAGGTGAGCTTATCGCCTTGCCCACCGCTTCGCTCACGCGACGTTTTCCCCGCTCGGTGGTGGATTATCTTGCCGAAGTGCGTGGCGATAAGCCGACGCCGCTGAATTATTTTCAGCCACCGCTGCAATTTTTTCAGCAACGGGTTTTATTGTTTGAGCTTAGTGAGCAAGCCCATTTATTGCCCATTATCGAGAACCTCGTCTCGGCATTGTGCCGTTTTCTTGAGCAGCGTAGTGCCTGCACGCCTGCGCTGACGTTGGGCTTTAGCTTGCGTGATGGATGTGAAGAAACCCTGCCGGTAATGGCCGCGCATGGCGAGAAAGCTCTCGAGCGCTGGATGGCGTTGGTGCGTTTACGGCTGGCGTCATGGCAAGTGAGCCAGCCGGTGACTGCGGTCAGTGTGGCGGCTTCGCAAATCGATTGTCACCAGCCCGGACAAACCGATCTTTTTAGCGCCCAGCAAGGTGAGCAAAATCGCGATGAGTTGGTCGCGACACTGGCTGCCCGACTAGGGGAGGAGGCGGTTATGCGGTTAGCGTATGTGAATCATCACCGTCCTGAGGCGGCCAGCCAACATGTCCCTCATCACCATCGAGCCACACCGACGGCCTCGGCCCCCACGCGTCCACGCCCAAGCTTACTACTGCCGCAACCCACGCCACTGGTTGGCAAGGTCACCTTACGCGAGGGGCCAGAGCGGATTGTCTCCGGCTGGTGGGAAGGTATGCCTATCCAGCGCGATTACTTTATTGCCCAAAATGCCCAGCAGCAATGGTTGTGGGTGTTTCGCACGCCAGAGCAAACTTGGTTTTTACACGGCTGGTTTAGTTAGGGGTGAAGCGATGAGTACGTATGCCGAGCTGGTATGTTGCAGCAACTTTTCCTTTCTTGAGGGCGCCTCACACCCAGAAGAGCTGGTGGCGCAAGCGGCAACATTGGGCTATCAAGCGCTCGCGATCACCGATGAATGCTCGGTCGCAGGTGTGGTGCGTGCGTATCAAGCTCAGCGTGATTATCCGCAGCTTTCGCTGATCATTGGCAGTCGCTTTCGTCTGCACGCGTTAGATGTTGTTCTACTGTGTCCCACCCAAGCGGCTTATCAAGAGCTGTGTCGGATTATCACCAATGCGCGGCGGCGCAGTCACAAAGGCGATTACCAGCTGAGCGAATGGGATCTGATGTCGGTGCGTCATGGCTTGGTGCTATGGCTCCCCAGTGGCGCGGAGAGCGATCATCATTGGGCGACGTGGCTGTTACGTTATCATGCTGAGCGCTTGTATCTGGCGGTGCGGCGCGATCTAGCGGATAACGACCATCCGTATCTGGCGCACTGTCGCATGCTGGCAAGCCAGTATGAACTTCGCGTGACCGCGTGTGGTGATGTACTGATGCATCATCCTGAGCGACTGGCGTTACATCATACCTTAACCGCGATTCGGCATCGTCAGCCGGTGGCGGCGTTGGGGCGGACGTTATTGCCCAATGCAGAGCGCGCCTTACGCCCGTTACCCAAATTACACGCTTTGTTTCCCCCCGGGTGGCTGGCGGAAAGTGCCAAGATTGCTGCTCAGTGTCAGTTTTCCTTAGCAAGCCTCAAATACAGCTATCCCAAAGAAGTGGTGCCAACCGGTGAGCCTGCGATGGCCTATCTGCGTGAGGCGGTCAAGCAAGGGGCACAGCAACGCTTCCCAAAGGGCGTGCCCCATGACGTGGGAGCTACCATTGAAAAAGAGCTCGCGCTTATCGAGGCAATGGATTACCCGTATTACTTTTTGACCATTTACGATCTGGTGCGCTTTGCCCAATCGCGTGGGATCTTATACCAAGGGCGCGGCTCGGCGGCGAACTCGGTGGTGTGTTATTGCTTAGGGATCACTGCGGTGGATCCGTGCAAAGTCGATGTGCTGTTTGAGCGCTTTATTAGCAAAGAGCGCGACGAGCCGCCGGATATTGATGTCGACTTTGAGCACCAGCGCCGAGAAGAAGTGATCCAGTATTTGTACCAAAAATATGGCCGTGAGCGGACCGCCTTAGCGGCAACCGTGATCCGTTATCGGCTTAAAAGTGCATTGCGCGATGTGGGCAAAGCGTTGGCGATCCCCGCTAGCCAGATTGATTTTTTTATTCAAAATCTCAACCGGCGCGATAAAACCCAGCCTTGGGCGCAGCAACTTCAGCAGTTGGGCCTGGATCCTAAAAGTACGAAAAGCCAACAATGGCTGTCGCTGACCCAGACGTTGATCGGCTTTCCACGCCATCTTTCTCAGCATGTCGGCGGCTTTGTGATTGCAGATGGACCTTTGTATGAGTTGGTGCCGGTGGAAAATACGGCGATGGCAGAGCGCACGGTGATCCAGTGGGATAAAGACGATCTGGAAACGCTGCATCTGATGAAAGTCGACGTACTAGCGCTGGGTATGCTCACCGCGATTCGACGTACCTTTGATTTGATTGCCCAAACCGGTGGCCCTCGCTTGAGTTTGGCGGCGATCACTCAACAAGGCGATGATCCGGCAGTGTTTGCGCGCATTCAGCACGCCGATACCGTAGGGGTATTTCAAATTGAGTCACGGGCACAAATGAGTATGCTACCGCGACTCAAACCGGCTTGTTATTATGATTTGGTGATCCAAATTGCCATTGTCCGCCCCGGCCCGATTCAAGGTGACATGGTGCATCCGTATTTAAAGCGCCGTGATGGGGAAGAAGTGGTGAGCTACCCGTCCAAAGCGGTTGAGCAAGTGCTGGCGCGTACGCTTGGAGTGCCCATTTTTCAAGAGCAGGTGATCAAACTGGCGATGGTGGCAGCCGGTTTTTCTGGTGGCGAAGCGGATCAGCTGCGTCGTGCGATGGCCGCATGGAAGAAAAAGGGTGGACTGGCGCCGTTTCGCGACAAATTGATTACTGGGATGACCGCGCGTGGCTATCGCGCCGACTTTGCCGAGCAGCTTTACCGGCAAATCTGTGGGTTTGGTGATTATGGTTTCCCAGAAAGCCACTCGGCGTCGTTTGCGGTCTTGGCCTATGTATCGGCGTGGCTGAAGCATTATTATCCCGCCGCGTTTTATACCGCCTTGCTCAATAGCCAGCCGATGGGGTTTTACTCGCCGTCACAACTGATGCAAGACGCCACGCGCCATCAGGTGCCTGTGTTGCCGGTTTGTGTGCAACACTCGGGGGCGGATCATTGCTTAGAAAAGGTCGGCGATCAGTGGGGCGTGCGGCTGGGGTTGCGATTAGTCAAAGGATTGAGCGTGGCAGCGATAGACCGGTTGCTGGCGCATCGCCCAGAGTCGGGGTTTGCGTCTTTGTCGGCATTGCAAGAAATTAACCTTGACCGCGATGCCTACCAAGCCCTAGCCAGTAGTGGCGCATTGGCGGCGCTGGCTGGCGATCGCTATCAGGCGCGCTGGGCACTGATGGATCAGCAGCGGCAACTGCCGCTACTGGCTGCCAGTGATGATGCCGTCGAGCTACCTCACTCGCCTTCCCAGTGGCAGAACGTGATTGAAGATTATGCGGCCATGGGACTGTCGCTCACCGATCATCCTATTCGTTTGATGGCGCAAGCCGGCACGCTGGGCCGTTTTACTCGTGGTGTTGAGTTATCACAGTGTGCGCCGCAAAGCTGGGTTGCGGTGGCGGGCGTGGTGACGGGCAAGCAATCACCAGGTACCGCCAGTGGTGTAACCTTTGTCACCTTGGAAGATGATACCGGCAATATTAATGTGGTGGTCTGGGCGGGGACGGCACGGGCGCAATCCCGTGCTTTTATGCAAGCCAAGGTGTTGAAAGTGCATGGCATCGTCGAGCGACAGGGCGAGGTGGTGCATGTGATTGCCGGTAAGTTGATTGACCTGACCCCGACGCTCACCACCTTGTCGATGGCCGCGCGTGAATTCCGTTAACGCGACGCGCTAACCGCGTCGGGACAGGTGGGTGCCGGACACGCGGCTACCGCTTGAATACGCTGGCGATGCAGCTCATCACGAATCGCCGCGCCTTTAAAGCCTGCGTCGACAATCGGCTTAACCGCCACCTGTTGCGCGCAAGCAAAGCGCTCGCGTAAAGCATCGGCTTGTGGATAGTGATAGTTTTCACGTCCCTTGCGGCCACGCACATCGGCCAAACACGCCAAGGCCAATTGCTCGATCCGCTCGGGTTTACGCCACGCGTCGATTTGATTAAACAGCGCCACCCAATGCTCAGGACTGAGTTGATCGCACTTGTGAATTTTGGAGTGGTGGGCACTGACTACCAAAGCCAAATCTCGATAGCTGTTGGGGATACGCAGTCGCTCGCACAGATCTTTGATCACGGGTAGCCCGCGATCGCCGTGGCCGCGATGGCCAGGCAAAATAGAAGCGGGGGTGAGGGCCTTACCGAGATCATGGACTTGTGCGGCAAAGCGGATGCCTTTGTCATCGGTCAATGAGGCGGCATAACGACTGACCATTTCCGTGTGGATGCCGGTGTCGATTTCAGGGTGCCAGTTGGCTGGGTTCGGCACGCCGTACAAGGCGTCGATTTCAGGAAGCACTACCGCTAGGGCACCGCAATCGCGCAGCACAGCAAGAAACACATCGGGGCAATCACTGCCGAGCGCTTTCTCCCACTCTCGCCAAACCCGCTCAGGGGTAAGATGGCCGAGTTCGCCCTCGGCGACCATCGTTTTCATCAGCGCTAAGGTGTCGTCGGCAAGGGTAAAGCCGAGCGGGGCAAAACGGGCGGCAAATCGTGCCACTCTGAGTACCCGCAATGGGTCTTCGCTAAAGGCGGGCGAGACATGGCGCAAAATCCGGTTGTGTAAATCTTGCTGACCGCCATACGGGTCAATCAAGCTGCCATCTTCGTCTTGGGCGATGGCGTTGATGGTGAGATCGCGGCGCTGAAGGTCCGCTTCCAGTGAGATATCTGGTGAGAAGTCGCAAATAAACCCGGTGTAGCCTTGGCCTGATTTACGCTCGGTACGGGCGAGGGCGTGCTCTTCGTGTGTGCTGGGGTGTAAAAACACGGGGAAGTCTTGGCCGACTTGCTGGTAGCCGGCCGCTTGCATTTGTTTGACGGTGGCACCGACCACCACCCAATCTTTATCTGTGACCGGCAAGCCTAATAGCGCATCACGTACAGCACCGCCGACAAGATAATGTTTCACACCAGACTCCTTAATGACACAGAGAAGAGACAATCACGTTTTTCCGTGAATGATTGAAGTATACATACAGCCTAGCAGCACGCCTACCGTGTGCTTAAAAGGACGCTATAAGGATCGCAATAAAAAAGGCTGCCAATGCAGCCTTTCATAAACGATTATGCCCAGCCGTCGCGGCGACGTTTTTTGCGTGGGATAAGGTGTGGGAGAATCAGGCCAAACAGTAAGCCTCCACCAGCCACCATGCCGCCGTAGGTGAACCAACGCATCAGAAGGTCATCTTTTTGGGTGTCTATTTTGGCGCGTAATGCACGGATTTCGCTTTGCGCATCAATCAATTTTTTATTGAGTTCGCTGCTGTGTGCTTCGAGCTTCTCGATCTGCGCGTTACGCTGTTTAAGCGACTCAGCCAAGCCTTTTTGCTGTGCTTTGGCATCATCTTTTGCACTGGCCAAGGCGGATTTAACCTCTTTCAGTTCAGCTTCTAAGGCAGGAACTCGTTCTTTTAAGCCCGGCTGCGTGGTGACGTAGTCACTTTTTACCCAGCCTTTGCGGCCACGGCTATCAACCAGTTGGGTATAGCCCTCATCGCGATTACGTTTTAGCACAGTGACTTTATCACCCGCATCAACACTGCCGATAATGCGATACTGTGTGCCCGGGCCAGCGTGCATATAAGTAAACAAATCATCAGAGATATAGTTTTCTGCCATCGCTCGAGGCGCGGCAACGAGAACGAACAGCAATACGAGAGCAGAATACAGGTGTTTCACGTCTGGGGTCCTTTGCATAATTTCAGTGTGGGACACATCGGCTTTGCTGGGCATAGTGCCATAGGCGTAAAAGAAAGGGGAGCCATGCCCCCCTTTTTTTGACTGTGATTTGACATCATCGGCGCTTGTTACGCAAACAGCGAGGTCATCACTTGGTAAAAGATCACAGCCAATATGGCCCCCGCGGGTAAGGTGATCAGCCACGAGGCAACAATATTACGTACCACGCCCAAATTGAGTGCGGCAATACCGCGGGCAAAGCCCACGCCTAAGACGCCGCCGACTAAGGTTTGGGTGGTCGAAATAGGGAGGCCTGTGCCTGAGGCGAGTACGACCGTACTTGCGGTCGCCAATTGCGCGGCAAAACCACGACTTGGCGTGAGCTCAGTAATGCCCGAGCCCACAGTCCCATGACTCTGTGTCCCAAGGTGGCAAGGCCGAGTACAATCCCTGCCCCGCCCATCGGTAAAATCCACCAGGCGATTTGTGCTTTTTCCGCTACGGCACCGAGGTTTTGCACCGTGGCCACAATAGCCGACAGTGGACCAATCGCATTAGCCACATCGTTTGAGCCATGCGCGAAGGCCATGGCACAGGCAGTGACGACCATCAGGAGGCTAAATATCCGCTCAACGCCCTGAAACCCTTGATTTTCATCGCCGCGATACTTTCTAGAAATGTAATAAACACCAAAAAACATCACCAGTGCAGACAAGACAATTGAGGCACTCACCGACTCTAGCGTGCTCAAGTGTAAACCAACATGTTTGAGCCCTTTTTTAATGGTGACCATCGCGATAATAAACGCGGTGAGAAACATATAAAGTGGGACGAAACGTTTGGCATTCAGGACAGGACGGTCGGTATCAAAAATCAGTCGTTGTGCACTTAAGAATATAAAGTAAGCGAACAAACCAGAGATAAAAGGGGTGATAATCCAACTGCCAACGATACCTTGCACCGTGTGCCAATCGACGGCATCTGCGCCAACCGATAGGCAGGCGAAGCCAATAATAGCGCCAATGATGGAATGGGTGGTGGAGACGGGCCAGCCCATAAATGAGGCAAGAAGTAACCAAGTGCCCGCGGCGAGTAAGGCCGACATCATGCCAAAGACGAGTTCTAGTGGTTGGTCAGCATATAAGCTGGTGTCAATCACGCCTTTGCGAATGGTGTTTGTGACCTCGCCACCGGCTAAATATGCGCCGGCGAATTCAAATATCATCGCCACAATAATGGCTTGCTTCACGGTGAGTGCTTTTGAGCCCACGGAGGTGCCCATCGCGTTCGCGACGTCATTGGCACCAATACCAATTGCCATTAAAAAACCAAAAGCCGCGGCGACCATGATCAGTATGGTCCCGTGATTCATCAGGATTTCCATTGTAATACCTTGTTGTTACATCACTCGGTTAGGAACGGGAAAGCATGACCTCTAAGCGCGCACCCACACGTTGCGCCTGGTCAGCAATTTCACCAACCCACTCGAGGATTTTGTACAAGAACATGACGTCGACAGGGTTGTACTCCTGCTCAACGGCCATTAATGCTTGGCGAAGTTGGATTTGCATAGAATCGGTATCGTCTTCAATCATATCCAACTGATGAATCATTTCGGCGACTAAGGTGACTTCGCGCCCTTTAAAGCCCGTTTCAAGCAGCTCTTCAAGCTCGTTGATCACGCGGCGTGCTTGCGCGGCAGCATCTAAGCATCGCTGCACATAGGCGATAAAAGCATCATTCATGGCGGGGGGCATACGCAGCTGACGGCCTATCACACGGCCGGCAATATCTTTGGCTAAATTTGCCAGCTTGTCTTGCTGGGTGAGAAGCTCGAGCATGTCCGTGCGATCAACGGGCATAAAGAGGCCTCGAGGTAACTTAAGCCGAATATTGCGTTTCAGGGTATCAGCATCTTTCTCTATCTCAGAGATTTGATGGCGGAGTTGGTTTGCTTTGTCCCAATCTTGTTGCTCGCAAGCATGAAAGAAGGGGACCAGTAGTTCACAACAATCGTTTACACGATTGACGTGACGCTGCAGTGGTTTAATGGGGCTCTTCGCAAAGAGCCCGACAATTGTATTGACTGGCATAGCCGTAATCTACCTGGTTGCCTCGAGCCCAGTGGGCAAAAAAGAGAGGCCAAACGTTCAACGATGGTATATCGGAGCGGCGATGGTAGCGCAGAACATAGGCTAAAGAAATAGCTTTTGTGATCTCTGCCTCAGTGCGCATGATCAAGCCTGGTAGTGATAGCGCTTGCCGACAGGATCAATTGTTCATATCCTTGTCAGGCAATTGGCTATAGGTACCCGTATGGACACTGAGATAGAGCTCAAATTTTTTGTCTCTTCTGACTTTTCTCATCGCATTCGCGATAAAATTGTCAGTATAAAACAGCTACAGCAAAGCCAGCGTGAGCTGGGCAACATCTACTTCGATACGCCAGATTTTACCCTACGTAAACACGATATCGGTTTGCGGGTGCGTCGTTTTGATGGTGTGTACATTCAAACCCTCAAAACGGCAGGTCGGGTCGTGGCGGGGCTGCATCAGCGCCCAGAGTACAATGCCGAGCTTAACGGACCTGAACCTGATCTTTCTTTGATCCCAGTCGATGCATGGCCCGATGATCTGGATGTTGATGCACTCAGCCAAGCTCTCCAGCCGTTGTTTTCCACCGATTTTGTGCGTCAGCAATGGCTGTTAGCAACGGATGACGGTAGCCAAATCGAATTGGCGAGCGATCAAGGCGAGGTCTCTACCGAAGCCGGCGATAAGGACGTGATTTCTGAGGTGGAGCTGGAGCTGATTTCCGGGCAAACCGATGCCTTGTTCTCGCTGGCACGCAGTCTGGCGGATGAAGGCGGCCTGCGCCTTGGTAATTTGAGCAAGGCGGCGCGTGGCTATCGTTTAGCGACAGGCTATCAGGGCGATCCGGTGAAAGCCTTATCCATCGTTAAACTCGGCGCGGATGATAGCCAAGAAAAAGCCCTGATTCGGATCCTCGAACACGCACTGAGCCACTGGCACTATCATGAGCAGATTTATATTGAACGCGAATCACTCGAGGCGTTGCAAGAAATTCGCTATGCCGTCTTGTTGATCCGACAAGCGTTTGTCTTATTCGGCGGTGTGGTGCCGCGCCGAGCAAGCAGTCTACTCCGTCAAGAGCTGCAATGGTTTGAAGGTGAGCTGGCGTGGCTCGATGACGCGCGGACCAATGCCCGGCTGTGTGAAGACAAAGGCCAATATCTACGTAAATTAAATGCGCGAAAAACCTTGGTGAAAAGCTTGAAGGCTGATCAAGCACGATTGCCTGAGCGTGAGGACATTGTCTCGCTGCTACATACATCGCGGTATTGCAACTTGCTGCTCGATTTGAGTCGCTGGATCCTCTCGAAAGGTTGGCAACCGTTTTTAGATGATAAAGCGGCGGATAAGCTTGCCCAACCGATTCAACGTTTGGCCGATAAAGCGCTCCCTGAGTCTTGGAATGAATTGCTTGACGCATTTGATGAAACGAAGCCACTGACGCGGCATGATTACTTTGATCAATACCCTCGCTTGCAACGCAATTTGTTACTAGGCACCTGCTTGGCCTCTTTGTATGACAAAAGTCGGCGTAAAGCCTTCCGCCTGCCTTGGCTCGATATGTTGCAAGGCATTGAGGCGCTACGCTTGCTCGAACCGGTGCGTGAGCGCGTGGTCGAGATTGACGATGAAGAGGACAAAAAACAGGCAGAGAAATGGTTGACCCGCAAAGAAGAGTCACTGTTTCATGCCATGACGCAAAGCCGTCAAACAGGGTTACGTCTTACTCCGTATTGGCAAGAGTAAGCGAACGAGAGTGATAAAAAGCAACCTGGAGGTTGCTTTTTTTATGCGTGCCTTTATGCGGTTACCTTGCTTGAGTACCCAGTCGCACTGCCTGAGTCGATCCGGTAAAGTCGCCTTTGGGATCAATATTTCTGGCGCTTTTTTACGTTATAAACAGACAAAGTGTATGATGATAATTTGATTAACTTATCATTATGGGCATTGTTTATGGGCAAATTTCACAAATACGGTAAACAAGGATTCAGTGAGGGTGAGGTTTGCCGATATAACATCACTCAGTATTAATAACCGCCCGTTTTGCAGTCAGTTGGCTTGATAACGGACATGGAGCTTTCAGGATTATGGCTAAACATACCTTCTATGCGTGGGAAAAACCCGTTACCAATCTGCGCTTGGTTCCAAAACTCGTGATTCTAATGGTCTTTAGTACCATTATTCTGGTCGGTAAGCAGATGTGGGATGCGAACACGTTTCGCCAGTCCGTGATTGAGTTCACTCTGAATCAGACCCAAGAATTAGCGCGATCCAGCGCGGCAATGACAGGTGCCCTCATCGATCAGCCGGATGGGGAACGCTTGATGCGAGAGGCGGTAGATACCATGAACGCCGAATTCAGCGAAGGGGCGTATTTATATTTGGTCAATGGCACCACTCGCCAAGTCTGGTCTCATCCTTCAATGCGCCAGTTTGACGCGTTACGCGTGCCGGATGAAAGCACTGGCACCGATGTCGCTGACTTATTTCTCAATCAGTCAGGTGCGTTTAGCTATACCGTTTATGACGGTGGCCGTCATGGCTATGCCGTGCCCGTCGGCGGGAGTGATTGGTGGCTCGTAGCATCACAACCGACGTCTGAGGCGCAGGCGTATTACCAAGATTATATGATTCAGGTCGCGTGGCAAACCGCGCTGATGATTGTCTGTTTCATGGTTATTTTGCTGGGCGGCTCTAATATTATGCTACGGCAAATCAACTATTTGACCGATAGGATTCGTGCGTTGGCGAATCGCGATTTGAGCGAGCCGATTGAAATGAATAGCCAAGACGAGTTCGGTGATTTAGCCCGTGAGCTGGAAAGATCGCGTCAGCAATTGGTGGATGTGATTAACGCGCAGCGCCAAGCATCGGATGATCTTTCTTCTCTGGCTGAGATTATGACGATCAGCATGTCGGAAACCAAAGAGTCATCGCAAGAGCAGTTCTCTGAGATGGATCAGCTCGCCTCAGCGATGAGTGAGATGAGTGCAACCGTGCAAACCGTCGCTGAGCACACGCGAGAGGCGGCTAAAGCGACGGAAACCTCTAGCCAACAGGCTAACAGTGGCCAAGCGCACGTGAGCAGTACCATCCAAACCATCAATGAGCTGTCCAACGACATCAGCGAGTCATCTCAGGTCGTGGGGCAAGTCGATGCCCAGGTGGAGAAAATCGGCACTGTCGTGGTCACCATTCAAGGAATTTCAGAGCAAACCAACCTTCTGGCACTCAATGCCGCGATAGAAGCCGCACGAGCCGGTGATACGGGGCGTGGTTTTGCGGTGGTGGCTGATGAAGTACGCAAGCTGGCGCAACACACCCAAGAAGCCACGGTGGAAATTCAAGACATGATCACCCAGTTGCAGCAAAGTGCGCAAAAAGCGGTGGGCTTGATGGATCGCAGTGTTTCCGAGGCCAAGACAGGCGTCGAGTCAGTGAGCCAGGCTGGCGGAGAGCTTGAGCAAATCGTCACGCAAATCCAATCGCTCAATGACATGAACTTCCAAATCGCTTCCTCGGCAGAACAACAAGCGTCAGTGGCCGGTGAGATGAACCAAAACCTCACCAACGTTAAAGATTTGGTCCAGGCATCGGTGACGGTGGCGGGCGAGCTGCATGAAACGGCAGAGATGGTTGAACAAAGTGCGCAATCACTTAAAGATAAAATTGAGGCCTTTAAAGTCTAACCACGTTTGAGGTTTTATCCCGTAATCAACAACGGCTCGCTGCATCGGCGAGCCGTTTTTGTTAGTGTCGAGACAGGACGATAGCAAAAGGACTGCCCATGGTACTATCTGACTCGCTTGCCGCTTGCTTGCATCAGCACTGGACACGATTAAACGAATTTGCCCCTGACGCCGTGCCGCAATGGCAAGGTGCGGCGCGTGAGCGACTCGAGCAGGCCTTAGCGTGTAGCGAGTTTGTCGCCAAGGCATTAACTCAAACCTCTGGCCTTCTCGACTGGCTGTATCAGCATCATCAGCAAGCCTCGCGTGAGCAGACATATCAAGCTGAGCTGAGTCAGATGTTGGACGCGGTAACCGATGAGAGCGAGTTTCACCGTCAACTCCGTCGGCACCGCCAGCGTGAACTCGTATGGATAGCGTGGCAAGAGATCCACAATCAATGGCCAGTTGAGCAAGGGTTACAGCATTTATCAGCCCTTGCGGAAGCGCAAATCTTATCGGCTTATCAATGGCTCTATCAGCGCGGCTGTCACGACTGGGGGACCCCTATGAGCCCTGAGGGTGAGCCGCAGCCGATGCTGATTTTGGGCATGGGCAAACTCGGTGGCGGCGAGCTTAACTTCTCTTCAGATATCGACCTGATCTTTACCTACCCTGAGGCGGGAGAAACCCAGGGCGCGAGAAAAAGCATCGCCAATGCGCAATTCTTTACTCGGCTAGGGCAGCGCTTGATCAAAGCGCTTGATCAACCCACGGTGGACGGTTTTTGTTATCGGGTTGATATGCGCCTGCGTCCCTTTGGCGATAGTGGCCCTTTGGTGATGAGCTTTTCCGCACTCGAAGATTACTACCAAGAACAAGGGCGTGATTGGGAGCGCTATGCGATGGTGAAAGCGCGCGTGATGGGTAAAGAGCAGTATGACTGCTATCAAACCTTACGCCAGATGCTACGCCCGTTTGTCTTCCGTCGTTATATCGACTTTAGTGCCATTCAAGCGTTGCGGCGGATGAAACAGTTAATCCAACGAGAGGTACGCCGGCGTGGCTTAACCGACAATATTAAGCTGGGTGCAGGAGGCATTCGGGAGATTGAGTTTATTGCTCAGTCGTTTCAGCTTATTCGTGGCGGCCGAGAGCCCAGTTTGCGCCAGCGCGGCTTACTCGACACCTTAGATGCGATTGCGGAACTGGAATTATTGCCCACCGCTGAGGTAAGCCAATTAAAGGCCGCGTATTGCTATTTGCGCCGGGTAGAAAACCTCCTACAAGCGATTGATGACAACCAAACGCAGACCCTGCCCGATAACGACCTTGATCGTGAGCGGCTTTGTCACGCCATGGGGTTCAATGATTGGACGCGCTTACAGGCCGACATCACCCAGCATATGCAAGCGGTTAATCAGGTGTTTTCCGGCTTGATTGGCGAAGATGAGCAAGAAACAGAGACGGATGTCGACACTGAGTATCATGATCTATGGGCGATGGCGCGCGATGTAGAAAACGCCCACTTGATCTTAGCGGGCTTAGATCTACCGGACACCAATATTGCTGAGCAGTTATTGGCGTTTAAACAAGAGCTGGCTAAGCGCACAGTGGGGCCGCGAGGACGTGAGGTGCTCAACCGTCTGATGCCGGTGATGTTAAGCAAGCTACTGACGTTGCCGCAACCGCAGCAGGTGTTGCCACATATCACCCACCTGTTACTCAATATCTCGACACGGACGACCTACTTAGAGCTGTTGGATGAGCACCCCGGGGCGATCGATCAGCTGTTGCGGCTTTGTACGGCCAGCCCGATGGTAGCAGAGAAGTTAGCACGTTATCCTTTGCTACTGGATGAGCTGCTCGATTTAACCCATTTGTATCAACCTTTAGCGCCCGATGCCTATCGTAGCGAATTACGCGATTATCTTGCCCGTATCCCGGTTGAGGATATGGAGCAACAAATGGAAGCGGTGCGTCAGTTTAAGCAAGTTCAGTTATTAAAAATTGCCGCGGCGGATATCGCGGGTGTGCTGCCCGTGATGCGCGTCAGTGATCATTTGACTTACTTGGCCGAAGCGATTGTGGAGGCGGTGGTTAATCAGGCCTGGCACCAAATGGTGGAAAAATATGGCCAACCGACACACTTAGGCGAGCGAGAGGGACGTGGTTTTGCGGTGATTGGCTACGGCAAGTTAGGCGGATGGGAGCTGGGTTATAATTCCGATCTCGACGTGGTTTTTCTCCACGATTGCCCCGCGGATGTTGAGACTGACGGACGCAAAGTGATTGATGGTCGGCAGTTTTATCTGCGTCTGGCCCAGCGCATCGTCCATCTTTTCTCTACGCGTACACCTTCTGGGGTACTCTATGAAATAGACACGCGCCTTCGCCCTTCTGGCACCTCTGGAATGCTAGTCAGTACACTGGAGGCTTACGCGGATTACCAGCAAAACGAAGCCTGGACATGGGAGCACCAAGCGTTGGTGCGTGCGCGCATGATATATGGTGATCCTCAGCTTGAGTCGGCGTTTACCCAGGTGCGCCATCATATTCTCGCTGCGCCGCGAGACACACAGATATTACGAGAGCAAGTCAGTGGCATGCGAGAAAAAATGCGTCAGTATAAAGCGACAGGACAAAAAGAGACCTTCTCCATCAAACAAGACGCCGGTGGGATCACTGATATCGAGTTCTTAGCCCAGTACCTGGTACTCGGCAACAGTGCCACACAACCTGCGTTAACCCGTTACAGCGATAATGCGCGCATTTTTGAGCAAGCCGGAGACCTGGAGGTGATGCCACTGGCGCAGGCGGCGGGGTTAAAGTCGGCCTATACGCGGATGCGCAATGCGCTTCATCGCAGCCATTTGGCGGGTGAGAGTGGCAAGGTGGAGGCTGATGCCTTTATCGATGAGCGCGAAGCCGTGCAACAAGCTTGGCAACAGTGGTTTGATGGGTAAGTGAAGTAGCGCGCCTTGACTCAACCATCAGGCCGCGATTGGCGGCCTGTATGGGACTATATTCCCTCATATAAGGAAGGTTCACCCTCTGGGCGAGTTTTAAAACGGCGATGCAACCACATGTATTGCTCAGGGGCTTGTAAGATTAATTGCTCAACCGCGCGATTGGTCACAACGGCAGCTGCATCTGCGTCGTTGGGAAAATCTTGCAGCGGAGAATGAATGGTTATCCGGTACTGGCCACCGCGTCGATCTCTCACAATCGAAAACGGGACCACAGTGGCGTGACCGGCATGCGCGAGCAAGTGTGTCCCTGTGGTCGTACACGCTTTATTAACGGCGAATAATGGCGCAAAGGTTGAGCGGCGTCGTCCATAGTCATGATCCGGTGCATACCACATCCTATCGCCTTGTTTGAGGTGATGAATCATGGTTTTAACGTCTTTTCGGTCGATAGCGCCATTGTGTCGCGTCCGGCCACGGTACTGGAACCAATCATAAACAGGATTATTGTTAGGGCGGTACACACCCACGCCCGGCGTGACCTCTCCTAAGGCACGCGCGCCGAGTTCTAAATTCATCGAGTGGACAGCGATTAAGAGCACACCTTGCGCCTGACTTTCTAAGTGTTTTAGTTGGTCTAGGCCTTCATAGACCATATGTTTTTTGATGCGCCAAGAAGGCCAAAACCATGCCATACAGGTTTCAAAAAGGGCCAAGCCGGAGTTGGCGAAGTTCTCTTTCACCATCGCTTGACGCGAGGCTGGACTCATTTCAGGGAAACACAACGCCAGATTACGCTCGGCAATTTTAACGCGGCGTTTCATTAGTGTATGCATCAAGTGGCCCAAGCTGCGGCCCATATAAAATTGGACGCGATAAGGCAGCCAGCTAGCCATATACATTAACCCGACGCCGAGCCAGGTATGAAGATAGCGAGGGTGAAGAAATCCAAGGCGAAAAGTGGGGGCTGAAAAATCGCTCATAGCGTTAATGACTCATGAAAACCAAACCAGAAAGAGCCGTAAGGCCCGCGCCATTGTAGAGTAAATTCTTGGCGCTGTCCTGCGCGAGTGTGCGCAGTGAGTGTTGAGATTGTGCGCAGCACACGCCTGAGAGCGCCCCATTTAGCCTATGGCTATGCTACTATCGCTCGGTAACGACAGTATTCGGAGATCCAGATGAAACTCAGCCTTCCTGACTACAGCCAAGCCAATGTTCTGGTCGTCGGCGATGTAATGCTCGATCGCTATTGGTATGGACCGACTGGGCGCATTTCCCCAGAAGCGCCTGTCCCCGTAGTGAAAATCAACCAAACGGAAGAACGCCCTGGTGGCGCGGCAAACGTGGCGATGAATATCGCAGCCTTGGGTGGACAGACTCAGCTGATTGGTCTGACGGGCAAGGATGAACAGGCTGACGCGCTCACGCAAACCCTCGACTCGTTAAATGTTAACTGTGATTTTGTGGCGCTGGACTCGCATCCCACCATTACTAAGCTTCGAGTCATGAGCCGTAACCAGCAGTTGATTCGTCTGGATTTTGAAGAGGGATTTGCGGGGGTGGATGTGGCACCCATGCTAGCCAAAGTCGAAGCGGCATTGCCCAAGACGCAGGCGATGATCTTATCGGACTATGCCAAGGGCGCGCTGGCCGAGGTACAAACATTGATTCGGGCCGCCAAACAAGCGGGTGTCACCACCTTAGTGGATCCTAAAGGCACAGACTTTGAACGCTACCGTGGCGCCAGTCTGCTGACGCCAAATATGACTGAATTTGAAGCCGTAGCAGGCACAGTGACGGACGATCAAAGCTTGGAAGAAAAAGGCTTGGCGCTGATTAAGCAGTACGAGCTTGGTGCCTTGTTGGTCACCCGTAGTGAACATGGGATGACATTGCTGCGCCCAGATGCCGCGCCGCTGAACTTGCCAACGCTTGCCAAAGAAGTGTACGACGTCACAGGGGCTGGCGATACCGTGATATCGGTACTGGCGGCATCTTTGGCCGCGGGCAAACCGATAGAGCAAGCCTGTGCACTGGCTAATGCCGCTGCCGGTGTGGTGGTGGGCAAGTTGGGTACTTCAACCCTCTCCACTATCGAGCTCACCGAAGCGGTACACGGCTCGCACGAGTCTGGTTTTGGTGTCACGACCGAAGCGCAGCTGATTGATGCGGTGCATGTCGCTCAAGGGCGAGGTGAGAAAGTGGTGATGACCAATGGCTGCTTTGATATTTTGCATGCAGGCCATGTGGCGTACCTCAATGAGGCCGCCAAACTGGGCGATCGCTTGATTGTGGCGGTGAACACCGACGCATCGGTACAGGCTTTGAAAGGGCCTGGCCGCCCGGT
Organism: Salinivibrio sp. ML323; assembly: GCF_001995745.1. Lineage (NCBI taxonomy): Bacteria > Pseudomonadati > Pseudomonadota > Gammaproteobacteria > Vibrionales > Vibrionaceae > Salinivibrio > Salinivibrio sp. ML323. The sequence continues at coordinate 507 of NZ_MUES01000037.1, read as the reverse complement.
TAATCCAACTGATCGGCGGATGGCGGTGCTAGCAGGACTGGGCGCGGTCGATTGGGTAGTTCCTTTTGGCGAAGAAACCCCCGCGCGCCTGATTGGCGAAGTCTTGCCCGATATGCTGGTTAAAGGCGGTGATTATCAGGTCAACGAGATTGCCGGTGCCGAGGCGGTGCTCGCCAACGGGGGAGAGGTCAAGGTGCTTAACTTTGAAGATGGCTGCTCCACCACAGAAATCATTGAGTCGATTCGGCGTGGTCAATAGCGCCTCTTGCCCTTTCAACTAATGACAATAAAAAGGTGCCCGTCGGCACCTCAGACTGCTGACAAAGGTCTAGCTTTCGAGCTAGACCTTTGATCTAATAGGAGTGTCGCAATAGGGATGCTCCGGTATGCTTCAAGAACCTTCTCCACACCAATATGAACTTGAAATGGTGACGATGGAACAACTTGTTCCCAAAGACCATCTTGTTCGTAAAATCGACCGTGCCATCGACTTCGAGTTTATTCGAG
>NZ_MUES01000036.1:0-20158 GCF_001995745.1 Salinivibrio sp. ML323 | reverse complement strand
CAAACGAATTGACTGTGCCGAACAACTATAAAAGTTGTCGTTTGGTCACTCAGTTCATCGAATAAATCTTTTTGTCTATTCTTAACGAGTGCCCACACAGATTGCATAGGTCAAATTGTTAAAGAGCGTGTTGACTTCGTGGTCGGCATTTCGTGACTTGCGTCTCGTTGCCCCGTCAACAGGAAGCGCAGTATAGAGATCTCAGTTTTTCCCGCAACCCCCAAATATAAAAAAAAAGCGCCTCGCTACCTGTTTGCTCACAAAATAAGCAAAGGTAGCCAAAAGGCGCTTTTCTTGGTGGCGATCGCATAAGGTGGCTGGTCCTCACGCGCCCTTGTGTGCTCAATCGTTAGTGCGAGTGTGATTGCCGTCTTTCTTCCGCGCGCTCTTTAGCTCGACAGTAGCGTACTGAGCCCCACGCCATCAGCAAAAGAACAAAAGGGATCGCTCCAGCTGTCCATTGTGCCCAAGTATAGTAGGCAAGTGTTTCTATGATGATGACATGGCCAAGGATCAATAAAGCCGCGCAAATTATCGCAACGACCATCATACTGAGTTCTGATTTCATCCTTTCCCCCTTAATGTTGTGCACGCATTGAGTCTATCGAGGGAGACACGCTGAGGATTAGTACAGATAGTTCAGTATTCAGCTGTGACAGTTGATTGCACAGATAAAGCTGAGAGCGACGTCGCAATCTGTTTGAGCCCCTCCAAGCTTTGAGGATTATTTAGCGCCCCTGTGTTTTGCCTACCCACAACCGACACATTGAGTCGAAAGCAGTGATTGAAGCGTCCGTCACTGGCAAACAGTGCCCCCGGTGCGATAGTCACGCCATATGGCCTCAAAGCTTGAAAAAGTATGTGCGTATCGACGCGCTTATCGAGCTCAACCCATAAAAAGTAGCCTCCCTTAGGCTGACTAATCCGTGTAGAGGCCGGTAGCAGTGCCTTGAGTTCTGCTCGAATCAACGCTTGACGGGCAAACAAGGTTTCGCGCAATCGCCGTAGATGCGAATCATAACCACCTTGCTTTAAATAATCGGCAATCGCCAACTGGTTGGGCGCGCCCACAGCCAAGCTCGAGACAGACTGACGCTTCTCTATTTGCATCGCATAACACCCTGCCGCTATCCAACCAACACGGAATCCGGGGGCCAGCTGTTTCGAAAACGAGCCACAGTGCAGTACGCCGCCCTGTGTATCATACGCTTTAAGCGGCATCGGTCTGGCTTCGGCGAAGAAAAGCTCCCCATAGACGTCATCTTCTATTAACGGTACTTGATACGTCACCAATAAGTTGACGACATCAGGCCTACGTGGAGCAGGTATCGATGCACCGGTGGGGTTATGGAAGTTGCTCATCAACCAACACGCACTGATCGAGTGAGACGCAAGCGCATGTTCCAGTGCATGGATATCGACCCCTGTTTCAGGGTCAACCGTGACGGGAACGGCTTCAAGCTGTAAACGTTCGAGTGTCTGTAACACTCCGTAGAAGGCGGGGGCTTCAATAATCACTTTATCACCTGGCTCGGTCACTGCCGCCAAAGACAGACTCAATGCCTCTATCGCCCCATTAGTAATAATGATTTCATCAATACTGACTTTTATTCCCTGACGAAGATAGCGCTGTGCAATCAGTCGACGTAAACCACTATCGCCCGGCGGTAAAATGGTAAAGTGATCGGGATGAGAGGATTGACGCAGCACGCGCGCCATCGCACGGCCAAGCGCTTGCATGGGAAATAACTGAGGATCAGGAAAAGCTGAACCAAATGGGTAGTACGCGCCTTTATGGCTAGCACTGATCACATCAAACACATCTTGATGGGTGTCGAGCCACTGAGATTGCGCTTGTGGTCGTGCCAATGCATCCACCGCGAGCTTGTTATAATGAGGCCGCACAAAAAAGCCAGAGCGCGGACGCGCCTCAACCCAACCATCGGCTTCTAATTGCTCATAAGCTCTCATTACCGTCATTGGGCTGACATGTTGAAGCCGACTCATCTCCCTCACCGAAGGGATCCGATCACCGACTTGCCAAACACGCTGCTGAATTTGTGTTTCTATCCAGCTGGCAATGTTTCGATAACGCATTTGCACACTGCTACTCCCTGTTATTGCCATGACAGCGATCATACCTTGGCAAGTAACAATTGACGGGATGGAATGTAGCGGAGTGTGACCTGATCAGCGCTAATCTTTACCCACAACGAAAAAAGCCCCAGTCTTTCGACTGGGGCTTTCTTGGGATTTGGTGCCGAGAGAGGGACTTGAACCCTCACACCCGTTAAGGCGGCGGATTTTGAATCCGCTGCGTCTACCAATTCCGCCATCTCGGCAAGTGGGGGCAATTATACGTACCGGCCTTTGGAGTGCAAGCAATAAAAATAAAAATCCGTTCGTTCGCACTATTTTTAACCAATTCAAGTCATTCAGCCACATTGATGCTGAGTTTGTCCCCAAAAGACATCGCAAAACCGAGGTAGAAGCTTACTCACTGTCAGCCAGTCTATGCTAGGCTAGCTGCGAATTGAGGACTGGGATGTGAACAATCAAATGCAAACTTCTTCTATCGCTTGCCCAACCGCAGGCTTTTTCCGGCGTTTAGCCGCTTGGCTTTATGATCTCCTCGTCGTGGCAGCTTTGCTCATGCTCGCGGGAGGGGGAATGATGGCCATACTCGCACTGGCACAGGTGCTAGGCATGTCGATTGCGCCTTACCAAGACATCAGTGACTTCTTAACCCATCATCCAATTGTCAATCCGCTTTATACCGCGTATCTGGCCTGTGTCATCGGTGGTTTTTATGGCTACTTTTGGTGTAAGGCCGGACAGACGCTGGGTATGCGCGCGTGGCGACTCAAGCTACAGAACACCGATGGCAGCAATATCCGCCCTACCCAAGCGGTAATTCGTTTGGCCACTGCCTGCTTTGGTCTCGGTAATCTGGTTGTCATCTTTGATATTAATAACCGCTCATTTCAAGACCACTTCGCCGAATGCGACATGATTGTGCTCCCCAAGCCGGTTAAGAACAAAAAAAACTAATCACCTCTTTCGATTGGGCACCTGCTGCGTGCCCTGCCCTACCTACCGGCTCACCGTTATAAATTGATATAAGACAATAAATRGGTTGATTTTTACCTATTCATCTATCCGCTATATTTTGAGTTTTATTCACCACATGCAGAGCAGCTAATTGACTAAATAATCACAACTTGCACATAAACTCATCTTTAACTCAACCTTCATCACCGTAAAAGAAGTGCACCCAAGGTTATTTAATCCATAAAAATCCAAACAGCACAAAAAAAAGAAAGTGATAGCTACGCATAAATAACAGTGCTGCATTCATTTTTATTAAAAACATTTTCTTGGTTGATTATTAACTACCTCGTCTTTTGTGAGATATCACTAAGAAGTAAAAAGGGAACCACTTTTACAATGAATACAAAGCCATGTACCACGGCATAAGAATAATAAATAACGTGAAATTAACGGAATTACCTCAACACGTGTAGCGCACTATAGATGCTAATAAGAGGTATGAGGAGAAAGTATGAGTACTCACAGTGTTCCCAAAAAAAAGGCTGGCTCTCGAACCTAAAGTTCCCGTCTGCCTATACCATTCTATTCATTCTTATCGCCGTCGTCGCCGCCCTAAGTTGGGTGGTGCCCGCCGGGCAATACGACCGCACTCTTAACGAAGAACTGGGTCAACAAGTGCCAATATCAGGTACTTATCAGCAAGTTGAAAGTAATCCGCAAGGTATCGTTGATGTCCTTTTGGCCCCCATTGATGGCTTTTATAACCACCAAACGTATGAAGCCGCCGCCATTGATGTCTCGCTGTTCATTCTGATCATTGGTGGCTTTTTAGGGCTGGTCACCAAAACCGGTGCCATTGATGCGGGGATTGAACGCGTCACTAAACGCCTGGAGGGACGCGAAGAGTGGATGATCCCCATTTTGATGGGCTTATTTGCCGCCGGGGGCACTATTTATGGTATGGCGGAAGAGTCATTGCCTTTTTATACGCTACTCGTGCCTGTGATGATGGCCGCGCGTTTTGATCCTGTCGTTGCCGCTGCCACCGTGCTACTTGGCGCAGGTATTGGCACATTAGGCTCAACCATTAACCCGTTTGCGACTGTGATTGCTGCCAATGCCGCAGGCATTCCTTTTACCGACGGTATTCTGCTGCGTCTCGCCATTTTGGCCATTGGTTGGCTCATTTGTGTCGCCTATGTCATGCGCTATGCTCGAAAAGTACGCGCTGACCAAAGCCAATCCATTGTTTATGACCAGTATGAAAGTAATAAAAAACATTTCCTTGGCGAGCACGATGATAATCAAAGCCTAGACTTCACCGCCACACGTAAGGTCATCCTTACCATTTTTGCCGGTGCATTCGCGGTCATGATTTATGGCGTCTCCTCGCTCGGGTGGTGGATGGCAGAGATCTCCGCCGTCTTCCTGGGGGCTGCGATCATCATTGGCTTGATTGCACGCATGAGCGAAGAAGAAATCACCACCAGCTTTATTGATGGGGCAAGAGACCTACTCGGTGTAGCGCTGATCATCGGCATTGCCCGTGGGATCGTGGTGATTATGGATAAAGGCATGATTACCGACACCATCCTTAATAGTGCCGAGAGCTTAGTCAGCGGTTTATCTTCTTTCGTCTTTATTAACGTGATGTATTGGTTGGAAGTATTATTGTCATTCTTGGTGCCTTCCTCATCTGGCTTGGCAGTGCTCACCATGCCAATTATGGCACCATTGGCCGACTTTGCGAACGTCGGGCGCGAATTGGTGGTAACCGCCTATCAATCGGCTTCGGGGATCGTCAATCTCGTTACACCTACCTCCGGCGTAGTCATGGGGGGTTTGGCCATTGCCCGCGTGCCTTATGCGAAATGGATAAAATGGGTCGCCCCCTTGCTTGGCATTCTTACCATTATGATCATGGCCATGCTTAGCCTTGGCGTCATGTTATAATATCAGTCATCAACTTAGCGTAGCGCGCACTGCTATCAAGCAGTGCGCTTTTTTATATCTATCACGTCCCCCGCTATCCGCGCACGCTTCCCCACTCCGTTCACACTGAGATTACATTATTAACACAAAGCGATTTAATACCGATCGTCATCACAAATAAAAACAAAAATCGGTCGGCATTTGTTAAATATAAAAACCACTACAGATAATCATTCATTTAATCCGCATAAGGTGAAATGGAAACAAAATAAAAAAGGCATAAAAAGTATAAACCCACCGCTAAAAACCTAGCACTTTAAAAATAATATCGCTAAGCACTCAGTAAAAGTGACTAAATATTAAAAACCATTTTTCAATGCTGCCATAAATACCATTAACACAGGGTAAAAACCCCGAAACGTAGGCAGTGTTTTCAATGTGATCTAACTTCAAGTTCAACCGGCTCACCGCGTTAGAATAAATCTGTACCCAATAAGAAACCTGCACTTTTTATTTCCCTTCCGATAAAAAGCCAAGCAGAGATAAACGGAGAAAGAAAGATGAACAACTTCTATGTCGGCTCTGAAATTGGTCAATTACGCACCGTGATGTTGCACCGCCCCGAGCGTGCTTTAACCCACCTGACCCCCTCAAACTGTCATGATTTACTTTTCGACGATGTTCTGTCAGTGGAACGGGCGGGGGAAGAGCATGACAAATTCGCTCAAACGCTACGCGATCAGGGCGTTGAGGTGTTATTGCTGCAAAACCTCCTTGCCGAAACCCTGGATGTCCCCGAAGCCAAAGCCTGGCTGATGAACCTTAAGATCTCGGACTATACCTTTGGTCCGTCATTTGCGAACGATATTCGCTGCTACCTCAATGATCTCCCCCACCACGAACTCGCCTCCATGTTCTTAGGGGGGCTAGCGTACTCCGAGCTACCGATTGCCTCGACCTCGATGTTACAAGCGATGCACGCCCCATCCGACTTTATCATTGACCCCTTGCCTAACCACTTATTCACACGTGACACCTCGTGCTGGTTATATGGTGGTGTGTCGATTAACCCCATGGCCAAGCCCGCACGTAAGCGTGAAACGAACCACTTGCGGGCCATCTACAAATGGCACCCTCGCTTTGCGAACGGCGACTTTATTACCTACTTCGGTGGCGAGAATATTGATTATGACAATGCCACCATTGAAGGCGGCGATGTCACTGTCTTAGGGAAAGGCGTGGTATTGATTGGCATGTCTGAACGCACTACGCCACAAGGGGTGGAAAACCTCGCATCCAGCCTGTTCAAACACGGCCAAGCCAAGCAAGTGATTGCCATGGAGCTGCCAAAACATCGCTCCTGCATGCATCTGGATACCGTGATGACTCACATGCGTGAAGACACCTTCTCGGTGTACCCCGAAGTGATTCGCAAAGACATCCAATGTTGGAGTCTGACCGGTGACCGTAGTGGCCACCTCAATGTGCGCGAAGAAGACTACTTCCTCACCGCCATCGAAAAAGCCCTCGATGTCGGCCCACTGAACCTGATCACCACGGGCGGCGATAGCTTTGAAGCGGAACGTGAACAGTGGAATGACGCCAACAACGTCTTGACCGTTCGCCCAGGTGTGATCGTCGGCTACGAGCGCAACACTTATACCAACGAGAAATACGACAAAGCCGGGATCACTGTTCTCTCCATCCCGGGTGATGAGCTAGGTCGCGGCCGCGGCGGCGCACGCTGCATGAGCTGCCCGATTCATCGTGATGGTATTTAATCCTCGCATGGGCTGAGCGCCTGGCTCAGCCCCCACCGACTGTAGAGAGTATGATTATGAATAAACCCACTGTCGTCGTTGCATTAGGTGGCAACGCCCTCCTGCGTCGAGGCGAGCCTTTAGAAGCCGACATTCAACGCGCCAACATTGCCAAAGCGGCGAAAACCATCGCGGCAATTGGTGAGCAATACAATGTAGTGCTTGTCCACGGTAATGGCCCCCAAGTTGGCTTACTAGCCCTGCAGGGGCTCGAATACAAATCCGTTACTCCTTACCCTTTAGATGTACTTGGCTCTGAAACCCAGGGCATGATTGGCTATATGCTGATGCAAGAGCTACATAACTTAGCACCAGAGCAACACGTATCTTGCATGCTCACGCAAATGACGGTGGATCCCAAGGATCCGGCATTCGCCAATCCCACCAAACCGATTGGCCCTGTGTATGACCAACAAGAGGCGAATCAGCTTGCTGACAAGTATGGCTGGGATATTAAACCGGATGGCCAATATTTCCGTCGGGTGGTACCTAGCCCGCAACCCACTGGCATTATTGAGGATGATGCCATTGCCAGTTTGATCAAACAGGGGCATTTAGTGATTTGTACCGGCGGTGGCGGTATCCCAGTCATTCAAGAGGAGGGGCAACTCAAAGGTATTGAAGCGGTCATTGATAAAGATATGTCTGCTGCGTTTCTCGCCCGTCAAATCAATGCCGATGCGCTGCTTATTTTGACCGATGCCGACGCGGTTTACCTAAATTATGGTGAGCCCAATCAACGCGCACTTGCCGACACAACGCCCGATGCTCTCAGCCAATATACCTTCGATGCCGGCTCTATGGGGCCAAAAATCGATGCCTCCTGCGAGTTTATTCGCCAAGGCGGCAAGCTAGTAGGGATTGGTGCCCTCGAAGATGGTCTTGCGATTTTAGCAGGCCAAGCCGGCACACGTATTCGTCCACACTCAGTCAATAACAACAATATTTCTCACGGCCAACCTGCGCCTGCACAAGCCTGAGACCCATAACAAAGAGGATTGCCCATTATGGCTTTTAACCTACGCAACCGTAACTTTTTAAAACTGCTGGACTTCACACCTCGTGAGATCCAACACTTTATCGACATGGCGATTGAACTCAAAAAAGCCAAATACAACGGTTATGAAACACCGCGTCTGAAAGGTAAGAACATTGCTCTGATCTTTGAAAAGTCGTCAACACGCACCCGTTGTGCCTTTGAAACCGCTGTGTTTGATCAAGGCGGCCAGGTGAGCTACATCGGCCCAACAGGCTCACAAATTGGCCATAAAGAATCGATGAAGGACACCGCTCGCGTATTGGGGCGGATGTATGACGGCATTGAGTACCGTGGCTTTGGCCAGGATATTGTCGAAGAGCTGGGTGAGTTCGCAGGGGTACCTGTCTGGAATGGGTTAACCACCGAGTTTCATCCTACGCAAATTTTGGCTGACTTAATGACCATGCTCGAACATGGCCGCGGCAAGCAGTTACACGAAATGCGCTTTGCATACCTCGGCGATGCCCGAAACAATATGGGGAACTCCCTGATGGTCGGTGCCGCGAAAGTGGGAATGGATATTCGCTTAGTGGCTCCGAAAGCATTCTGGCCGGAAGAAGATCTCGTCGCACAATGCCGCGAAATCGCAGAGCAAACCGGCGCACGCATTACGCTCACCGAAGACGTACAAGAAGGCGTGAAAGATTGTGACTTCTTGTACACCGATGTCTGGGTGTCGATGGGAGAGTCTAAAGAAGCGTGGGACGAGCGCGTCGCGATGATGAAACCCTATCAAGTTAATAAGGATGTGGTGAAAGCCACGGGGAACCCGCACGTGAAATTCATGCACTGTCTCCCTGCCTTCCATAATAACGAGACCACAGTAGGGGCAGAAATCGAAGAAAAGTATGGGTTAAAAGGCCTAGAAGTCACCGAAGATGTGTTTGAGTCAGACTGCTCGATTGTGTTTGACGAAGCAGAAAACCGCCTCCACACCATCAAAGCGGTAATGGTTGCCACCCTTGGCGATTAACGCCATCTGACTCTGGGCGCCGCTCGGCGCCCTATTTCTCAATATTGATACCACCCAGTGACACCCATCAAAGTTTCCTATAAAAGCAACTGATAGCATATGCGATTGAATCACGCATTATCAGCTTTATACACTGATATAGACGTGAAATGCCGTTTATTATAAGGGGTTGCCCGTGGTTAATGATGCAATTCTATCGGTAGAAACCGCCACACCAGAGGACGATATCCTCTCTGCGTGTCGACACCTGCTGCAAACGCAAAGCTTTACCACCCAAGACGCCGTGCGCCAGCAATTGGTCCAACTTGGCTATCTTGATGTCAGCCAGTCGACCGTTTCACGCCTACTATCCAAGCTCGGGGTCGCCAAAGTGCCCAATGCGCATGGGCAAAAGGTCTACGCGCTCAGCGGAGACATGGAGCCTGTCTACGCGGTATCTTCTGTCGGCTCGCAAATCGATGACATCACCTGTAGCCAAGCCATGGTGGTCGTGAAAACGCATCCAGGCGGCGCACAGTTGATCGCTCGCTTACTCGACTTGCACCGACATCCTTTGATCTTAGGAACGGTTGGCGGGAACGACACTGTCCTGGTGGCCCCCCGCCAGCTCAATGAGCTTGCCGCCTGCGAACAAGTGATTCGAGACCGCCTCGCCCCTGAGTAAACGGCTTTACGTGGCAAGCTAACCGTTGCAGACTATAGGTGTCGCTTTTTATAACAAAGGAACTAACAATGACCCAAGTACTGCAAACCGAGCAGGCACCAGAAGCTATTGGTCCGTATTCGCAAGGCGTTGACCTTGGCAACATGGTGGTGACCTCAGGTCAAATTCCCGTCAACCCAGTGACTGGCCAGATCTCGCCTGAAATCACCGCACAAACACGTCAGTCTCTCGACAACGTTAAAGCAGTGGTTGAAGCTGCTGGGCTTAAAGTGAATGATATTGTTAAGCTCACTGTGTTTGTCAAAAATATGGAAGACTTTGCCGATGTCAACAAAGTGTATGGTGCGTTCTTCGATGAGCACGGTGTGGAAAGCTATCCTGCTCGTTCATGCGTTGAAGTCGCACGCCTGCCCAAGGATGTTGATATCGAAATTGAAGCGATTGCGGTGCGCCAAGCCTAATTGGTAAGCGACGGCAACGAAAAGCTATTTCAGCGAAAAGCTACTTCAACCAAAAGCTAACGCAAAACCGGCGCCTCCAGGCGCCGCTTTTTTATCTCGTGGTTGCATGGCACACGCTTATCAACAGCGCGCCATCACATCGATACGTGATAAAACGTCAGCAAACCAAGCGGTGAAGCGCTCGGGAGCATCCACCATCGCCTGCTTGACTTCCCCTTCAGACCACCAGCGGCAGTCTGCTACTTCATCTGGGTTAGGGATCATGTCGACATGGCTGACTTCACAGGCGATGACTTGGTCCCATTCATGCTCTATCAACCCGTTATCCAACTCGGCACGGTATTCAAAACACGGGCCCAGGGTAAAATCAAGCGGGCGCGCAATGCCTAGCTCTTCGTATAAACGCCGTTTCGCCGCCGCTGCAACCGGCTCATCTTGTTTGGGGTGCGAGCAGCACGTATTGGTCCACAGCCCGCCACTGTGATACTTGTCCAACGCGCGACGCTGCAGCAAGTACTCACGCTCACCCTGTTCGTTGCAACGAAACAACATCACTGAGAAGGCCAGGTGCAGCCATCCTTGCTGATGGGCCTCCAACTTTTCAGCGATCCCTTGAGGTTCACCGCTCGGTGACACCAAAACCACATGGTGGCGCTGGGCTGAAGTCATAAACCTATCCTCAATTAGCGAACGCCTTGGTTGCGCTCCGCCACTTCTGCATCAAGCTGTTCGAGCTTGTTTTTCATCACCTGATGGCAATGCTTAGCGAGGTCACGGACATTGTCTTTATCGTAGCCCGTTGACGAAATCGGCGCCATCACTTCAACAATCACATGGCCGTTGTTCCAACGGTTCGCTTTTAGGTGATGTGTCGAGCTACATACGATTGGAATCAAGGGGACGTTCGCGCCAATAGCAGCATGAAATGCGCCGGTTTTGAAAGGTAACAAACCACGTCCACGTGAGCGTGTCCCTTCAGGAAATAACCATACGCTTAATTGTTTGGCTCGGATTTTCTCTGTGACCTGTGCAATGGTGCCCATGGCTTTACTACGATTGGCACGATCAATCAACACGTTGCCCGTGAGCCAATACAGCTGGCCAAAAATGGGGATCCATAACAGGCTTTTCTTACCCACGGTGACCGCGCCAGGCATCAACGCATTCGATAAGGTCACCATATCCCAATTACTTTGGTGGTTGGCAATACACACGCTAGCGCCAGGCTCACGCGGGGCCCCTTCCGCGAAGCGCAGTTCAAGGCGAATCCCGAACAAAACAGAGAGGCGTCCAAACCACTTACTGATATGGTAGCAATTACGAGGATTGCGAGGGCTTAACAAGCAATACAACCCACCAAAAACAAACAGTAAAACAGCGACAATCAATAAAGCCAGCAGTCGCACGACAAAAATCATTTCTCTCTCCAAAGAGCAGGCGTGAAAGGCGAGTCAGTATACCGATTCAGCGCAAAAATGCACCCGCTCCGCCCCTGGAGTCAGGGGCGGTAGCGACTTAGCGTTCGGGCAGGATCTCGATGTGATCGACACGCTGAAGACCACGCGGCAGCATACTGCCTCGTCGACCTCGCTCGCCACGATAATGCGTGAGATCATCCGGTTTTAAGGTCAGTTTGCGTTTCCCAGCGTGCAAGGTCACCCCGGCATTGGCCGGCACCACATACAGTTGACTTAACACCTCTTCACGTGATTTGGCACGTGCGCCAGGAATATTAATGATCTTATTCCCTTTCCCTTTACTCAGTTGCGGAAGCTCATGGACCGGGAACACCAGCATGCGGCCTTCATTGGAAATCGCGACAATCAAATCGCTTTCCAAATCAACAACCTGGCGTGGCGGCATCACTTCAGCCTGATCAGGCACGGTCAGTAAGGCCTTACCGCTACGGTTTTTGGATAACATATCCGCTTGCTTGCAGACAAACCCATAACCGGCATCCGAGGCCACCAATGTGAACTGTCCCTCATCGGCCATTAGTACATGACGAATCGACGAGCCTGGGGTGATATTAATTCGCCCAGTAATCGGCTCACCTTGGCTGCGTGCTGATGGCAAAGTGTGCGACTCTATGGCATAACTGCGACCATCAGACCCCAGGAAAACCGCGGGTTGATTACTTTTTCCCGGTGCTGCGTCGAGGAACTTGTCGCCTGCTTTGTAGTTAAGGCCAGAGGCATCCACATCATGCCCTTTGGCGTGGCGGATCCACCCTTTATCTGAGAGCACCACAGTGATGGGTTCGCTGGGGACCAAGTCACGCTCGGTTAACGCTTTGGCCTCTGCTCGCTCAACCAGCGGGGAACGGCGGTCGTCCCCGTATTTTTCCGCATCCGCGAGGATTTCTTTTTTGATTAAGGTATTCAAGCGACGATCGGAGCCAAGCAGTTTCTCGAGCTTATCGCGCTCTTTGCTCAATTCATCTTGCTCACCACGGATCTTGATTTCCTCAAGCTTGGCTAACTGGCGTAATTTGATCTCAAGGATCGCCTCTGCCTGTTTCTCGCTCAAACCAAAACGTGCAATCAGCTCGGCTTTTGGCTCATCCTCACTGCGGATGATTTCAATCACCTCATCAATGTTCAGGTAAGCGGCGAGTAAGCCCTCTAGAATATGCAGGCGAGCGAGGACTTTTTCCAGCCGATGTTCAAGGCGACGTCTCACCGTCTGGCGGCGGAACGTTAACCACTCAGATAAGATGCCCTGTAAGCCTTTAACTTGCGGGCGTCCATCCAGGCCAATCATATTGAGGTTAACGCGGTAGTTCTTCTCTAGATCGGTCGAGGCGAACAAGTGATCCATCAGTTGATCACAATCGACACGGTTAGAGCGCGGCACAATCACAATCCGGGTCGGGTTTTCATGATCCGACTCATCACGGAGATCGTCCACCATCGGCAGCTTTTTCGCCCGCATTTGATTGGCGATTTGCTCTAGCAGCTTAGCGCCCGACACTTGATGAGGCAGCGCAGTGATCACGATTTCATTGCTTTCTTTATGCCACAGCGCGCGCATTTTGATAGAGCCACGGCCGCTCGCATAGAGCTTTTTCAAATCTGACTTCGGCGTGATCACTTCCGCTTCGGTGGGGTAGTCAGGCCCCTGCACATGCTCTAGTACACCGTCTAAGTCCAGGCTCGGCTTATCGATCATTGCGGCCAAGGCATTAGCAAGCTCACGCGCATTATGTGGCGGAATATCTGTCGCCATCCCCACCGCAATCCCGGTGATCCCATTGAGGAGAATATGCGGTAAGCGTGCCGGCAAGGTTTTAGGCTCTTTCATGGTGCCATCAAAATTAGGCCCCCATTCAACCGTCCCTTGCCCGAGTTCTTGCAGCAACACTTCAGAGAAGCGTGATAAACGTGATTCCGTGTAACGCATCGCCGCAAACGATTTAGGATCGTCAGGTGCCCCCCAGTTACCCTGACCGTCCACCAGCGGATAACGATAGGAAAACGGCTGAGCCATCAATACCATGGCCTCGTAACACGCCGAGTCGCCATGAGGATGGTATTTACCCAATACATCCCCGACAGTACGCGCCGATTTTTTATATTTTGCCGTGGCCGATAGCCCCAGCTCTGACATCGCGTAAATGATCCGGCGCTGCACTGGCTTTAAGCCATCGCCGATAAACGGCAGTGCGCGATCCATGATGACGTACATCGAGTAATTGAGGTATGCGTCCTCAGTGAACTGGCGCAGAGCAAGCTGCTCTACCCCATCATAAGTCACCTCTGTCATGCGAATTAGATCCCGTTATAGTAATTTAGATATCGATAAGCTCGGCCATATCGCCTTTTTGCTGCAACCAATGACGGCGGTCCTCTGCCCGTTTTTTACCCAGCAGCATGTCCATCAGTTGCTGCGTCTGCTCATCATCATCAATGGTGAGCTGAACCAGGCGACGGGTATTGGGATCCATGGTAGTTTCACGCAGCTGTAATGGGTTCATTTCCCCCAAGCCTTTAAAGCGTTGCACATTGATTTTGCCGCGTTTATTGCTCAAACGCTCAAGGATCCCTGCTTTTTCATCTTCATCCAAGGCATAAAAAACCTCTTTGCCACAATCAATGCGGTAAAGCGGCGGCATCGCCACGTACACATGGCCAGCCTGAACCAAGGATCTAAAGTGCTGCACAAAGAGTGCACATAGTAAGGTCGCAATATGTAGGCCATCGGAGTCCGCATCGGCGAGGATGCAGATTTTATCGTAACGAAGATTCCCCAAGTCCCCAGAATCAGGGTCAATGCCCAGCGCCACAGAGATATCATGTACTTCTTGAGAGGCCAATACTTGGTCTGCGGAGACTTCCCATGTATTGAGGATCTTACCTCGAAGCGGCATCACCGCTTGAAATTCGCGATCCCGAGCCTGCTTAGCTGACCCACCTGCCGAGTCCCCCTCAACCAAAAATAGCTCGGTGCGACTCGAGTCTTGCATCGCACAATCTGTGAGCTTTCCGGGTAGCGCGGGGCCTGATGCCACCTTCTTACGCACCACCTTTTTCGCGGCACGCATGCGGCGATGGGCACTGGCAATACACACTTCCGCCAAACGCTCAGCAAGGTGGGGACGCTCATTGAGCCACAAACTAAAGGCATCTTTGACCACCCCAGACACAAACGCCGCACATTGACGAGAGGACAAGCGCTCTTTGGTTTGCCCCGCAAACTGTGGGTCTTGAATTTTAACCGAGAGCACGTAGGCACAACGCTCCCAGATATCGTCGGCGGTCAGCTTAACGCCGCGCGGGAGAAGGTTACGGAACTCACAGAATTCGCGCATCGCTTCCAGCATCCCTTGGCGCAAGCCATTCACATGCGTGCCACCTTGTGCCGTTGGGATCAGGTTGACATAGCTTTCTGTCGTTAGCTCGCCCCCTTCTGGCAACCAAATAACCGCCCAATCCGCGGCTTCGGTCTGGCCACTGAATTCGCCGATAAAAGGTGTTTCCGGCAGAACTTCATAGCCTTTGACACTGTCAGCGAGGTAGTCTTTCAACCCATCCTGGTAACACCAGGATGTGGCCTCATCGGTGTTTTTATCAGTGAGATTGACCGTCAGTCCCGGGCACAGCACTGCCTTGGCTTTTAAGATGGTTTTAAGACGGGCCAGTGAAAACTTGTCAGAATCAAAAAATTGGCCATCTGGCCAAAAGTGAACGCGCGTGCCACGGTTGCGACGACCACAGGTACCGGTCACGGTTAAATCTTGTACTTTGTCGCCGTTTTCAAAGGCAATGTCGTAGACTTGACCATCGCGCTTAACGGTAATCTCTACCCGATGAGACAGCGCATTGACTACGGAGATCCCCACCCCGTGTAAACCACCGCTAAATTGGTAGCTTTTGTTGGAGAACTTACCGCCCGCATGCAGTTTGCATAGAATCAGSTCAACCCCAGAGACGCCCTCTTCGGGGTGAATATCAACCGGCATACCACGACCATCATCAATCACTTCCAGTGATTGGTCGGCATGGAGAATCACATCAATCTTGCTGGCATGGCCGGCTAACGCTTCATCAACACTATTGTCGATGACTTCCTGCCCAAGATGGTTAGGGCGACTGGTATCTGTATACATACCGGGGCGTCGGCGCACGGGCTCGAGCCCATTGAGGACTTCTATCGATCCTGCGTTATAATTTTGTTCTGTCATAATCGATTGGCTTAATAAATGTGATGACATGGTCAGCAAGGGGGATCCGCTTGTCAAGCGCGGTGCCAGATTGCCACAAGTTTCTGTGAGCTGCTATCCGTCTGCTGGGAAGTAAAGGCTAAGATAGCACGAGCCTGCGTCTGCGTGCCTCTGTTTCAATGCCTCTGGCGTGATAGTGCGCTAGAGACCAAGAAACTGGAGGATATCCCCACAGTAACGTTCAAAGCCCACAAAGCTATGGTCGCCTCCCGGCTCAACCGTTTGTTGACTGGCACTGAATTTTTCCACTGCTTGGCGATAGTCCAGCACCTCATCACCTTCCTGTTGCAATAACCAAAATCGCTCAGGATGAGATAAGACAGGCACATCAATCTCACGCAGGGCGTGGATATCGGCGGCCTCGAGGGTGTAGCGTTCTTGGGTGTAAGGATTAACTTGTTCCCCAACATAATCTTGCAAGAGTTCGTAAGGGCGAACGGCGGGATTAACCAGCACAGCGGGCAGTTGATAACGCTCACTCAGCCAGGTGGCCAAAAAGCCCCCCAACGAACTTCCCACCAAACCCAGTCGATGGGTTTCGCTAAAGCGCGTGATCAGTTCTGTCAGCAACTGCACGGTGGGCTCAGGGTGACTGGGCAGTTGTGGCACCAACACCTCAATATCACTACGATGTTGGGCGCAATAGGCTTGCATCTGTCTCGCCTTTAACGATTGCGGCGAGCTGTTAAAGCCATGAAGATAAAGCAACGCTGATGGCATGATTAATATCCGCTGGAATCGAAGTCTGGCCGAAAATGCTGACCGGTTATACGCACCACTTGCGTGTCTACGCGTCCGTCGTCATACAGCTCAAGCCAGCGCCAACCTGGGTTCTGGTTGTCGAGCGCAAAGTCGTGTGAGTCCGGCATAAACTGGATACAGGTGGAGGGCGCCGCCATCACACGCGTGCCTTGATAACCCACATCCAATGCCTGATGAATATGC
This sequence comes from Salinivibrio sp. ML323, assembly GCF_001995745.1. Taxonomy (NCBI): domain Bacteria; kingdom Pseudomonadati; phylum Pseudomonadota; class Gammaproteobacteria; order Vibrionales; family Vibrionaceae; genus Salinivibrio; species Salinivibrio sp. ML323. Next base: position 3,551 of record NZ_MUES01000036.1, on the reverse strand, counting down.
CCACACACCACAATTTTCGCTTGAGGGTGACGCGCCATCACTTGCCAGAATGCCTCTCGATTAGCCAGTTTGTGCTGATCTAACCAGGTGCTTCCTGCATCCAACGGATGGTGGTGCAGCAACACCAACGCATGACGTTCAGGGTGCGCGCTTAAGTGTGTATCCAAAAGGTTCAGTTGCACTTGTGATAACTCACCGTGCGGCACACCGGCCACCTGACTGTCGAGCAGCACCATTTGCCAGTGCTCCCCCAACAGGACTTGCGAGCAAGAGCGAAGGGTATTTGACTGTAATACCGCGCTCATTTCTGGCTGATAATCATGATTCCCCGGAAGCCAAAAGCAAGGCTGTGACCACCGGGCGATACCGTCGACAAAACGACGATACGATAAGGCAGAGTGATCTTGGGACAGATCCCCCGTGGCAATAATAGCGTCAAAAGTCGGGTCAGTGGCACTGATGGCATCCAGCACCGCATGGTAGCTGCGAAGCGTATTAATACCCAGCAAGCTACCCTGCTCACTCGCAAACAGGTGTGTGTCGGTGATTTGCAAAAGACGAATACAATCGCCGTCGGCGTTATCTATCTGGCAAGACTGCAACGTTGAAAATACCTTTGCTGGTTTAGTTTAACGATGATTTATACATAGGATCAGACGCCACCACGCCACGGCGTAAGCAGTGGCCAAGCCAATCCGATAAAAATGCATTAACCTGATGTTTTTCGTCGCGCTGATGCATACGCGGATTCGGGTAATCATAACGTGGTTTTAAGCGTGAAATCTGCTGCGTGGTACACACTTCCGCGACCCGTGCATCGTGATACAAGCGCACTGTCAGGTTAGCACGTAAATAATCGGGTGCGGCGCCTGGGCTCAACTGCGCAATATCCAGTAAGGTGGTATAGCGGGTTGACTCACGCACGACCAAGGCATATTCCTGCCCTTGGATATCGTATCGACACACCTGTCCCACCTCGTCACGCTTGGGCATCAAACGGACAAGTTTGGCATAGTTGGTTTCATACAAGCGCATCATCGCTGGCAAGTCGACGCGATATTCTGTTTTCACACGCACCTACTGTCTATTTACTGTTTTGTTCATTATAGCTTTGACGTAACCGACTGGCATTGAGTTCCAACCATTGCAACGCAATAATTGAAGCGGCGTTTTCAATCTCGCCATCAACCACTTTTTGATAGGCGTGTTGGCGAGACAATCGATGCACCAAAATGTCTTCGTTTTCACTGTCGAGGCCGTGTACGCCTTCAGCTTCCGAGGCATCAACAATCGCGACAAACACATCCAACTGTTCAGAGCAGCCACCAGAGCTGGATAAATAACGGGTAACACGCTCCATTTGATGCAGTAATAGCCCCGCTTCTTCTCGCGCTTCACGGTGGGCAACCTGCTCGGGGGATTGGTCTTTGTCTATCATCCCAGCCACAATTTCCAGTTGCCATGGTGTCGCGCCTGCTGCCATCGCCCCCACGCGGATTTGCTCAAGCATCACCACTTCATCACGTACGGGATCATACGGCAAAACAGCCACCGCGTGGCCACGTTCAAACAACTCCCGCACCACAGAGCCACTCCAGCCGCCTTCAAACAAACGATGGCGAAACTGATAGCGCTGAATGGAAAAGAAACCTTGATAAAGCGGCGAAATATCCTCGATCACAATATCGTCGCGATCGAATTGTCCGGGCGGATAGTCTGACATGCGGGCTCCTTATCCTCGCTGACACGAGCTGACGAACTGAAGTGCTGAGTCACGCCTAGACCCGCTGGCCTGTGCCGATCGCCAACGCGCGTCTTTCTCGCACCCCACAAACTTAACTTTTTTGATAAAAGTTACAACTATTTTTCAGTCCCATTTGCAAATTGGATAGTTTACACTCAATGTCCTAACAAATTGTCAGTTTCACGCAAGCATAATTGCGTTAAGCTAGTGGACGTTTATTTATCCAATCGCACAGATTCAGGGATTCCATCTATGAAAAAATTGCTCCCTTTGGCGTTAAGCTTGGCACTCGGCAGCGTAAGCAGTGCAGCCCTTGCCGATGATCTCGCCCAAATTTATCAACAAGCGAAGCAAAGCGATCCCACTCTTAATCAAGCAGCGGCCGAGCGCGACGCAGCGTTTTCTGCTGTGGATGCAACTCGTGGCACCTTGCTACCACAAATTGCACTTAACGCCAGTTACACGATCCAACGTAATGACACTAAAGACAGCAACGATAATGATGTCACCAGTGCCGATATCAGCTTAAGCCAACAGCTTTTCAAACGTGATAGCTGGGTCAACCTGGATATCAGCGAAATGCAGGCCCGCCAGCTAGATGCGACCTATGCCGCCCAGCAGCAAGGATTAATGCTACGCGTGGCCCAAGCCTATTTTGACGTGCTCCGCGCCATGGATAAGCTTGAATTTATTCAGGCAGAAAAAGCGGCGGTGGGCCGTCAGCTTGAACAAACCAAGCAACGTTTTGAAGTGGGCCTTTCGGCAATTACCGATGTGCATGATGCTCAAGCGCAGTATGACGCTGTGCTCGCCGATGAAATCTTGGCCGAAAATGCGCTCACCAACAGCTATGAAGGCTTGCGAGAGATCACCGGCCAAGCCCCGAGAGACTTACGCGTGCTCGACACTGAACGTTTTAGTGCCAGTAACCCGCAGCAGCAACCGGCCGCACTGGTCAAAATCGCCGAAGAGAAAAACCTCGAGTTGCTCGCTAACCGCATTGCCCGTGATACCGCCAAAGAGCAGATTAAGCTGGCCAAAACCGGCCACCTGCCCACGCTGACCTTCAGCGCACAATACGGGATGACGGATGTTGATAACCAACACACGCCAGGCTCTATTGATTCCAACGAGGGGAAGGCTGCGCTCGATTTTAGCTTGCCACTGTTCACTGGCGGCAGCACCTCGGCCAATGTGGAAAAGGCGCAGCATGAGTATGTGGCCGCGTCACAAAGTCTGGAAGCCAAATACCGCGGCACGGTAAAAGATGTGCGTGCCTTCTATAACGACATCAATGCCTCAATTGGTGCCCTGCGTGCCTATGAGCAAACCGTGGTTTCTGCGCGCTCTGCGTTAGAAGCGACAGAAGCCGGCTTTGAAGTGGGTACACGTACCATTGTCGATGTTTTGGATGCCACGCGTCGCCTTTACGATGCCAACCGCAACCTCTCCAATGCACGCTACGACTATATTCTAAGCCGTTTACGTTTACACCAAGCCATGGGCACCTTGTCTGAGCAAGACTTGCTCGATATTAACCAAGGGCTGGTGAAACAAGAGTGATTCACACTTGAGGCTCGAGAACGCAAAAAGGTGCCGACGGGCACCTCAGATTGCTGACGAACCCCGCCTTTTTAGGCGGGGTTCTTTTTGATAAGCGGCCGTAGGCCGCGATCGCGATATTTTTTGTTAGAGAGTGGTCGCTACCGACCAACGCCCAAATTGGCGGATAGAAGCCAGTATTTGCCTTATATCCGCCATATTAAAGCCGCATTTTCTTAGATAGCTCACCACTAACGCTATCTTC
>NZ_MUES01000035.1:0-20575 GCF_001995745.1 Salinivibrio sp. ML323 | reverse complement strand
ATTAAAATGAGGTTAGAGTGCTTATGAGTAATATTTTATTCATAAAGTGTACAGCGTGTGTGAAGATGTCGCTTACCAAACAATTACCTTCAAAAAACCATTCCCACCCTCACAGCAATTGCCTAAGTTGCTTTTATCCCTTATCTAAAAACGCTAACCTAGTCGCAGTTAAATTTGAGATATAAGCAATAAAGCATGGAATGGATGAAGTGGGCCGCGTATTGGCGCAACTGTTTAGCGGATGCTGACAGCACCAAGGGTGTTTTTAAACGTAAGGAGTTGGCACAAAAGCGTAACATCTCCTTGTCCTCATTAAGAGAAGGCCGTCTTAAAGCAGAAGAAAATGATGCTGAACTATTCAAAGACGAAAAGGCGGAGACCGTTGCAGTTAAAGCCCATATATGGACGTTTGCGTTTAGCAAACAGAACAAAATAGAGCACGGCAAACAAAAAACAAGTTACTTGCCGGATCATATTGCGCCGATCATTTGTCCTGTATGGATAACGCGATCGGGCCGGCTTTATCCCGTGTCTGCTCCTTTTGTTACGCGCGACACCCTTGCTCCTCAGCATCAAGACGTGATTACCGTATCAACCGTTGAGCAGGTCGACCACTTTCTATCTAACGCATCTGTAAAATGTTTAACCGATTCTGACGTCGCGGAAATTGAGCGTACAGATCCCGAACAGCATACGTCGGTATGGAATCAGGCCTATCACACGGCGCGCGAATTATACGCCTCAGTCTGCCAAGCTTACCTAGACSAAAGGGGCTTTAAAGACTTGTATGAAGTGTCCCGCGACGGTGCTTATCTAGAAAAAATTGAAACATCAGGCAGCGCGTTTCACATTATCAATGCGTATGACTTGATGCGTGAAAACAAGCCGACGTTGCCGTTACTCAACACCTATGCAACTTACACATGCAGTAGCAGACAGTCATGCCAAGACTACACCACGTCGATAAGCACGAGGATTGCGCATTCCGGTGAGGCGTTTCCCTTAGCCGATGCTCAGCGTGATGCCCTGACCAGCACCCTAGATATTGAATCAGCAAATATGCTGGCTATTAATGGTCCGCCTGGGACTGGAAAAACCACCTTTGTGCTCTCGACCGTGGCTTCACTGTGGGCTAAAGCGGCGCTAGAAGAAAGTGAGCCGCCTATTATTGTCGCGGCTTCCACCAACAACCAAGCGGTTACTAATATTATCGAGGCATTTGGTAAAGATTTCGGTGAAGGCGAGGGCGCCATGTCAGGGCGGTGGCTTCCCGATGTAAAAAGCTATGGTGGCTACCTACCAGCCAAATCAAAACAAAAAGAAGCGGATCAGTTCTATCAAACCGATGCGTTTTATAATGGCCTAGAAAATCGGGATACACTTTACAAAGCCACACATTATTTTATCGATAAAGCGCGCCATGCCTTTCCTAACGTGACCTTAAGTGATGAGCCTAAAAAGGCGCTAAAGGAAATTAAACAGCAATTGCATGAGCAGCTGCAAATAGCGATAAGCCAGCTGAAACAGGTTCAGCATGACTGGCATGGCTACGACAAGCAGCGGCAATTTTATGACCAGCAATTAGGTAGCGATCCGGCAGCAGTAATAGCAGCCCATGAAGCAGAATTAGCCGACCATCAAAGTGCCTACCAGACACTAAAGAACAGCCTTAATCAATGGCGTTATTTTGTATCAAAAGAATCCCTGGTTGAGTCGACCCTCGCTTTTTTACCCGCAGTAAAAAGAAAGCGTCAAGCAAGCCATGCGCACTTTATTGACACCCAGCTTTGCGACGTTGCACGAGCATTGTATCGAAAACAGGATGATACTGAGTTTGAAGCTGCCCTTCAGCTAGCACTCGCCGAGCAGAAAAAACAGCGAGACGCGAAAAAGTACCATCTTGATACGCTATATGACTGTCAGCAGCAATACCTGAGTCATCAGCAACAGTGGGTTGACACCTGTCATACGTTGTTTGAAACATATAGTGCTCAGTCTCCGTGTGACGAAAATCAAATACCCGATATTGATACGATCGATAAATGGCTAGATACCCATATCCGTTTTTTAATTTTCCGCCTAACTGTCCATTATTGGGAAGTGAGATGGTTATTAGCCTGTTATGCACTAGGGCAAAACCTAGATAGCCAAGCGCAAAAAAATGGCGAAAAGGCCTGCTTGTCTCGTTGGCGTCGGCGCATGATGCTGACGCCATGCATTGTCTCGACTTTTCACGCCCTACCATCTCACATGACGATAAAACGTCACAGCGCTGGGGACTTTATTACCGACTACTTGTTCAACAGTATTGATTGGTTGATCGTTGATGAGGCTGGGCAGGTCTCTCCTGAAGTAGCGGGAGCCAGCATGGCCTTTGCTAAACGGGCGCTAGTGATAGGGGACACACAACAAATCCAACCAGTACGTTCGCTCTCTTCCGTGGTTGATCAAGGCAATCTATTTAATGCTGGCTTAACCGAGCTTGCGAATGATTATGAAGAAACCGAAGAAATAGCACGCCTAGTCACTCATGGCAGTGTCATGCATGTGGCGCAGCAAGCGAGTCATGTGCACTATCACCCTGATGCAGAGCCTGGGATGTTACTGCGAGAGCACCGACGTTGCTACGACGATATCATCGAATACTGTAATCGACTCTGTTACAACGGCTTACTCTTACCCAAGCGAGGGCCTGCCGAATACACAGACGATCAAAATAACAATGGTTTTCCAGCATTGGGCTATGCCCATGTCGATGGTGCCGCGACCCGGCATGCGGGAAGCACCTCGAACCGTGTTGAAGCAATAGCGATTGCCAATTGGCTTCGTGATAACCGCGAGCAAATAGAAGCGCAATTTGGTACGCCATTAGAACAGGCTGTCGGAGTTGTCACCCCTTTTAAAGCGCAGGTCAACGCCATAAAAGAAGCCTGCCAAGACAACGGTATTCCCTGTGATGGAGACGAAAAAATGACAGTGGGCACCGTGCATTCGTTGCAAGGCGCAGAAAGGAAACTGGTGATTTTCTCTCATGTGTACAGTCGCCATCAAGATGGACAGTTTATAGATACGGATGCCACCATGCTTAACGTGGCGGTGTCACGCGCGAAAGACAGCTTTATTGTTTTTGCTGATATGCAAACACTCACTCACGCCCGCTTAGGGTCGCCACGCCAAGTGCTGGCCGATATGTTGCTATGGCGTGATAATAATGCGCTGGTGGTCGAGCCAGTTGAAAGGCCTGATTTATTGCGCTTCAGCGATAAACCCAAAACCCTAAGGAATGCGCAAGAACATGATCATTTCGTCCACACCCTGCTAGAACATGCCGAATCGCGGATTGATATTGTATCGCCTTGGCTGCAAGCGAGAACGCTCCAGGAAACTGGGTTAGATAACGCGATGCAAAAGGCGGTTCAGCGTGGCGTGAAGGTCACGATTTATACCGACAGGCACTTTAATACCACACATAACAACCGCCACGATCCACAAAAGCAGCAACAACTCGACCAGTGTATCGAACGGCTACAGACTCTCGATATTGACGTTCATATCGTCGATGGGGTGCACAGCAAAATAGTAATGGCCGATGACAGCCACATGGCGGTTGGATCATATAATTGGCTCAGTGCTGCCAGGCAAGGACGGTACTGCAACCTGGAAACATCGCTGTATTACTCGGGGCCGTTGCAAAAAGAGTGTCAAGCCAACCTAAACATATTGGTGCCAGAATCGACAGACAACCCCATGCCTGCGTGACGAAATGTTGYGCAAATCCCAAACAAAGAAGCGCGATTTGAAGCAAAATGGGGCAAAATAACTGCCGCGCGCTTTTGCAACCCGAGTGCAAACGCTATGATACGCGCCATCTAAATGTTCGTGGATAGTAAGCTCGGCATCATTGCTTGACGGCGAGACTGCTAATGCCAAGGGCCAACGAATAGCTAACAGCCAAAAAAGAAACAATAGGGACAACAAAGTGAGCGATAAACAGCAACCCGCACAGCCTCAGTATGTGGCGCCTCCATATTTTCAACAGCCCCACGATGATGAAATTGACCTCAGAGAGCTCTTTGCGGCCTTGTGGCAGGGTAAGTTCACCATTATTGCTTGCACTGTGGTTTTTGCGTTAGCGGCGGTCGCTTATGCGCTCATGGCACAAGAGTGGTGGTCGAGCAAAGCAGAAGTTACCATACCTAATGTCACTAACGTGGCAGCGTTCCAGCAGCAGGTAAACCAATACCAACCTATTTTTAAGTCTATGAGTGAGACTGAAAACAAAGAGGTAGTACAAAACAAACAACTGACGGATTTAGCTGATAGAGAGCGTATCTTTCAACGCTTTATCTCATTGTTTAACGCTACGCAAACGAAGCTCGCTTTTTTTAATCACAACGAAGAATTCCAGCGTATCAAAGCGAGTTTCGATGCTGAAGATGCAACGATGGAAGAGAATGATCTTGCTGGACGTCGCTTTTATCAAAACTGGTTAGAGCGGTTTAACATAGAGAGAGACAAACAAACGGAAACGGTTGTTTTGTCTGCTCAATCGATAACACCTGACAGCAGCTATACGTTGCTTACAGACTATCTTGAATTTGTAAACCAAAAACTAAACGCTCAACTGAACCAAGACTTAGCAGCTGTGACTCGGATTGAGACACAAGCTTTACAGCAGCAAAAGAAGAGCTTGAACGCACAAGCGAAAACGGCATTAAAGCAAGAAATTGAACGCACCCAGCACGCACTTACCATTGCCAAAGCGGCGAATGTGAATGCCCCCTTGCAATCACTGGGCGAGCAAGATCTCTTCCCCATCCAAATGGGTGCCAGCGCGATCGAAGCGAAACTCAATGTATTAAAAAGCCTCAAGGATCCAAGTGTGCTTGAGCCACAGCTAAGCCCACTGATGGCTAAGTTAGATACCTTGAATACGATAGAGCGCAGTGATGTGCAAGTACAACCCTATAGTGTGCTAGAAAACCCAGCCACGCCCCTTAGCCGCGACAAGCCCAAACGCGCGTTAATTGCGGTATTAGGCACCTTACTCGGCGGCATGCTCGGCGTTGCCATTGTATTAGTCCGCTTCGCCTTCAAGCGAGATTAAGTTGGGCAAGTAAAGCAGGTCCTAGGGCCTAGGAGCCTAGGCCCTAGGAGCTCAGTATTCCATAATCAGTATTCGTGAATGGGAATACCGACTACGGAGTATGGAAAGAGACGAGACGCTTCGCTTCTAGAAGCTAGAGACTAGAAAGAGCTCAGAGCGGGCCCTAGGATGTTTTCTAGCCTCTAGCCTCTAGCCTCTAGCCTCTAGTCTCTCGCCTTCCCACGTGATACCATTTTTCCAGACATTACTTAAGGAAAACCAATGAAAATTGCCGTTGCTGGAACAGGTTACGTCGGCCTGTCGAACGCCATGCTACTGGCGCAACACAATGAAGTGGTCGCACTCGACATTGTGGAAGAAAAGGTCAACTTTCTTAACAACCAACAATCCCCGATTGTCGATGCCGAAATAGAACAGTTTTTAGCAGAAAAACCACTGAACTTTACTGCTACCCTAGACAAAGAGCAGGCCTACCAAGGCGCTAACTTTGTGGTGATTGCCACCCCCACCGATTACGACCCCGAAACCAACTACTTTAATACCAGCTCGGTCGAATCGGTGATTAAAGATGTGATGGCGATTAACCCCAATGCGGTGATGGTGATCAAATCGACGGTACCAGTGGGTTACACGGAAAAAATCAAGCAACAAATGGGTTGCGAAAACATTCTCTTCTCACCCGAATTTTTGCGCGAAGGCAAAGCGCTTTACGATAACTTGTACCCGTCACGGATCATTGTTGGTGAGCAATCCGAGCGCGCGCGCCAGTTCGCCACGCTGTTACAACAAGGCGCGGCCAAATCGGGTATCTCGGTCTTGTTTACCCACTCCACTGAAGCTGAAGCGGTGAAACTCTTCTCCAACACCTACTTGGCGATGCGGGTCGCGTATTTTAACGAGCTGGACAGCTACGCCGAATCCCACGGTTTAGACGCGCGCCAGATCATTGAAGGGGTAGGGTTAGACCCTCGCATTGGCGATCACTACAACAACCCCTCCTTTGGCTACGGCGGTTACTGCCTGCCAAAAGACACCCGTCAACTATTGGCCAATTACCAAGACGTGCCCAATAACATCATTCAAGCCATCGTTGACGCCAACACCACTCGCAAAGACTTTATTGCCAACGCCATTATCAACCGCGAACCCAAAGTGGTAGGTATATATCGCCTGGTGATGAAGTCTGGTTCAGATAACTTCCGCGCTTCGGCCATCCAAGGGATCATGAAACGGATTAAAGCCAAAGGCATTGACGTGGTGGTATACGAGCCAGTGCTTGAAGAAGACACCTTCTTTAACTCAGACGTGATCAAAGACTTGGATACCTTCAAACAACGCGCCGACGTGATCGTTGCCAACCGCATGGTAGACGAGATCCGCGATGTAGAAAGCAAAGTCTACACCCGCGATTTGTTTGGCGCGGATTAATTGTCGGCACCACAAACGATACGTCAATGGTGCCATTGGCGTAGGTGACACAAGCCCCGGTAAGATGTCAACTATGATGCACTATGCTGCCTGGGCGCCTGTCACGATCGGCGCCAATATTAACACCGGCGCCAAATTTAACATCGGGGTTAACCTTTGGCTTTGATGTCCGATGGCGCCGTGCAACGGGCGCGCGGCCGGCTTGGGTATTCATGATTGATATTGTGCTGGCGCTTATGCCGACCTACCCGTACTTTAACGTCGGTGGTGCCATTGGCGATGATGACACAAGGCGTTAATATTTAATGTCGATGATCCCATTGGCGTAGGTGACACAAGCCCCGGCACGATGATGGGTATGTGCACATTGCCAAGGGGCGCCTGTCACGATCGGCGCCCAATTTAACATCGAGGTTAATTTTTGGCTTTGATGTCCGATGGCGCCGAGCAACGGGCGCGCGGCGGAAATCACACCAAGCTTGTACGATCGAGAAGGCGCTTATACCGACCTACGCGATATTCAAGATTTTTGAATACAGAACGCTTCGCTGACGGAATACGGAAAGAGACGAGACGCTTAGCTTCTAGCCTCTAGCCTCTAGTCTCTAGTCTCTAGTCTCTAGTCTCTAGCCCCTCTTTCCGCCCACTCCCTCGCAAAACTCCCCAAACACCATACAACTCAACCACCTACCTCGCTTATCCTTCCCCGCACATTCATAACCGGTGGATGATGCCATGTTATTTATTACCAGCCGTATTCCTGAGCAAGGGCCGACCAGTGAGGCCGGCCGTTGGTTAAGCTTTGATAACCAAAATACCGATATCTCAAAGTGGGTGTATTTTTGCCAGCGCGCCGGGCAGGGCGAATACCAAGAGATCACCGCGGCGCCGTTTATGGCCAAACTGAAAGCCTTACCCGCGCATACCCAGGTACTGTTTTTGCTCCATGGCTACAACAACCAAATGGAGCGCAACATCTTTCCAATGGCGCAGACCTTACAACACCAGTTTGATCGCCTCTCCCCYAACGCAATGCTGGTGGTGCCGATTATCTGGCCCTGTGACGACGATGGCCGGCTCGGTGCTATCGATGACTATTGGGACGATCAACTCGCCGCCACCGCGTCAGGCTTGGCGTTTAGCCGCTTAGTGGCGATGTTTGATGACTGGCGCCGCGCCCCCGAGCAACAAACCACCCCGTGCAAACGCCGCATGAATGTGCTTGCTCACTCCATGGGTAATCGCACTTTAATCAGCACCTTTTGCCATTGGCACCAACACGCCGGGCTCGACACCATGCCGCAATGGTTTCGGCATATCTTTATGATGGCCGCCGATGTCGATAACCAAGCCCTAGAGCCGCACCAGCCGGGCAGGGCAGTACTGGATGCCGCCAAACAAGTGCATATTTACTATGCCGCCGATGATATCGCCATGGCCGCCTCAAAAGTGGTCAACGTACGCCACCGCACCGTCACCCGGCGTTTAGGCATGACCGGCCCCGAAAACCTCGACGCACTTCCTGCGAACAAAGTGACGATAACCGACTGCGACGCCTTTAACGACCACTTCGACCCAAATTGGGGCCATACTTATTTTCTTACCGACGACAACGGCCACCCAAGCCCGTTGATAGAACAGATGATGGATAAGATGATAAAAGACTAGAGACTAGAGACTAGAGACTAGAGACTAGCGGTAGATTTCAAGGTAGTTGACCAGATTTTCTAATTAAGCGGCACTTTTGTGACCGCCTCGTTGATTGTCTTCTGAGCTGCTTGGATTGAGTGTTACTGAACTAACAGGTGTCCAGTCACGCGTTTCTTTAGCCCAACGCTCAGGATGCTTGGCTTTTGCCTGCTGATAGACGGCATGCCGTTTCGCTAACACCTGAGTATCTTGGTTGCGGTGTCTTTGCGCTGGCGTGACGAATTTAATCGCGCTATGACGATGCTCATTGTTGTACCAGTTGACGAAGTTCAACATCCATTCACGCGCTGCGCCCAGTCCCTCAAAGCCATGTACCGGGTAGTTAGGGCGGTACTTGGCTGTGCGGAACAATGATTCCGAGTACGCATTATCGTTACTGACTCCTGGGCGATTGAAGGAGGTACGGATACCCATCTCATCCAACTTGGCGCGTAAGGTCAGTGATTTCATCGGTGCGCCATTGTCAGCGTGTAGATAACGCGGCTTTACCAAGCAACCTTCACTGAGCGTCGCGCGTTCAATGAGTTGAGACGCAAGCGTACCGCATTCACGGTCATGAACTTCCCAACCGACGATTTTCCGACTGTAAATATCGATGATCATATAAAGGTACCAATACAGGCCACGTACATTCGAAGGTAAATAGCTGATATCCCACGTCCAGATCTCATTCGGCTGACTGGCCTGATGAGACGTCGGCTCTGTCGCTGGCTGTGGCGGCTTGGCTTTACCTCGATGGTGAAGTTGGTCATTCGCTTTCAGCACGCGATAGATCGTGGATTCACTGGCGATATATTCGCCTTGATCAGCCAGTCGTGGAACGATTTGGCTCGGAGGTAAACTGGCGTAGTCAGCGTCATTGCAGACACGCAGAATATGCTGACGCTCTTGCTCAGACAACTTGTTTTTCGGCTCCGCTTGAATAGCAAGCGAGCGTAGATCTGGCAGCACCTGTCCTTGTGATGAACGCCAACGTCGCAACGTGCGTTGTGGTATCTGCATAAGCTCAGCCGCCTTGTACTGAGGGGCGCCATTCGCGACAGCTTCATCAAAAAGCTGTAGCAGCGTCTGGCGCCTATCGAGAGAGGTTAGTCCTCCTCGTTGTCGCTCTCGTACAAGACATTGAGCTTTTTTGATAGCACCAGTAACGCTGTCGTTTCGGCAAGGGCTTTATCTTTGCGGCGTAGCTCTGTTTCTAGGCCACGGATACGCTTTTTCTCGGCTTTACGCGCTGCTTGCTCAGCCTTTTTGGATTGTTCAGCTTGGCCTGCTCCGCTGATACAAGCGCGTTTCCATGCTTTGACTTGCTCGGGGAACAAGCCTCGCTCGCGGCAATATTGACTCAGCTCGGCTTCTGACAGACTGGCTGTTTCCATGACGATGGCGAACTTGGCTTCAGCTGACCACTGCTCGGTGTTTTTTTGATGACCTGGCACGGGTTTACCTTCGGAACGGAGTTTACTGCGCCAATTGTACAACGTTGCCTCGCTGATGTGTTCTTCGGCTGCAATTTCCGAGATAGTTTTATTATTCGGCGGCAACAGTTTCTTGAGGATGGCGGCTTTTCTTTCTTCGGAATATCTCGGCATAGTGTCCTCCGTTACCCCTCCATTGCTGGATTTTTGGGCGATTCAATATCTGGACAACTATCCTGACACCGGGGGCTAGAGACTAGAGACTAGAGACTAGAGACTAGAGACTAGAGACTATTTTATGAGCCGCTTTAAGCTTTTCCTAGTCTCTAGTTTCTCGAAGCGAAGCGTCTAGTCTCTTTCCGTATTCCGTAATCTTTCCCTAGGACCCTAGGATCTCTCCCAACAAGGACGCAACCATGCCCAACACCTCAATAAACAATGAAACCCTCACCGTCACTCACCACGGTGGCTATCAAACCGTGACTGGCTCTTGCCATCAAGTGGATATAAAACTCAGTGGCTTACGCTTGCTGGTTGACTGCGGCCAATACCAAGGCGATGAAGCGCGGAAGGCGAGGGTGAGCTTAAATGGCAAACGCATTGACGCGCTGATCCTCACTCATGCTCATATCGATCACTGTGGTTTGCTGCCATGGCTACTTGCCGCGGGCTTTAACGGCCCCATTTATTGCACCGAGGCCACCGCTGCCTTGGTGCCGCTACTAATTGACGACACCTTAAAGTTGCAACTCAACATGAATTACGGTGATCGTCAGCGGGTACTTGAGCGCATTTGCCAGTTAACCGTGACCCTACCTTACAACAGCTGGCACCGTTTAAAGCCCAAGCAAAAAGGGCAGCCGGCGACCTATTTGCGCTTGCAACCGGCCGGGCATATTTTGGGTTCGGCCTATGTCGAATTAAAACTACCTGACCAACAACGCGTAGTGTTCTCAGGTGATTTAGGCCCCAGCAATACGCCACTGCTGCCGGACCCAACACCGCCAACCCGTGCCGATATTTTGTTTTTAGAATCTACCTACGGCGATAAAACCCATGAGTCCGTCGCCACCCGCGCCCAGCGGCTCGAGGCGATTATTCAACGCTCACTAGATGACGGCGGCGCAATATTAATCCCAGCGTTCAGTGTCGGCCGCACCCAAGAGCTGTTGTTTGATATTGAGCAGCTTATCCACCAAAAGCAGCTTGATGAGGCGCTCCCTATTATTCTTGACTCGCCCATGGCGCAAAAAGTCACGCGCCATTATCGCCAGTTTAAAAAGCTATGGAGCAAAGAGGCCAAAACCAAGCTTAATCAACACCGTCATCCGTTAGCCTTTGAGCAGTGCATTACCATTGATGAACACAGCCAACACATGGCGCTGGTGAACCGCCTCAAACAAAGCGGCGAACCGGCCATTGTGGTCGCCGCTTCCGGCATGTGCCAAGGCGGACGGATTATGAATTATCTTGCCGCCTTGCTGGAAGACAAACGCACCGATGTGATTTTTGCTGGCTACCAAGCCCAACACACCCTTGGCCGCGATATCCAGCAAGGCAACAAACAAGTGTGGATAGACAACTCGCCAGTCACCGTCAACGCCCAAAGCCACACCATCTCCGGTTACTCCGCCCACGCCGATCAAAACGACCTGGTCAAATTCGTGCAAGGCATCCAACCGCCGCCAAAACAAATCCACTTGATTCACGGCGAACCGGACAGCCAACGGGAACTAACCGCGCTTCTCGGTAATCCTTAAGTACCCCGATGCTGCCTTTCCTAGTCTCTAGTCTCTAGTCTCTAGTCTCTAGTTTCTAGTTTCTAGAAGCGAAGCGTCTTGTCTCTTTCCGTATTCCGCCTAAAAATCCATCACACAGTCTGCGTAATGTCGACTTTTTGGCACTAAGCCTTTTGCCTACAAAAATTAGCAAGTAAACTCATAGCCCATTAAAATTTACCGGCTGTGCGTCGTGTGCGGCCAGATACAATCTAGCTATGCGCACAGGGGGAGCGACACCTCATGGCGGTAGCGTGGGCAAAAACTGTATAAAAATTGTTCATTGGGACAATGGCATCACATAGGGTTAAGGAAACACCATGTCTGTATCACCAGAAAAAATGACGCATCTTAAACAGCTTGAAGCCGAGGCTATTCATATCATGCGTGAAGTGGCGGCGGAGTTTGATAACCCTGTGATGCTGTATTCCGTGGGCAAGGACTCTTCCGTGATGCTGCACTTGGCAAAAAAAGCCTTTGCGCCGGGTATACCCCCGTTTCCGTTGATGCATGTTGATACCACTTGGAAATTCCAAGAGATGTATCAGTTTCGCGATAAAATGGCTGAGCAAGCGGGCATGAAGTTGATTGTGCACCAAAACCCAGAAGGACTGGCGATGAATATCAGCCCGTTCACACATGGCAGTTCAGTGCACACCGATATTATGAAAACCCAAGGGTTAAAGCAGGCGTTAGATAAATACGGTTTTGATGCGGCGTTTGGTGGCGCTCGCCGTGATGAAGAAAAGTCACGCGCCAAAGAGCGTGTGTATTCGTTCCGCGACGAGCATCACCGCTGGGACCCAAAAAATCAGCGTCCCGAGCTTTGGCATATTTATAATGGCAAAGTGAAAAAGGGCGAGAGCATCCGAGTCTTCCCGCTGTCAAACTGGACGGAACTTGATATCTGGCAATATATCTACCTGGAAAACATCGAGATCCCAGGTTTGTATTTGTCCAAGCCGCGCCCTGTCGTAGAACGCGACGGTACCTTGATTATGGTCGATGATGAGCGGATGCCACTTGAAAAGGGTGAAGCGCCGGAGCACAAAATGGTACGGTTTAGAACACTAGGTTGCTACCCATTAACAGGTGCCGTGGAATCAGAAGCGACCACCTTGACCGAAGTGATTCAAGAAATGCTGCTTACTACCACGTCTGAGCGTCAAGGGCGGACGATTGATCATGATAGCGCCGGCTCGATGGAGAAAAAGAAGCGCGAAGGCTATTTCTAGAGAGTTCGGTTAATGTTTTTCACAGCCACCGTGTTGGTGGGGCTGATTGCGGCGTTGGTGGCCACCAAGCAACGTGCGAGCCATGTTTTTGTCGCCGCAACTATCGTGTTGTTAGTCGGGGGTGAGCTAGATACCCAAACAGTACTGAGCCATGTCACCAACTCGGGCATTGTCACCCTGGTTTTATTGTTACTAGCGGCAATCGTATTAGAACGCACCGCGTTGCTAAGTTTTTTGGCAAAACACATTGCTCATAGCAAGTATTTGCCGAACTTACTAAAAATGGGCGCGTTAAGCGCGATTGCCTCGTCCATGCTTAATAATACAGCTGTAGTGGCCACCATGATGCGGGCGGTGATGAAGTCGCAACTGCATGCTCCGCAGCGTTTACTGATCCCGCTGTCGTATTTTTCCATTTTAGGTGGCACCTTAACCTTGATAGGCACCAGTACTAACTTGGTGGTTAGCGGCTTAGTCGCTGCGCAAGGTGGCCCGAGCATCGCGGTGTTTGACTTTCTACCGATTGGCGCGGCACTTGTTGTGGGCTGTGGTGCTGTCGTGGTCGTAGTGAGTCGGTGGTTGCCACAACACACCACCGCCGAGTCACTCGAGAGCCAATATTTTATTGAGGCCGCTGTGGCGCCCAGCAGCCCGCTGGTTGGTAAAACCGTGATCAAAAACGGCTTGCGTGCACTTGATGGCTTGTTTCTCGCCGAAATTGTGCGGGGAGATACTCTCATCTCACCGGTTAAACCCGACGATGTTATCCAAGCCAACGATAAATTGCTATTCAGTGGTGATGTACGCCGAGTGCATCAAATTACCGCGTTGCCGGGGTTACACACCTTTAACAAGGGCGACTTGCCCGCTACAAATTTGCGGGAAGTCTTGGTCAGCCCAGAGTCAATATTAATCGGTAAAACACTTAAACAAGTGGGCTTTCGCGCCCGGTTTGATGCGGCAGTGATTGGCTTATCACGAGAAGGGAAAACCGTCAGTGGTAAATTGGGTAATAACCCGATCCAAAGTGGCGACAAACTAATGCTGGCAGTCGGGCCAGACTTTGAGCGGCGACAGAATATCAGCCGCAACTTCTTTTTGTTGTCAGACTACAAAACGTTTCAGCCGCTTTCTGTGGTGCAAAACACAGCCGCCATCGCGGGTTTTCTCGCGGCAATTGCGGCAGGTGCGTTGGGCATCATAAGCCTGATAGAAAGCCTGACGTTATACCTGGTGCTGATGGTAGGGAGCAAGGTTGCCGATAGCAGTCAGTTACGTCGACGCTTTCCGTTTGAGCTATTAACGATTTTAGTTTGTGCCTTATCGCTGGCTTCTGCGGTGCAAAGCAGTGGTTTAGCTACGTCGGTCACCCAGGTCTTTTTAGCTCAGATAAATGGGCTACCCACAGTATACGTGCTATTTGGCTTAATACTGTTAACGGTACTGCTCACCGAGACCATGACCAACACCGCCGCGGCCGCTTTGATGGTGCCTATTGCGCTCAGTATTGCCGATGGGTTGCAACTGAATGCCATGCCTTGGGTGATGGCGGTTGCGTATGGCGCGAGTGCGTGTTTTATCAGCCCATTTGGTTATCAAACCAACTTAATGGTAATGAGCGCGGGAGAGTATCGACCCGCCGACTTTATCCGTGTGGGTTGGCCGGTTACGCTTGTGTATATCGCGATCGTAACCGTATTAATTCCGATTGTCTTTCCTTTTCATTCTGTGTGAGTGCTATGACAACAACGTCGACGTCAGCTACCAATATAACCTGGCATAACAGCAGTGTGACCGCACAAGCGCGGGCGAAACAAAAACAACAAACCCCTGTGGTGCTGTGGTTTACCGGGCTCAGTGGTTCGGGAAAATCTACTATTGCCAATGCCGTTGAGCATCAATTATTGACCACTGGCGCGCACAGCTATCTGCTGGATGGCGACAACATGCGCCATGGCCTCAACCAGGACTTAGGTTTTAGCGCTGCAGACCGAGAAGAAAACATCCGTCGTATTGGCGAAGTGGCTAACTTATTTATAGATGCCGGGGTGATTGTACTCACCGCTTTTATCTCGCCGTTTCGGGCCGATAGAGAAAAAGTGCGCGCTCGTATTGGCGATGCTGCTTTTATTGAAGTATTTGTCGATACGCCGCTTGCGGTGTGTGAGGCCCGCGATCCGAAAGGCTTGTATAAAAAAGCACGTGCAGGAGACATTCCTGACTTTACCGGTATTGATTCGGCGTATGAGCCACCCGCCGCGCCTGAGATACATTTGCATACCGACCAAGCCGATATTGAAACCTGTGCCAAGCAGGTGGTGAGCTACCTCGACACTCACGGATTTATTCGAGCACCGCAGGGAGCCAATTAAGTCATGCATTACGATGTGTTTAATGGTGATGCCGACGGCATTCTCGCGTTGTTGCAGTTGCGAAAAGCGGCACCCCTGGCTAGCACGCTCGTCACGGGCGTTAAACGCGATATTCAACTGCTTGATCAGGTCGCGCAACAAACTGATGTCTCGAGTGTCTGTGTGCTTGATATTTCGATGGATAAGAACAAAACTGCCCTTGAAACGTTAATTAAGCGTGATATCCCCGTTTTCTATTGCGATCACCATCGTACCGGCGAAGTGCCGGTCGCTGATAACTTCACCGCCTTAATCAATACCGATGCCAACACCTGCACCAGTTTGTTAATTAACCAGCACCTTGGTGAGCGCTATGTGGGTTGGGCGATAGCAGCGGCGTATGGCGATAATATGGTTGCTGCAGCCGATGCCTTATGTGAGAAACACGGTATCGCGGCCGACCAACAAGCGTTTTTAAACGAGCTGGGCGTGTTGATTAATTACAACGGGTATGGCGCCAGCGTCGATGATTTACACTTTGCGCCCGCAGATTTATATCACGCGTTAATGGCCTATGACTCACCGTTTGCGTTACAAGCCGACCACACGTCGCCGTATTATCGACTACAAGGCGGGTACGCTGAGGATATGGCCAAGGCGCAGGCATTGGCACCCGAGCACACATCGACAGAAAGCACCATTTACTGTTTACCGAATGCGGCGTGGGCGAGACGCATCAGTGGCGTGTTCGGCAATCAATTGGCCAACCAAGCGCCTGATAAAGCGCATGCGGTATTAACACTTAACCCGAACGAACAAGATTACACCGTCAGCGTGCGGGCGCCGTTCAATCAGCGCCATGGTGCCGATGAGGTTTGTGGGCAATTCCCCACCGGTGGCGGCCGCAAAGCCGCTGCTGGGATAAATCAGTTACCCAAATCAGAGTTAACCCCTTTCATCGACACGCTGAATCAGTATTACAGGAAGCAATAACCCATGTCACACTCTTCAGATTTAATCGCCAAAGATATTGAAGCTTATTTGCAGGTGCATGAAAACAAGGATTTACTGCGATTTTTAACCTGCGGCAGCGTCGATGATGGTAAATCCACCCTGATTGGCCGGTTGCTGTATGACAGCAAGCTCATTTATGAAGATCAGATGGCGGCGATTGAAAAAGACTCGCAAAAGTTCAATACCACCGATGAAGCGTTTGACTTAGCTTTGTTAGTTGATGGCTTGCAATCGGAGCGAGAGCAGGGCATTACCATTGATGTCGCCTATCGCTACTTTTCGACCGACAAGCGCAAGTTCATCATTGCTGATACCCCAGGGCACGAGCAATACACCCGTAACATGGTCACAGGCGCGTCGACATGTGAACTGGCGATTGTAATGGTCGATGCCCGCCATGGCATTCAAACCCAGACTCGACGCCACAGTTATATTTGTAGCTTACTGGGTATCAAGCACATCATTGTCGCGGTGAATAAAATGGACTTGGTGGATTACGACCAAGCCGTGTATCAGCAAATTAAAGCCGATTACCGTGACATGGCGAAGCACTTTGCCATTGATGACATTCGCTTTGTTCCCATTTCCGCCTTGAAAGGCGACAACGTGGTGACGCCAAGCGAGCAAATGGACTGGTATCCCGGCGCCACCTTGATGAAGCTGCTGGAGACAGTCAAAGTCGCGCAAGACAAAGATACCGAGCATATGCGCTTTCCGGTGCAATATGTTAACCGCCCAAACCTTAACTTCCGTGGTTACTGTGGTACCTTAACCTCAGGCACTGTGCGTGTTGGCGACAATGTGACCGTGTTGCCATCCGGCAAACAATCAGTGGTTGCCTCGATTTATACCTACGACGGTGAGTTAGACTGTGCTTACCCTGACAACGCCATTACCTTAACGCTTGAGGATGAGATAGATATCTCACGCGGCGATATGTTGGTGCACACCGGCCACGAACCTACCGTGACTAACCAGTTTAGCGCGCATGTAGTGTGGATGGATGAAGCGCCATTGCGCACACATAAAGACTTATGGGTGAAATTTGCTACCCACATCGCCACAGGCAAAGTCACTGACATTCAGCACAAAATTGACGTGAATACCCTAGAAACTCATGCCCCGAATAGCGAAAGCCTCGCGTTAAACGAAATCGGCCTTGCCGACTTTACACTCACCGAGAGCACACCGTTAGACAGCTATCAGTTTTTACCCAAAACTGGTGCCTTTGTACTAATTGATCGCCACAGCAATCTCACCGTAGGCGCTGGCATGGTAAAAAGCCTCAATGAAAATGGTGAGCAGAACACTAGAATTTATACTGAGGCAGAAAAAGCCTTGAATGCTTATATTAGAGAGCACTATCCGGAGTGGGGGTGCGTTTCTGTTGATTAAGAAAATAGCCGGCCTCACTGCACATTTCCGCGGTGCTAGCATTAAAGCACAAATGTTACGTGGTGTCGGAGGGAGCGCTATAGTCAAGGCCATTAATATGGTCTTAGCTTTAGGGATTGGTATTATTTTAGCCAGACTACTTGGCCCGAAAGAGTATGGCCAATATAGCTTTATATTGTCCGTAATTATGATAATTAGTTTACCTACCCGCGCAGGCAGGGCAGCCGCACGAGTAGATTATTTGTAAACGGAAATCGTACTCTTTGTTACCTCGCTAAGAGTTGAGCTGAATAAGCCCAGGTTTATGCGGTTAATAAACAAACAGAGATAAAAGAAAAGCCGCTTAAAACAACCATCTCGCGGTTAATGGTTTGTGAGAATTTACATTAATTCAGCTCATGCGCTCGCCCTGGATGGGCATCATGGTGAGTGTTAGGCAAGAAGGTAAACACGCCGACGAATCAGATATTTCCGTCCGCTATTATATAAGCTCAAAAGCACTGACAGCGAAAGAGTTACATGATGCCACTCGCTCGCACTGGTTAATTGAATCAATGCACTGGCAACTCGATATCGGATTAAAAGAAGACACATGCCGAATTAGGGTAGATGACCGAGCTGAATTTTTTGCATGAATAAGGAAAATGGTTTTGAATTTATTAAAGCAAGAGAAGAGTTTCAAAGCGAGCATTCAACGCAAGCGAATGATGTGCGTGATGGACCAAGAGTACTTAGCGACCGTGCTGGGAAGCCTTTCATGACGCGGATGCTCATGCGTTTTCAATGCATGACCAACGGAGATATGCGATGACATCTTATGACGAGTTGAAACCAGAAATGGTAACAATACAGCCGCACATGGTTGAGGCTAAGAAGAACGAACATGCTAATGCGTTTAAAAAAGTAAAGCGTCTTTCGAAAGAATTTGGCTTTACTGCTGGCATGCTTAAGGGTGCGCTAGCTAAAAGGCGTGGTGAAAAATGAAAAAAATAATTAAGAAGTTGCCATTCATTAGAAGCTGGATCCGAAAACTAGATAACCTGAACGAAAGAACTGACTGGGTAAGCCAACAATTGAAAAATATACCCAAAGGCTCTGTGCTGCTTGATGCTGGATGTGGAAGCCAACAATTTCGAAAGTTCTGTAATCATCTTGACTATAAGGGACAAGACTTCGGACAGTATGTATCTGACGAAAAGCAAATGATTGGTAGTGAAAATGGAGGATTAGGGAGTGAAGGTGGCTACAGATACGGCGAACTAGACTACGTCGGAGATATTTGGCACATAAAAGAAGTTGACAAAACTTTTGATGCAATTTTGTGCACTGAAGTATTCGAACATATCCCATTTCCGAACGAAACAGTAAAAGAGTTTTCAAGGTTATTAAAGCCCGGAGGTACTTTAATACTTACTGCACCAAGTGCTTGTTTAAGACACATGGATCCATACTTCTTTTATAGTGGTTTTAGTGATAGGTGGTATGAGAAATTTTTAGCAGATTATGATTTTGAAATTCAGGAAATTTCTCCAGTCGGCGATTATTACTCGTGGTTAGGTGTTGAAATGGCAAGGACTGGATATTCAAATAGTATTATCGCTAAGATTATGTTGTTTCCTGCCTTTATATATTTCTTCAGTAAGAAGAAAACAAAGGTATCTACAGATACTTTATGTATGGGATACCACGTCCTTGCGAAAAAACGTAAAGAGAACTAAACTCACCATACTCAACTCTGAGGGATCCTCAGGGCGTGGGTTGTCAGCGAAAAATCGCACAGAAAATCATTAATAAAAATGCCGATTATTTGCCCGCTGTTAAAGGAAACCAAGGTAAGTTAGACAAAGCGTTTGATAATTATTACCGGCCTTCAATGCTTCAAAACTTTGATGGTGATAGCTACTCATCACAAGAGAAATCGCATGGACGTTTAGAAACACCCGTCATTCCGCACCTAATTATCTAATAAATTACGTGACGCCCATCACGTATCGAGTGGTTAGGTCATTTAATGTTAGCTATACAAGTTGGTTTCTGATATCAATATTCGGTTAAACTATATCTCACTACTATCAGGAGGTTAAACGTGACTCGTCATCAAAAATCACATTCCTTTCTGCTAGTGCCTCAAAGTCAGCATGATTTCGCAATTGTCGCGAACGTGTCGGCATCTTCGGCGAAATAAATTCTAAAAATAGCTGCGGAATCTCGGTTTTAAAAGGGATGGGCGAAAATCGACTGTCTCGAAATGAATAAAAAGTGTCTCATATAAACTTATCAAATAAGGAAAGATAATGATAACTTACAATAGAAATCTAAGAGAAATTATTTTTAGACTTAAAAATATAGTTAATTATTTCACATACTACGAGGAAGATGAAATTTGCTTCCTACATATACCTAAAACCGCGGGAACATATTTTGCCCAACTGGAGTCTAGCAAAATCAAAGGTGTTCGCTATTTGGGACATACTAATATTGAAGGTGACAAGAAGATAGACTTCATAGAAGGTTATCCTAAGACTAGAATTCCAAGAAGAAATATCAAAGGTAAAATAATCGCGATAGCAAGGAGTCCGGAGAATTGGTTACAATCCTATTATGGACATGCAACAGGTCTAGAAAAAAGATATGAGGATAAAAACCATCTTGACTATAAGTTTAAAGGAAGAATCGATGACTTAATCATTGATATCATGTCTCGAGATGATAAATGGCCCAATAAGCATGGAAATTATTCTAAGTATCTAGATAGTGATGGAAATTTTTTACCGGATATTCTCCTTTTCCAAGAGTGTCTAGATGAAGGTATGAAAGTACTAGAGGACATGGGCCTAATACCCAAAATAAAAAGAAGTGTTCAAAGGAAGTCCAGTAAAACCGAATACCTGAGTCCGGCATCCCGTCAACTTATTAAAAAGAACTGGAAATTAGATTATGATATTTTTAAATACGAAGATAACGTCAGTCCTTATTATGAAAGTACTAGAGGACATGGGCCTAATACCCAAAATAAAAAGAAGTGTTCAAAGGAAGTCCAGTAAAACCGAATACCTGAGTCCGGCATCCCGTCAACTTATTAAAAAGAACTGGAAATTAGATTATGATATTTTTAAATACGAAGATAACGTCAGTCCTTATT
>NZ_MUES01000034.1:0-38578 GCF_001995745.1 Salinivibrio sp. ML323 | reverse complement strand
GAGGCCGTTTTTGCGCGCGTGGAAGATCCCATCGCGAATGCGGCGATAGACAAAGTCTTCATAGGGTTTGGCCCATGCCAGCAGTTGCTCGCCACTCGCCGCGTCGACTGCATATTTACGGATCAGCCACATCGCGGCTTGGCTGGCTTTTAATTCGCAGTTGGCGTGGTCGCGCAGAAGAATCGATTGGTTGTCAGGCTTGATGGCGTGTTCAATCCAACTGTCGGGCGTATGACAGTGCAGAAAACCATGAATAGGGGTGAGTAGGGTATTAATTTCTTGGCGTAGCATGCCGAAAACACTCTCAGACTGACAACAATGGCTGGGCATTATAAACAGATGGGATGCGAGCGCAAAGAGCTGGCAGCGCAGGAGGCGCTGCCAGGTGGGCGAATTCGGCCTACTTGTTCGATGCCCAAGGGGAACGGTATTGAATACCGAACTTGTCTAAACGCGGTAACTGCGCTTTGAGTCTGGCCAGATAATCGAGCCAGTCACGGCGCTCACTGTGGCTCCAGGCCGCTTCTGCAATGGCGGTAAGCCTTGGAAACACCATGTAATCGAGCCTGTCCTGATTGGTGATCAGTTCACTCCAGAGTGCACATTGTACGCCTAGCATATGCTCACGGGCGGGATCGTCACTGGCGAGGCTTGCTAGCGGCTCATACTGGTAGGCTTTCTCTAGTGGCGTGACGCCCGCCTAGTCGAGACCGGGGTCGGTGGCAGCATAATCTTGCACCATATCGAAATAGGTCGCCTGACCCGGGGTTAAAATCACATCAAAACCATGCTGCGCACAATGCAGTGCGGCCTCTTCGCTTTGCCATGAGTAGATCACGGTATTCTTGCTCACTTTATCGCCGTTCTGCACTTCTTCCCAGCCAACCATGCGTTTGCCCAAAGCGCGAAGCTTTTGCTCCGCATAGGTCAGTATCTGTCCCTGTAGCGAAGCGGTCGTTTCTCCGTTCATGCGTCTGTCCCGATAAATTGCCGATAAATTGGGCTATCCGTCCATACCCCGTCAGGGACTTCATCGGCACCAATATGAACCCATGAGGCGGGGAAGAGCTCGGCGACTTCACTTAATACCGTATCTAAAAATCGATACGTGCCCTCGAGGACTGGCGATAATACGTTATCGGTGTAGTGCTGTACGCTGCGGTAAGTCGAGCGATCGTCGGCATCGTGTAGCCAATCAGGCAGCGCTTTGATGGCTGCGCGACAGTGGCCGGGAATATCAATTTCTGGATTGACGGTAATACCGCGGGCCGCGGCGTATTCAATTACGTCACGCACGTCTTCTTGGCGATAATAACCTTGGTGGCGCTCTGCAACGTGACTGAACTGCGGGGCAGGGCGGGTATTGGGGCCGCGTTGACTTTCATAGCGTGTCAATTCAGGCAGGGCTAAATGTGCCTGTCCCCAGAAGAGAAAAATGTGCCTGTCCCCAGAAGAGAAGGCAGGGAAATCAGTGCCACGGGGGAGCTGGTGAGGCGGTCGCTGTCACTGACTATCACCGCGTATTTGTCACCGTGTAACGAGTAGCCAATGTGGTTGGTCAGCACTTGCATGATGGTATCCTTATTGGTCGCTATTGCTCGTACAAATAGCAGCGCACATAGTGGTTGTCGGCGAGCTTGGTCACGCTGGGCAACTGTTCAGTGCATTTGGCCGTCGCATGTGGGCAGCGGCCAGCAAAAGGGCAGCCGACCGAATCTGGTGTTCTCGCCCTTGTTGCCCTTTAGTCCTGCGTGAATGGATTTCCTTGGGTCGGGTACGGCTGAGACCAACAGCTGGGTATAAGGATGGTAGGGATGGTGAATAATCTCTTCGGTGTCTCTCCATTCAACCATATGGCCGACGTACATCACCGCCAAGTCTTGTGCAATGTAACGCGCGGTGGCGATATCATGGGTGATGTAGAGCAGCAACATTTGCAGGCCTTCGCTATAGCGCATCAGCTCATCACGTTTTTTAATGGTGGTGATATCGCGACCCCGATATTCAATGCAGCCGTCGGTCGGGGTCTAAAGAAGGCATAACTGTGCAGGTATCCTTGCTGAATGATAGGAGCCCCAAGCAATGCGCATATTTCCTCCTTCAGCGGAAAATCAGAAAAAGCCACTTGAAGCGATGGGGCTCGCTTGCCGTCTGTTTGTTGGGTGTGTTGTTGAAGGGTTGCGAAAGTACGTCCAAGTAACGAATGGTGATGAGGGTCTGAGCGCAAGTTAGTGCCAAAATTACCCAGTTTTTTGATCGAGTAGGTAACGTTACCCTGTTTATCGACCAAGGGGAGAGCATCAGAATCAGCGCGGGCAAGTTGGTCTTGGCAGGCGCGGTGATAGCGTTTATGTAAAAGTCGATACCGCTCGGTAGCGGAATAGTTGGGGCCGTCCTTGGGCACAGGTGTTTTTTACCCGTTCGCGTATGCTGTATTCAGGCAAAAAAAGGCCTCGACAGATGCCGAGGCCTTTAGCATTCCGAAGGTAAACGGAATTAGTGCTGAGGTTTGGTCGCCGGTGCGTAGGCAGATGCACGTGCCTCGGCGCTTCCCGCCGCTTTCGCTTCTGGGTTAGGCGCTTTAAAGGCAGCGATGGCCACCGGGCTGTGATCAACTGGTTCGTTCGGTGCCGGTGCTTTCATCATCGGTGATGTCGCTCGGCGGTATTGAATCGTTGCCGTCGGGGCATTGATTTCCGCTTCGCACTCAATCACTTTCTCGGTCACCAAATCGACCTCTGAGTCTTGCTCAGGGGTTGCCGTTGGCGCGTCTGGCGTCGCGACATTTGGCATCGCATCGACCACCGGTGTTGCTTGGCTTTGTGCCGGTTGTGACGCTGGTTCAGAGGCACTTGTCGAAGCCATCGGTTGGGTCGACACTGACTCTGTCTCCTCCGATTTAGCTTGCATGATAATGACTTTACCCATGGCCATTTCTGGACGGGCAACACCACTGGCGATAGCCTTATTGTTTTGGCGCTTGTCTTGGCGGCGACGGTCTTGTTTGACTTTCACCGGTTGCTCTGCCGACCACACTTTGCCCATCGCCATTTCGGGTGACGCCATACCGGTAGTCAGCGGCATTGGACTTTTCACCATTGGACGGCGACGACGACGCTGCCCACTGGCGCGAAGGTGGCGCGGTGAGCGACGGTTACGGCGCTTGTCCTGCTGACCTTCTTTCTTGGCATTATCAGGCTGCTGTTTGGCTTGCTGCGCCACTTCTGCCCCGACTTGCTGCAAGTCTTTACCTTGGTCAGGTGTTACCTCGGCCGCCACTTGGCTATCCGCATTGTCTTTGTTGATACGGACACTGCGATTAAGCTTACGACGTTGACGGCGTTGTTTAACCTGTTCGGTTTTCTCTTTCTTTTGGTCGGGTTGCTTATTACTTTTATCCGCTTTGTCAGCCTGTGGCTTAGTTGCCTTAGCGTCGTCCTGCGCCGCAGGCTTTTTCGCTTTGTCGTTGCGGTTATCGTTACGGGTTTTCTTCCCTTTACGATTATTATCGCGACGTTCTTCTTGTGGCTTATTCTGGCGGCGTTGTTTGTTGTTCCGTCCACGTTCACCGTTGTTGCTATCACTTTGCTCGTCGCGGTTTTGTGGCTTGTTATGGCTACGTGACTTATTGCGCTGGCTGTGTGATGGCTTCTGGCTTTGCTCTGTCTGAGCTGGCTCAGGTTGGGCGGCAGGCTGTGACGATGAAGCGGTTGCTGCATCATCAGCGGGCGCGGCAAACAAGCGCGAGAAGAACTGACTCACTTTGGCGAACAAGCCTGGCTGGGTTGTCGCTGTTGGCTCATTGGTTGGCGCAGCCGCTTTGGTTGCACTGGGTGCTGGCGAGTTTGGCGCTGCAAATCCCTGTAGTACAGGCTCTTCACGTTTTTTCGCTGGACGCGCTTGTTGTGGCTCTTCGCGGGCTTCTACATCCTTGAGCGCATCAATCTGGCTAGGCAACTGGTAGGACAGGTTCGCCATTTCTTCACCGCCGCGGACGCGAACCACATCGAAATGCGGCGTCTGCATGTCGGCATTGGGTACCACGAC
Source organism: Salinivibrio sp. ML323 (assembly GCF_001995745.1). Taxonomy (NCBI): domain Bacteria; kingdom Pseudomonadati; phylum Pseudomonadota; class Gammaproteobacteria; order Vibrionales; family Vibrionaceae; genus Salinivibrio; species Salinivibrio sp. ML323. Next base: position 34,531 of record NZ_MUES01000034.1, on the reverse strand, counting down.
CACTTTGACATTGTGGTATTTCTCAATGTGCTGGACCGAGCGGCGCTTTTCGTTAAGCAGGTAAGAAGCGACGGGGACCGGGACAATACCCAATACTTGCGCCGTGTTCTCTTTCATTGCTTCTTCTTCCATCAGACGAAGAATCGACAATGACAGTGACTCGTTGTCACGAATCACACCGGTGCCTTTACAGCGCGGGCAAATATGATGACTGGCTTCTGCCAATGACGGGCTGAGGCGCTGACGTGACATTTCCAGCAAACCAAAGCGTGAAATACGGCCGATTTGTACCCGTGCACGGTCCATGCGGACAGAGTCACGCAATTTGTTCTCCACCTCGCGTTGGTGGCGGACAGGCGTCATATCGATGAAGTCGATCACGACCAAGCCACCTAAGTCACGCAGACGCAATTGGCGGGCAATTTCTTCTGCTGCTTCGATGTTGGTTTGCCGCGCCGTCTCTTCAATATCACTGCCTTTCGTTGCTCGGGCAGAGTTGATATCGATTGAGGTCAGGGCTTCGGTCGGATCAATGACAATCGAGCCACCTGAGGGTAAGCGCACTTCGCGTTGGAAAGCAGATTCGATCTGACTTTCAATCTGATAGTGGCTAAATAGCGGCACTTCACCTTCATAAAACTTGATGCGGCTGACAAAGTCAGGACGAACCAGCTTGATGTGCTCTTGCGCGCGTTGGAAGACTTTCTCACTGTCAATCAAGATCTCACCGATATCACGGCGCAAATAGTCACGGATCGCACGGGCAATCACGTTACTTTCTTGATGGATAAGGAAAGGCGCAGGGTTGGTGTTAGCTGCCTCTTTCACCGCTTGCCAGTGGTTGAGCAGCACTTTCAAGTCCCACTCAAGCTCTTCGGCCGATTTTCCCACGCCCGCGGTGCGTACAATCAAGCCCATCCCTTGCGGCAGCTCGAGGCCAGACATGGCTTCTTTAAGCTGGCTGCGCTCTTCTCCCTCAATGCGACGAGAAATCCCGCCAGCACGTGGGTTGTTTGGCATTAATACCAAATAGCTACCCGCAAGCGACACAAACGTGGTCAGGGCGGCCCCTTTATTGCCGCGCTCTTCTTTGTCTACTTGGACAATCACTTCCTGGCCTTCTTTCACCACATCTTTGATGTTTGGACGGCCTTGATAGGTATAACCGGAAGGGAAGTATTCGCGAGCGATTTCTTTTAGAGGGAGAAAACCGTGTCTTTCGGCGCCGTAATCAACAAATGCCGCTTCCAGGCTAGGTTCGATACGGGTAATGCGTCCTTTGTAGATATTCGCTTTTTTTGACTCATGGCCAGGACTCTCGATATCGAGGTCGTATAGCCGTTGACCGTCGACCAATGCGACGCGCAACTCTTCTTTCTGAGTTGCGTTAATCAACATTCTTTTCATCTGATTGTTCTCATTTATTTATCGTTGTTATTAGCGGTTGATGACGAGAGCAGTCGTCAATGCTGCCTGACCCCAAGTCTGATATGGTGCAGCCTCCCGGCTGGAGAAAATCAGGGGTGCGCTCGGGCAAGTTTTAATCGGCCAGCTGCAACGGTTTTTATGGCTCACCGGATTACGCAGTTGGCGTCCGCCGTTTTTACCGATGGCGGAGAGCTCTGACACTGACTAACGGTCTCGTGTCAACACACTAAACGGGTGCTTTTGGTTTACGTCTTACGCCAATTGCCGCGTAACGCCTTAAAAGCATTCGGAATTATGGTTCTTTTACGGATGTCACCGCATACAGCTATCGCTTGATGGATTCATCGCAGACTAAGCTTTTATCGAAAAATGCATGTTCCGCTGGTGAAGTCGCTGATACAGGCGATAAACTGTGTTTCAGATAAGCGTTTGCTTTTCTGATTAACGCCGCAACTATAGCAGGGAGACTAAAGTCCAGCAATCGGCTTTATTCGCTTATGTTGTCTTGGTAGTAAAACCGCGCAGATGTGGTGTTTTTTTGCACGATGATGCCTTTGTGCTGCTTGCGGCAATGGGGATGAGCACAGCCCGTCGCTGTGCTAGGTAAGAGGTAACTTGCCGTAGCAGGTGCATGTCGCTGTGCTTAGCGGTAGAATGAAGGTTATGACAGAACAAAAAACCCAAGTGCGATTCATCGACATCGATGACGACATCGCCGACCAACGCATCGACAATTTTCTGCGAAACCAGCTGAAAAACGTCCCCAAAAGTATGATTTATCGCGTGCTTCGTAAAGGAGAAGTGCGAGTTAATAAAAAACGCATAAAACCCGAGTATAAGTTGCAAGCTGGAGACGTGGTGAGAGTGCCTCCCATCCGGCTTCCCGAGCGCGATGAGAAAGCCGCTCCCAGTACCAAATTAGACAAAGTGGCTGCGCTTGAGCATTGCATTATTTATGAAGATGACCACCTACTTGTGCTCAATAAGCCTTCGGGTACCGCGGTGCACGGGGGAAGTGGGCTACAATTTGGCGCGATAGAGGCAATGCGCGCACTGCGTCCCAAAGCGCGGTTTTTGGAGCTGGTGCACCGGATTGATAGAGACACCTCCGGGATCTTATTGATTGCTAAAAAACGGTCTGCGTTGCGTCATCTGCAAGCGCAATTTCGCGAAAAAACAGTACGCAAAGACTATTATGCCTTGGTGATGGGCAAATGGCCGACTAAACAGCGCAAAGTCACGGCATCTTTACTGAAAAATGAGGTGAACAGTATTGTGCGTGTCAATTCAAAGGGGAAGCCGTCGGAAACCCGTTTTAAAGTGCTTGAGAGCTTTGCTGAAGCAACCTTAGTGCAAGCAAGCCCTGTGACCGGGAGGACGCATCAGATTCGAGTGCATGCTCAGTATATGGGTCATCCGTTGGCGTGGGACGACCGCTATGGCGATCCCCGTTTTGATGCGTATACCAAGTCGTTTGGGTTGGATCGTTTATTTTTACATGCGGCCACCATCTGCTTCCGACACCCGAGCAAGGATGAAAGCTTGACGCTCAATGCACCGATGGAGCCCAAGCTTGAGCGGGCGCTTGAGGGACTACGGGCAAAAACCGCATAATTTTTTCCGTATTCCTAGATCGTCAATACGCAGTATTTTGTCGCTGCATCTTGCAACAGTGAGTGTTGAAAACACGAGGTAAAAATGAACATAGAATCACCGACCACCGTTGATTATGATGCGGCGTCGAATATGGCAATAAGAAAGCCGCATCCTGCCATTGCCTCTTATTCGTTACTGATTTTTGATTGGGACGGTACGGTGATGGATTCGATTGGGCGCATTGTCTCCAGCCTGGATGCGGCGGCTCGTTTGACAGGGCAACTACCCATTTTGCCTCCTGAGCGTTTGCAAACCATGATTGGCCTGAGTTTAGAAAAAGGTTATCAACGACTTTACCCTGATGCAGATCCAACATGGTATGGCGATTGGATTCACCACTATCGCCAACAGTTTGTGCACGATAACCCGACGCCGTGTCAGCTATACCCTGGCGTGAAAGACACCCTTATGTCTCTAAAAGCGCAGGGGTTTCAATTGGCAGTGGCAACCGGGAAATCACGCGCTGGGCTTGATCGGGCGATGGCCGAGACGGGAACTCAGGATTTGTTTTCAGTGACGCGATGCGCCGATGAAACGGCTTCTAAGCCGGATCCTCAAATGTTGGATGAAGTGTTAGCGCATACAGGCATGCCACGGGATAAAGCGCTGATGATTGGCGATACCGGGCATGATATGCAACTAGCCATCAATGCGAATATGGCAAGGCTCGCGGTCACTTGGGGCGTAGAAGACTCTGCCAGCCTTTCGACGTTCGATCCCGTTGCCGTATTAAACAGCTTAAATGAGCTGGTGATGGAGAGAGCATAGTACTTGTTAAGGTCTGAGCGCTATCTTGCAGTCCCCAAAGATATAGACCATGATGAGTTAAGGTTTAGATGGAAGCGAAAATAATGAATAGAAAAATTGAAAATTATGGCGTTCAATCGATCCAAAGACCAAAAATTAAAGCGAAGAAAAGCATAGATTTATCGGGCGATCTTGGACGTCAGATTATTAAGTCTGAGACTAAACTGGCTTTACGAACACACGCGAATACGTTTAAAAAGCTAGCTGATATGTGATGGATATCATTTGTTTCCCCTTCGAGCGCGTTATTGAGATAAACGCTTTTATCTTAGCGTCTGGTCCCGGGATGCAAGGAGCTGTAGATCTCGGGAAACTACAAGGTGCATTGAGTAGAATTGATAATGCAATTATCTACGATGGGTTGGATGACGTATTTGAAATCGCCGCAAAATACACAGCATGTATTGCAGTCGCGCACGCGCTTCCAGATGCAAACAAGCGTACTGGCCTAGCGGTCGCTCTAGAATACCTGTCGCTCAACGATTTCGAAATCGTACATGATAACGATCTCCTTGCGGATGCTGTTCGAGACCTTGTTTTGGGAGAAATTAGTGAATGGGATTTCGCCGATGTGCTATACGCTCAATACGCAAGAGTATAAACAATATCCAATTCATGTTCCCCTTAAGGCAGGGAACGCCGACTTGGTGTATATAGCCACTAGATCACGTCGATACCCTCCTTTTCTAGCATTTCACGCAAGCGTATTAACGGCAGACCAACAAGGGTATTCGGATCGCGTCCGTGCATCGCATTGAAAAGGGCAATGCCCAAACCTTCACATTTAAAGCTGCCAGCACAATCTAGCGGCAGTTCTTTGTCGATATAACGAATAATTTCTTGTTCGCTTAGCTCACGAAAATCGACATGAAAGGGTTCAACGTCCGATTGATGCTCCCCCGTGTCACTGTTTATCAATGCAATCCCTGTATAAAAGGTGACTTGTTTGCCGCTTGCGCGTTTTAGCTGTTCGATCGCCACCTCTCGCTCATGCGGCTTGCCTAACACCTCCTCGTCTATTACACACACTTGGTCTGAACCGATAATGAGCGCATTATCGAACAGCGGCATCCCCGCCATGGCCTTTTCGAGTGCCAGGCGCTCAACCATGTCAGTCGCACGCTCGTGCTCCTGCCGACTTTCGTCAATGGCAGGAGAGAAGGCCGTGAAAGGCAGCGCAAACTTTTTAAAAATAGACTGACGATAGGGAGAACTTGAGGCCAGCACAATTTTTGGTGGTTGTGTGGAGTGCATGAGCGATCCTTCTTTCTTGCGCGCAGGGTTAGATTTGACCAAAAAACAACCCGCATCGGTGATTGTTTATTTCCAACTCTCAGTCTAACCTGAAAAAATGGTAGGCGCGACTTTGAGTCGGGCAAAGCCGTAGCGGTGTGCCTAGCTGGCTTATTGACGGCGGTGAAAGGGTGGGTTTTCATTGTTGCCGGTACGAATGGACAAAGCACCAGCGGCATCCCGATCACCGATGGACTGTGCGCTTTTGTCGCTATCACCCTTTCGCGCCTGACACAGGCAACATTTTCTTTGACTCCAGCGCATTTGGAGGCTAATATTCGCGCCCTATGCAGAAGGTAAAGCTACCGCTGACGGTTGATCCGTTCCGTTGTGCACAAAAGCAGCTTGACTATGATGGTCTTGTAGACAAGCAGCGTTTAGTGCGTCTCGGTGAGGCAACCCAAAGCATCGATAGTGATGCGGAAGTGATGCTTTCGTTCGACATTGACGCCCAAGGGCTCAAAACGGTCACCGGTCGTGCGACCGTCACAGTGAGTTTTGAGTGTCAACGTTGTTGGGAGCCGTTTTCATATCGCTATGAAACTGAATTCGTTTATAGCCCGGTTTTCAATGATGACCAGGTTGGCAATTTACCGGATGCTTATGAGCCGGCATTAGTCGACGAAAACGGTGAGATTGATCTGATTCAATTAGTCGAAGACGAGTTGATTGTGGCCTTGCCACAAGTCGCCATGCACGAAGACACCGACTGTAAAGTTAGTGCAGAGAACATGGTGTATGGGGAAATCCCACTTGCTGATGAGCGTCCAAATCCGTTTGCCGTACTAAAAAACTTAAAGCAAAGTAACGAGGAGTAGGGTCAATGGCCGTACAAAAGAACCGTAAAACCCGTTCTAAGCGTGGTATGCGTCGTTCACACGATGCACTGGGTACTCAAGCTGTATCTGTAGACAAAACCAGCGGTGAAACTCACCTGCGTCACAACATGACTGCAGACGGTTTCTACCGTGGCCGCAAGGTTATCAACAAGTAAGGTTGACCCTTGACTCGGTTAACCATTGCACTCGATGCGATGGGCGGGGATTTCGGTCCCCAAGTCACAGTGCCTGCCTCCGTGCAGGCATTGTCACGTTTTGCGGACCTAAACGTGATCCTAGTGGGCGACGAGCACCACATTAAGGCGTCACTGAACCAGCTCAATGCCCAGCATCATTCCCGATTATCTATCGTCCATGCCCCGGACGAGATCCCTAATGATATGCGTCCGTCTACGGCGCTGCGCCGAAGCCATGGCACGTCTATGCGCGTGGCACTGGAAAAGGTGGCCAGTGGTGAGGCGGATGCGTGTGTGAGTGCAGGGAACACGGGGGCGCTAATGGCGCTATCCAAGTACTTGCTCAAGCTCTTGCCTGGCATTGATCGTCCCGCTCTCGTAACAGCCTTACCAGGCGCCAATTATCAACGTAAATGGTTGCTGGATTTAGGTGCCAATGTGGCCTGTGATGCCGATACCTTATTCCAATTCGCGGTGATGGGCGCGGTGTTAGCGGAGGCTGAGTTAGGCCATACCCCGCGTATCGGCCTATTAAATATTGGTGAGGAAGCGATCAAAGGCAATGATTTGGTGCGTCGCTGTGCTGATCTCTTGCAGCACAGTGAGTCCGTGCGTTACACCGGCTACGTAGAGGGCGACCAGATCTACACGGGTGAGACGGATGTGATTGTCTGTGATGGCTTTGTCGGCAACGTGGCGCTAAAAACCAGCGAGGGAGTGGCACGTTTGATCATCGACAAGGTGAAAGCCCACCTCCACCCGCATCCTATTAAGCGTTGGATCGCGAAATGGCTATTTTCTGATCTATTAAATCAACTCCAACAGCTGAAACCCGACCAGTACAACGGCGCAAGTTTGCTAGGATTGCGCGGCATCGTTGTAAAAAGCCACGGACGCGCTGATATCGCCGCTTACGAAAACGCTATTTTTGAGGCGGTGCACGAGGTCGAACGGCAAATCCCAACTAAGATAAGTGACCGTTTAGAGGCAGTTCTTCTCGAGAGGCATTAGTAGTCTTCATGTATAGTAAGATTTTGGGCACAGGCAGCTATTTGCCTGAACAGGTTCGCACCAATGCTGACCTTGAACAAATGGTAGACACCAGTGATGAGTGGATTGTGACCCGTACGGGGATCAAGGAGCGTCGCATTGCTGCACCCACAGATACCGTTGCCTCGATGGCGTATCAGGCCGCCGTGCAGGCGATAGATATGGCTGCCATTGATAAACATGACATCGACCTGATTATTGTAGCCACCACCAGTGGTGAGCGTGCGTTTCCCGCGGCTGCCTGTGACGTGCAAGCCATGTTGGGGATTAAAGGGTGCCCCGCCTTTGATATCGCGGCGGCATGCTCTGGTTTCGTGTATGCACTCAGTGTGGCGGATCAATACGTTAAAAACGGCCTGGCTAAAAATGCGCTGGTGGTGGGCGCAGATCGCCTGTCTCACACCTGTGATCCCGATGATCGCTCCACCATCATTTTGTTCGGTGATGGTGCAGGGGCCGTCGTGCTCTCTGCCGATGAAAATGATGGTATTTTGTCCACACACTTGAAAGCTGATGGCAAATTTGGCGAGCTATTGAAACTTAAGTATCCGGAGCGTGGTCAATCGTTAGAAGCCGATGAAGCGTGGCTTTATATGGCGGGGAATGAAGTCTTCAAAGTAGCGGTAACACAACTGGCCAATATTGTGACAGAAACGCTTCAGGCCAACCAAATTGAAAAGTCAGATATCGATTGGTTGGTGCCACACCAAGCCAATTACCGGATTATTAAAGCGACCGCGAAGAAACTCGCGATGTCGATGGATCAAGTGGTATTGACGCTTGACCGCCATGGCAATACGTCTGCCGCATCGGTGCCAACTGCCCTTGATGAGGCGGTGCGCGATGGGCGAATCCAACGAGGCCAGACACTCTTACTTGAGGCGTTTGGCGGCGGATTCGCGTGGGGTTCAGCGTTAGTCAGATTTTAAATAAATAGGAAAACAGCTATGTCTTCAACAGCTCGTTCTTCAACCGCGATTGTCTTTCCCGGTCAAGGCTCGCAAGCCGTGGGTATGCTCGGGGAGCTCGCCGAACAATATGGCGTTGTGCAGCAGACGTTTGCAGAAGCGTCAGACGTGCTTGGCTATGACCTTTGGGCATTGGTCCAGCAAGGGCCTGACGCGGACTTAAATGAAACCCATCGCACCCAACCGGCGTTACTCACCGCGTCTGTTGCTATTTGGCGCGTATGGGAAGCTCAAGGTGGTGCGGCGCCCATGATGTTTGCTGGTCATAGTTTGGGTGAATATTCTGCCTTGGTGTGTGCGGGTGTATTGGATTTTAAAGAAGCCGTTAAGCTTGTCGAGTTGCGCGGTCAATTGATGCAAGAGGCGGTGCCTGCGGGTATTGGCGCGATGTCGGCGATTATTGGCCTCGACAATGACGCAATTGCCACAGCGTGTGAGCAAGCGGCGCAAGGCCAGGTGGTTTCACCGGTTAACTTCAACTCGCCAGGCCAAGTGGTGATTGCGGGGAATAAAGAAGCGGTTGAGCGTGCTAACGCCCTGTGTAAAGACGCGGGCGCAAAACGTGCATTGCCGCTGCCCGTGTCAGTGCCTTCTCACTGTGCGCTGATGAAGCCAGCAGCAGAAAAACTGGCGCAAGCACTGGAATCGGTCACGTTTAATGCACCACGTGTTCCTGTGGTCAACAATGCAGATGTAGCAACGCCGATAGAGCCGGCTGCAATTAAAGAAGCCTTGGTGCGTCAATTACATAGCCCGGTACGTTGGACTGAAACAGTCGAGCATATGGCGGCTGAAGGCGTGGAGCAGCTATTGGAATTTGGCCCTGGCAAAGTATTGACTGGCTTGACCAAACGCATCAACAAGGCGTTGAGTAGCGCGGCGGTCAATGATAGCGCCAGCCTTGCCGCGGCGAAGGCATAAACCGTATTACGAAGACACTTTGTGACTGGCGGCGTATGTCGGCAGAATCAACTAAAAGGGTAACCGAATGAAACWAGACGGAAAAGTAGCGCTGGTGACAGGCGCAAGCCGTGGGATCGGCCGAGCCACGGCAGAGCTTTTAGCGGAGCGTGGTGCCACTGTAATTGGTACGGCGACCAGCGAAAAAGGCGCCGCGGCAATCAGCGATTACCTCGGTGAAAACGGTAAAGGCCTGGCACTCAATGTGACCTCGACAGAGTCAGTCGCAGAGGTGCTTGATACGATCAAAAAAGAATTTGGCGATGTTGATATTCTGGTTAACAACGCCGGTATCACTCGTGATAACCTATTGATGCGGATGAAAGACGACGAGTGGCAGGACATTATGGACACCAACTTGACGTCGATCTTCCGTTTATCAAAGGCAGTATTGCGTGCGATGATGAAAAAACGCTGTGGCCGAATCATTAATATTGGTTCTGTGGTCGGTGTGATGGGTAATGCGGGACAGGCAAATTATGCGGCGGCAAAAGCAGGCGTGATTGGCTTTACCAAATCCATGGCACGTGAAGTGGCTGCGCGTGGCATCACAGTGAATACGGTCGCCCCTGGTTTTATCGAAACCGATATGACCAAGGCGCTAAATGATGAACAGCGCGCTGCGACTCTGGCACAAGTGCCAGCAGGGCGTTTGGGTGATCCAAAAGAGATTGCTGCAACGGTGGCGTTTTTAGCCTCTGATGATGCCGCTTATATGACGGGTGAGACCTTGCACGTCAATGGCGGTATGTACATGATTTGATCGAGGCCGTTGCAATCTCGAATGACACACGTCAAACTCCGATTGATTTGTCCCCAAATCGTGGTTTGACCAGCCGTGGAGGTCTTGCAACTTCCACATTAATGAATAAACTACAGCACATATCGCATCTGCGAATCTTGTAAGGACTAGTATTAATATGAGCAACATCGAAGAACGCGTAAAGAAAATCATCGTTGAGCAACTAGGTGTCGACGAAGCAGAAGTGAAAAACGAAGCTTCATTCGTAGACGACTTGGGCGCGGACTCTCTGGATACCGTTGAGCTGGTAATGGCTCTTGAAGAGGAATTCGATACAGAGATTCCAGATGAAGAAGCAGAGAAGATTACTACTGTACAGGCAGCCATCGACTACGTTGTCGGCGCTTCAGCGTAATCTCAGAATCCTACCAGGCGGTCTCCTTGACCGCCTGTGTTCTTTTTAAGCTATTCTAATTTCCAAACTAATATTCTCCGGAGAATATCATCGTGTCTAAGCGTCGTGTTGTTGTGACTGGCATGGGTATGTTGTCACCCGTGGGTAACTCAGTTGAGTCTTCATGGAAAGCTCTGCTAGCCGGGCAAAGCGGTATTTCCGCGATTGAGCATTTTGATGCCACTCACTTTGCCACTCAATTTGCCGGCATGGTTAAGGACTTCAATTGTGAAGACTACATGTCGAAAAAAGATGCACGAAAAATGGACTTGTTCATCCAATACGGCATTGCTGCCAGTGTGCAAGCCATTAAAGACTCCGGATTGCAAGTGGATGACAATAATTCACACCGTATAGGTGTCGCGATAGGTTCAGGCATTGGTGGTCTTGGTTTGATTGAACAAAACCATCGTGCGTATATGGACAAGGGTCCGCGTAAAATCAGCCCCTTCTTTGTCCCATCAACCATCGTTAATATGATTGCAGGGCACGTGTCGATTAACTACGGCATGCGTGGCCCAAACATCTCGATTTCAACCGCATGCACCACAGGCCTGCATAATATTGGTCATGCTGCCCGTATGATTGCATACGGTGATGCAGACGCCATGGTTGCCGGCGGCGCAGAGAAAGCCTCCACCGAGCTTGGTATGGGCGGTTTTGCCGCCGCCAAAGCATTATCAACACGTAACGATGATCCACAGTCGGCTTCTCGCCCTTGGGACAAAGATCGTGATGGTTTTGTGCTGGGTGATGGGGCAGGCGTGATGGTGCTTGAAGAATACGAGCATGCGAAAGCACGTGGCGCGACCATTTACTGTGAATTAGCCGGTTTTGGTATGAGTGGCGATGCTTACCATATGACGTCACCCAGTGAAGACGGCTCTGGCGCGGCACTGGCGATGGAAGCGGCGATTCGTGATGCGGGTATTAACCCTGCACAAATTGGCTACGTTAACGCGCATGGTACATCGACTCCAGCGGGTGATGTGGCGGAAAGCAAGGCGATTCGTCGTGCTATGGGAGACGCAGCCGATAGCGTGTTGGTCTCTTCAACCAAATCAATGACCGGTCACTTGCTTGGCGCGGCAGGCTCTGTTGAATCTATTATCACTGCCATGTCGCTGATTGACCAAGCCGTACCACCAACGATCAACCTTGATAATGTCGATGAAGGTTGCGATTTAGATTACGTACCGCACGAAGCGCGTGACGTAAAAATGGAGTACGCGTTGTGTAACTCCTTTGGTTTTGGTGGCACCAACGGCTCTTTGATCTTCAAAAAGCTGTAATGCGCATCGGCGTTTATACAGCCTAAAAAGAGTTTGCTATAGTAACGGCCCGACGATTCGGGCCGTTTTTTATTGTCGGTAAGGTTTTTATTGTCTGTAAGAGTAGTGACTGTCGAGGTTGATAGATGTATTGGGTAAACGGACACCCTTGTCGCGAACTAGCGGTCGCTGACCGAGGACTCCAATTTGGCGATGGCTGTTTCACCACTGGCCATGTGTATCAGGGGCTATTACTTGATCGTGATGCCCATATACTGCGTTTACAAAGCACTTGTGAGCGACTAGCCATTCACGGGGTCGATTGGTCGGTACTCGCGACAATGCTCGATCAAGCGTGTCAGCATTCGCAGGATGAACAGGTGTTGAAAGTGATCATCACCCGAGGGCAGGGGGGCCGCGGTTACAGTCCTAAAGGCTGCTCGTCGCCAACCGTGATTGTCAGCCTGCATCCGTATCCACGCCATTATCATCACTGGCAACAGCATGGCGTGGCGTTGGCGACGACGCACATACAACTTGGTGCGTCACCTTTGGCGGGGCTTAAACATCTCAATCGATTAGAGCAGGTGTGCCTAAAGCTGGCACTGGAAGACGCGGAGGCCGATGATTTCGTGGTCGCGGACATGTTTGGCAACCTAGTTGAAACCACGGCATCTAACCTTTTCTGGTGCCAAGACCATGTCATCTATACACCTGATTTAGCCTATGCCGGTGTGGCGGGATTAATGCGAGAAAAAGTGATGGCGGTGATTGAAGGTTTCACGGACTACCAATGTAAAACGGTCGCGGTCGATGAGGCGGCGCTATGGCGTGCCGATGAAGTGTTTATTTGCAATACCTTGATGAAGGTGGTGCCAGTGACATCCATCAATGAAACAAGCTATACAACGCATACGCTGACAAGGCGATTACAACAGAGGTTAAACGCGTGCTAAAAAAGCGATTTTTGGGGCTGATGAGCGTATTGATGGCGATAGTCTTGGCCTCAGTCGCTGGGGTACTTTGGCAAACGAAGGCGTTTATTTCCACGCCGTTATGCTTGCAGACGCCTCAGCTATTCACCGTACCTAGCGGTGCACATTACCATAAGGTCATTGCAAAATTTGAAGACAACGGTTGGATGGCGTCAAGCATCTGGTCGAAATTTGCGCCACGGATTTATCCAGAGCTGACTCGGGTACAAGCGGGCACCTTTCAGATCCAACCTGGACAAACGTTGGCTGAGGCATTCGCGACCCTGCGTTCAGGCCAGCAATATCAAGATGAAATCACCTTTGTCGAAGGGAGTACGTTCGCTCAGTGGCGTAATCAAATCCAATCAGCCCCGCATCTCGAACAAACATTAATCGGGATGAGTGAGGCCGCCATTGCTGACGCGTTAGGGATCAGTCACGATAAATTGGAAGGCTTATTGCTACCTGAAACCTACGCTTATGACGTGGGAGATACCGATATGGCATTGCTAAAACGCGCCGCGCGTGCAATGGAATCGACCTTGAAGCAGGCCTGGCAGCAACGTATCGAGGACTTGCCTATTGAGACCCCTTATCAGCTATTAATATTGGCCTCCATCATTGAAAAAGAGACCGCGGTGGCGAGTGAACGTGAAAAGGTGGCGTCGGTGTTCGTGAACCGGCTACGACGTGGTATGCGTTTGCAAACCGATCCGACCGTGATTTATGGCATGGGTGATAAGTATGAGGGCAATATTCGTAAGCGTGATTTGCGCACACCAACCCCCTACAACACCTATGTGATTAATGGCTTGCCACCGACGCCGATCGCAATGCCAGGTAAAGCGTCGATCTTTGCCGCGGCGCAGCCAGCAAAAACGGATTACTACTATTTTGTCGCCACGGGTAAAGGCGGCCACCAATTTTCTACCACCTTGGCCGAACATAATCGAGCCGTGCGTGATTATCTAAAAGTGTTGAAGAATCAATGAAGAACCATTTCATCGTTGTAGAAGGCCTTGAAGGCGCGGGCAAAAGTACGGCCATCAATCAGATCAAACAGGTGTTACTCGACGTCGGCATCAAAGATGTGATCACCACGCGAGAGCCCGGTGGTACGCCGCTTGCCGAACAGTTGCGAACGCTTGTCAAACAAGGCCACCCGGATGAACCGCTCACGGATAAAGCCGAGCTGCTCATGCTTTATGCCGCCCGAGTACAGCTTGTCGAAAATGTGATTAAACCTGCCTTGGCAAAGGGTCAATGGGTAGTGGGTGATCGCCATGATATGTCATCACAGGCTTATCAAGGTGGGGGACGGGGTATGGACACGTCGCTGATGCAGAGCCTCAAAGAAACGGTATTGGGAGAGTTTGCTCCCTCACTGACTCTATATATGGACATCGACCCGGAGGTAGGCCTGGCACGTGCGCGTGGCCGTGGTGATCTGGACCGGATTGAGAAAATGCAACTTGATTTTTTTGAGCGCACGCGAGCGCGCTATCTGGCTTTGGCAAACGACGATCCCAGTGTGGTGGTGATTGATGCGGGCCAGTCGCTAGACACAGTGACCGCTCAGATTAAGACGGCACTAGAAAACTGGCTTAAGCAGCAGACAGGCGTATGAGTGACAAGATAACATTGGCATATCCCGCGCCTTGCGTTTATCCCTGGTTTGAAGGCGTGTGGGCGCATTGGCAGCAGCTATTGATCAGTGCAAGGTTTCCGCATGCGCTCTTGTTGGCCGCGCCCCCGGGCAGCGGACGTCGCGCGTTGATCAGCCAGCTTGCCAAGGTAAGGCTGTGTAGTGACCAAACCGATAGCGCTTGTGGTCATTGCCATCATTGCCAGCTTTTCGCGGCGGGAAACCATCCTGATATTCACTGGCTCGCCCCCGAGAAACCCGGTAAGCAGATTAGTATCGATGCAGTCCGCAAGGTGCAACGACAAGCGCTGGAAACGTCGCAATTGGGCGGGGCGCGCTTTATTGTTATCGAGTGTGTCGAACGTTTAGGGGAAGCCGCGGCCAATGCGTTGCTTAAATCGCTAGAAGAGCCACCTTCAGGGTGTTACTTCGTATTGTTGACAGACTCGCTGGATAGTTTACTTGCGACCATTGTCAGTCGCTGTAGTGTGTGGAAGGCTCCGCAGGCGGAGGCTGACACAGCCAAGGCGTGGATCGAGCAAGCATTACAGCGTTCGGTGCCAGATCATGCGGTGGGTTTATACCGTGGCGCGCCCTTGGCTGCCAGTGACTTTGTGGCATCGGGCGGGTTAGATCATCACCATGCTGTGGTGGAAGGGTTTTCTACCTATGTGTGTGAGCAAGCGGGCTTATTTGACACTATTGAGGTCTTGGTCGCACACTATCCCGCTTCATTGAACTGGCTCAGTCATTTTCTGCTTGATGTACTTAAATGGCGTCAAGGTGTGGGACAAACCATTGTGCATCGGCATCATCACCAACGGGTGGCGGAAGTGGCCAATGCACTGACCACTCAGCAAGCTCATTCATTATTACGCGCGCTGCATCAATTACAGCGCCAGTTACAAATTCATACAGGGCTAAATACCGAACTGGTGGTTAGCCAGTGGTTATTATCGATTGGAGAATAACGTGTTAATAGACTCTCATTGCCATCTCGACAAACTGGATTACGACTCGCTGCACCAGAATGTTGCCGATGTTTTAGATAAAGCGCAGGCAAGGGGCGTCGACTATTTTCTCTCGGTGGGAGTCACGCTAGATAGTTTTCCGGCGATGCTAGACATGATCCGACCTTATCCGCATGTTTTTGCCTCATGTGGCGTGCATCCTTTGGATATTGAAAATGGTTTCGATTATGACCGACTGAAAGCCTTAGCCGCTGATGAGCGTGTCGTCGCGGTGGGAGAGACAGGGCTGGATTACCACTATCAGCCAGAGCTTGCCGAGCAGCAGCAAGCGATCTTCCGTCAGCATGTCCGCCTCGCGGTTGAGCTCAACAAACCCTTGATTATCCATACGCGCGCRGCACGTGAAGACACACTTGCGATATTACGTGAGGAGGGCGCCGAGCGCGTCGGCGGTGTGCTACACTGCTTTACAGAAAGCTATGAAATGGCACAAGCAGCGATTGAGATGGGGTTCTACATTTCAATTTCTGGAATAGTGACGTTCAATAAAGCCACAGAGCTGAAAGATGTGGTGCGTCGCATCCCGCTTGACCGCCTGCTGGTTGAAACAGACTCGCCTTACTTGGCACCTGTTCCCCATCGTGGCAAGCAAAATCAGCCGGCTTATGTGAAAGAAGTCGCTGAGTACGTCGCGATGTTAAAAGGTGAATCGGTGGAAACGGTTTGTGACATCACCAGCCGTAACTTTTTTGCGCTTTTTTCTGGTGCAAACCCGCAATAATTCAAGTCGCCCGATTGTTCAGTCGGGCTTTTTTCCTACCTGAATGTACCCATGAATGATAACGACAAAAAGCGCGGCTTTTTATCGCTATCAAGCGCGTCGTTTTGATGATGATCTGACTATACTGTCGTCAATAATCGGTTGTTTTTTCCTCAGGTTGTTGCTTTGCACTGAATGCGGCTCGAAATTTGATCTGGCGCAATTTTCTCATAACCACATGGAAAATAAAGAAAAAGTGGCCATTGTAACGTTTATCGTGCCCATGAGATTTTTCGTTACGTAAAATAACGTTTGAGGTTTTTAAGTCGCTGTTTTTTTATGCGGTCTTTTTATCCTCTGTCAGTGTAAAAAGTCATTTTTAATCATAATCTTACGTTTATTTTTGTTGTTTTTGTCACCCGTTCGGTTTGTGATCTATATTTACTTTTTAATCAGTAAAATCGTTACTGATGGGCAAGGTGATGATTCGCCCCTTATAGTTTGGGTGAGTTCAATAATCACAAATCGTTTGTTCTCTGGGCACCTGTTGTATCGTGCGACCTCTCGCGGGGGAATCGAAAGGTCTGTCTTCAGAGACACATTGTTAAACGTCCTTGTCAGGAGCAAGAACTATGTCAAAAAACCTCTTTGCTAACCTGCAAAAAGTCGGTAAGGCGCTGATGCTTCCAGTATCTGTGCTTCCGGTCGCAGGTATACTTTTGGGTGTTGGTGCAGCCAACTTTAGCTGGATGCCAGATATTGTTTCACACATGATGGAACAAGCTGGTGGGTCTGTATTTGGTCAAATGGCCTTGCTGTTTGCCGTCGGTGTGGCGCTAGGCTTCACCAATAACGATGGTGTATCCGGTCTGTCTGCCATTGTCGGTTACGGCATCATGGTGGCGACACTGGATGTCATGGCACCAGTCATGGGCGCTGAAGAAATCAAGACAGGTGTGCTTGGTGGTATTCTCGCCGGTGGTGTCGCGGCGTGGACGTTTAACCGCTTCTACACGATTCAACTGCCTGACTACCTTGGCTTCTTTGCCGGTAAGCGGTCGGTGCCAATCATCACCGGTTTCATTTCTATCGCGCTTGGTGTGATCCTTTCTGTTATCTGGCCACCAATCGGCAGTGGTATCGCTACCTTCTCTCACTGGGCCGCCGAACAAAACCCTGTGACCGCATTTGGTATCTATGGTGTGGTAGAGCGTGCACTTATCCCATTCGGTCTACACCACATCTGGAACGTGCCTTTCTTCTATGAAGCGGGTAGCTGTGTGAACAACGACGGCGAGCAAGTAAACGGCATCATGACCTGTTTCTTGACCGCTAACGATGCAACGCGTGAAGCGGGCAACGGCTTTGGTCAGCTGGCAGGCGGTTATTTGTTCAAAATGTTTGGTCTACCTGCGGCGGCATTTGCTATCGCACACTCTGCCAAACCAGAAAACCGTGCCAAAATCATGGGTATCATGGCATCTGGTGCATTGACCTCATTCTTGACCGGTATCACTGAACCTATCGAGTTCTCGTTCCTGTTCATCGCGCCAGTACTGTATGGTATCCACGCCATTATGGCGGGTGCAGCGTATGTGCTGACTAACGCACTGGGCGTTGTTCACGGCCATACTTTCTCGAACGGCTTTATCGATTTCATCGTGCAAATGCCACGTGCTGAGAACGTGATAACGCTGGTGCTACTTGGCCTTGGTTATGCGGTTCTTTACTACATCGTGTTCCGTGTGGTGATTCGCGCCCTTGACCTGAAAACGCCTGGACGTGAAGACGAGACGGTCGCTGACGTATCAACCGCGACAGGCTCTGAACTTGCTGGCGACCTGGTAGCGGCATTCGGTGGTAAAGATAACATCACTGGTCTTGATGCGTGTATCACTCGCCTACGTGTCTCAGTGGCTGACACTGAAATTGTTGACCAAGACAAGCTTAAGCAGCTAGGTGCAGCGGGCGTGGTTGTGGTATCAGGTGGCGTACAAGCTATCTTTGGTACCAAGTCAGACAACCTGCGTACTGAAATGGATAACTGGATGCGCAGCCAATAATTGCATGCGCTAAACCAGCAAATATGAAAAGGGGTAGCATCTTGCTACCCCTTTTTTCTTTAGTTGGCACCGAGTGAGAGAAAGAACAACATCAAAACAGGGACTAATAAACTGAGAATAAACCCGCTGACAATGGCAATCGGTACACAACGAATACCCCCAGTGCTTTGAATGATCGGCAAGGTGAAATCCATTGCAGTGGCACCACCATATCCAATTGCGGTGAGCGGGTAGCGTCGGATTAATATTGGAATAATCATAATCGCCATTAGCTCTCGTGCGAGCTCGAGAATAAATGATGCTCCGCCGTAAACCGGTCCCAGTCCGTCGCCCATCAAGATCCCCGCCAATGAGTACCAGCCAAATCCAGAGGCCATCGCTAAACCGTGATGATAGGGAATATCTAACCACCATGCCGCCAGCAAGCCACCGGGCAAGGAGGTAGCGACAACGAGAGCGGCAATCATCAGTCCACTTTTATTGAGGATGATTTGCTTAAGCGTCATGCCACTGTTACGCAACTGAATGCCAATCAGTAAGAGCAACAGTAATAAAATCCCTTCGCTGGCCGTATCGACCCAAGACAGATCGTGATTGAGCAATAGCCCTACGACTAAGCCAACGGCCACAGCGGCAATCAGTTTACCGGACTCTGACATCATGGTACTGAGGGTCAGCTTATGTTGGTGTCCATGGGTCTCGGTTGGGAAGAGCTTATCGAGAACAGGCAGGGCAAGCAGATTGGCCGCGCCAATGCAAATAAAGAAAGTGGCCGCGAAATACAAAATGGTGGAAATATGTTGCCCGAGGTTATCTAAGCCTGCGAGGCTTAAGCCCATCAGCACTAAAATGACCATCACTAGCCGCATCGTCAGGGTATTGACGGCGTTGAGGTAGCGCACCTGCTTAATGGGGATTAAATAGCCGATAATAAGCGGCGAGAAGATGAGTAGCATCCCTGAAAACATCTGATTGTGCTCGGTGTTAAGAAAGTAGAGCTTGAGGTTATCAACCGGTTAATAGGTGGGTCAATAAAATCAGACAAGGGTGGTGAAAGGGAAGACCACCCTGGTTTGTGTCAGATACTGCTTGCGTCCATGACTTGGTGTAGCTGGCGCGAGAACTCTTTGTCGTCGAGGCTGGATAGCTCATATAACGCTTCTGCGCCAGGCGCAGTGATTTCCACCTCATGATCCTCTATCGCGTCATCTTGATTGCGAAACATTAATAAGTGATTTGCCATTCTCGCGATATCTAAATAGGTGATATCGGGGCGTGGCTTGGTGTAAAGCTTGTTGTTGATGGCGACTTCGATAAAGTCACGGTCAAACTGCCATTGTTTGAGCACAAGACGACTGCAGTCGCCCGCCAGTGAAAAGAAGACGCGCTCGGCAATGTCAAATTTTAGATAGTGGCCCTGATTCATAAAGCGTTGGAACTCGCCTATCACGCTGTATAAGCCAATATCCGCAAGCAAACCCACTATCAGTGCTTTTTCGGGTTCCACTGAAAGCGGCTCATCACAGTAGTTCCTGACTCTTTGCGTCACCAATGCCATCGCAGCGGCAAGCTCCCGGGATTTTTGCGCACTTTTTTTCAATAGCGCGTTGCAGGCCTTGGAAAATGAGGCATCACTCTTAAGTTGATAGACGGCCGCGGCGGTGATGATCCCTAAAACGCGATCAACGCCAAGTCGAGAGACGGCGGTTTGAACATCTTTGCACTGGCCTGTCGCGCGAGGCGCGAACAAAGCAGAATTCGCGGCGTTAAGCACGGCCCCACATAAACTCGGATCTTCCAGTAAGAGATTGGCAATATCCCGCATGGTGGTATCCGATCGCTTACTGGCCTGTTGTATTGATAGAACGGCATCCGGTAAAGGGGGGAGGGAGAGACGATTGACGCGGATGCTTTCGACGGCGCGCTTATAAAACTCGGTTTCTAGGGAACGTAAGTACTTATCACGATCCGGTGAGACCCAAAAAAATGAAAGATGATCCATAAGTCCTGATAGTATTTGTCAGCAGCCTGCATAGTAATGGGACGCAGAATAAAAGAGAACCGCCTTTATCTCAATCGGTGAGCCTGCTGGCGTCTTTGATGATAATTTATACAACTCCCTTCATCTGTCGCTGACTTAGTCGTCGTCAATAAGCGGATACCGCAATAATTTATCAATAAACTCGGCCACCAATAAGGCAGTCGGCTGGGACAGTAGAAGCTGTTTCTGCTTCACTTCGATAGGAAGTAACTCCAACCAGCGAAGACAGACCCAGCCAATGTCATCGTACTGCGTTAACTGGAAGTGTTCGTGGCGTGTCGGATTCGAGCGATAATATTGCTGCAGCTTTTCACTCAGATAGAGGTAGTGGTCGGGAACTGTGTGGCGTTGCCATTTCGGTAACGGCGTATAATGCGCCATATTGACGTCACCTTCACCCGCGTCGATCGCAGTCACCTTGACACTTTCAATCCCTTGTAACGTCAACGCAATTTCATGCGCACCATGACGGTTGAAGTCTGCAATCTCGCAAAGCGTGACGATAGGAGAAATCGTGTGCGGCCGCTGCTGACCTTCATCCTCATTTTTCATCGCGACCAAAAGGCGAGGTGGTTCGCCTGCCTGTTGGAGCATTTGTAAGTAACATGACTCAGACAGCACATAGCTGTGCAATCCCCCAGGCAATAAATGACTTGCTTCTATTAACAGCGGGTGTCTCGACATGTCGGCTCCCTGACTATTCGCCTATCACTCTCAATTTAGCGCACTCGTAACGATGAGTTAAGCATAGATGCATCGAAGACTTTATTTAACAACGAAAAGATGTCTGCAGTAAATGCGACAAAAACCACACTAAATGAAAGGACTGTTTAATGATAAGTGATCAGATGCATAGTATTTGATTGCCATTTGATGCAACCTCCTCCCGTTAAAATAATCATGCACATTGACTAAATTGTCAGTCATGTCTATGGGCCGGCTGACGGCTGGATATGAACATCTATTCGCTGAAGGAGAGTTTTTGATGGCGAAGCAATTTGAAGCCCAATTAATGCGTTTTCTGGATAGTTATGGGGAAATGGAGCAACGCTCTATGTTTGGTGGTATTGGCTTTTTCTGTCGAGAGGCGATGTTTGCGCTGCTTACCGGAAAGCATGTTTATCTACGAGGGGGAGGCCAACTCACCGACAAGTTGATCGCTAAAGGGTGTGATAAATTTGTTCATGTGAAGAAAAGCACCTCAGCGGTGGTTAACTATTATGATGTGACCGCACTCTACTTAGGTCATGATCCTGATTTGCCTGCGATGATTGAGCAGTCGTTACAGCGTGCGATCAAAGATAAAGCGCAGAAAGTATCGGCATCCAGTCTTCGGCTGCGGGATTTACCCAACTTACGTCTAACTATTGAAAGGATGTTAAAAAAGTCGGGTGTAAAGGACGTATCAACGTTTTACAGCATGGCGCCGCAAGAAATGTTTCGTCGAGTGCAAATGACACACGGTAAAGATATCGATATCAATCTACTTTGGAAGCTCGCGGGTGCGCAGCAAGGTCGTCATTGGGAACTGATTGAAAAAGACGAACGCGAACGCCTGCTCGCGGATGTCTAGGTGAATCACTAGTGTAGGTAGGTGCCAGCCCTGATCAATCGGGCTGGCATTATTGTCAATGTTGCGTTCGTCGCTACGTTGATCGGCCTTTTGTGTGCTCACTTAGCGCCGAGAGAATAGTGAAATGTTATGTTTGGATAAATAATCGTCGGTTAAACGCTAAAATGATAATTTTTTCGTGACAGGTGAAAAAACTTATGTAGAATTCAAACCACTTAGCCGAGAGGTGAAGCGCCAAGGCGCGTTGGCAGAGTGGCTATGCAGCGGATTGCAAATCCGTGGACCTCGGTTCGACTCCGGGACGCGCCTCCATGAACTCTGGCTAAAACAATACGGACGCGGGATGGAGCAGTTTGGTAGCTCGTCGGGCTCATAACCCGAAGGTCGGTGGTTCAAATCCGCCTCCCGCAACCAATTTTAGGTTGCTGAAGAAGCGCTTAACGATTGATAATAAGTCAATACGACCTTCGGTCGGTGCCGTTGCACGGCGCGTTAAATCCGCCTCCCGCAACCAATTTTAGGTTGCTGAAGAAGCGCTTAACGATTGATAATAAGTCAATACGACCTTCGGTCGGTGCCGTTG
The DNA here is from genome assembly GCF_001995745.1 of Salinivibrio sp. ML323. Lineage (NCBI taxonomy): Bacteria > Pseudomonadati > Pseudomonadota > Gammaproteobacteria > Vibrionales > Vibrionaceae > Salinivibrio > Salinivibrio sp. ML323. The sequence goes on along the minus strand of NZ_MUES01000034.1, from coordinate 12,277 downwards.
CACGGCGCGTTAAATCCGCCTCCCGCAACCAATTTTAGGTTGCTGAAGAAGCGCTTAACGATTGATAATAAGTCAATACGACCTTCGGTCGGTGCCGTTGCACGGCGCGTTAAATCCGCCTCCCGCAACCAACTTTAGGTTGCTGAAGAAGCACTTAACGATTGATAATAAGTCAATACGACCTTCGGTCGGTGCCGTTGCACGGCGCGTTAAATCCGCCTCCCGCAACCAATTTTAGGTTGCTGAAGAAGCACTTAACGATTGATAATAAGTCAATACGACCTTCGGTCGGTGCCGTTGCACGGCGCGTTAAATCCGCCTCCCGCAACCAACTTTAGGTTGCTGAAGAAGCACTTAACGATTGATAATAAGTCAATACGACCTTCGGTCGGTGCCGTTGCACGGCGCGTTAAATCCGCCTCCCGCAACCAAAGCGACATTAGCTCAGCTGGTAGAGCGCGACCTTGCCAAGGTCGAGGTCACGAGTTCGAACCTCGTATGTCGCTCCAAATATAAAACAGTGGCGAAAGCGGCTGAAAAGATTGCGTGCCCTGGTGGTGGAATTGGTAGACACAAGGGATTTAAAATCCCTCGGCGTTCGCGCTGTGCCGGTTCAAGTCCGGCCCGGGGCACCATTAATGAACAAGACGGCGACCTTTAGGGTCGCCGTTTTTGTATATTTTGTTCCGCGCTCAGTCTGCACGTTGTGCTTCACCATTTTGCAGAAAATAGACCGCACTCCGCGTTGAATTTACACCGCGAGCCTCGATATCGTCCATTTCGGTTGGCTCCGTCACCCCAATATGATTTTTAAGCACTTGCTCACCAGAGCCGGGCTGGTACTGTGCCTCGCTTGATTGGGTTTGATAACGACTCATGGCTTACACCCTCACATCGCTCTCTTTTTATCATAGAACAGCGTGCTCAAGGAGGTATAGTGAGGTGCATCAACGTTAGGGGAGGACGAGAGAAGACGGTAGGTAATAAAAAGGCAGCTTAAAAGCTGCCTAGTAAAATGGCGATGGCTACGATGCTATATAATGCTGAAGCATTGTATTTCATTCTGATGTGCCAAACGGTAGTGGATATCTTGCGGATCCTTACGCCCCGATTGTCGAATAACCACCCCGCGTTTGACCCAGGTTGCCATCATGGCGTCGATTCCATCAGGACTGATCCCGTATTGGTTGGCGAGGTCGAGGCGACTAATGACACCCGCCTGAATGACACTGGCTTTGAGCTTTTGCAGGATCATAGTAGGTCTCCTTAAACCAATGGGGATGTTTGCCGACATAGCGCATGAGTGCTACCACGACAATCAGTAAGGCACAAAGGCCAGTGATGTAGAGTGTGGCTGGCGTGGTGGCGACACTCAACTGACTGAATTGGTAGCATAGCGTGGCACCGCTTACCGCTAGCAGCATTGACCAGCTCGCCACAAACAGGGCAAACCGGCGACCAAACTCACGTGTGTAGGCACCTAGAGCGGCAACACATGGGGTATAAAGCAGGATAACAATAAGATAAGCCATTACGCTGGCGGTGCTGGTGAATTGACGGTGCAGATTATCAAACGTTGTCATACTGACTTCTTGGGCTTGTGCGGCGGCTTCGGTGTTTTCAATCTCACCGACGTCAATAGCCAATGGGTCGGTATAATCAATGCCAAATAAGTTTTCCGGAATGCTCTGAACCGCTTCGACCAGCGCTTCTCCCAGTGTGGCTTCTTCTTCCGCTTCTTCGCTGGGCGCATAAAGGTTATTCAAGGTGCCGACCACCGCCTCTTTGGCAAACAGACCCGTCACCAACCCGACAGTAGCGGGCCAATTATCCTCTTCAATCCCGATAGGTGATAGGGCCGGCGTGATCACTTGTGCTGTTTTCGACAGGACGGAAGACTCGCTGTCTTCGTGTCCGAACGACCCATCGGTGCCTAGAGAGTTAAAGAAGGTCAGAATGGTTACCACGATAACAATGGTTTTACCGGCACCCAGAACAAATCGACGCAGTTTTTGCCAGGTATTGCTCATCACATGGCGCACACGCGGCAGTTCGTAGTCTGGAAGTGTCATCAGCAGGCTTTCACTATGCCCTGGATAAAGGGTATGACGCAGTATCAGGCCGGTGATGATCGCAGCAATAATGCCAAGTAAGTAGAGGCCGAAAACAAGGTTTTGACCATTTTGTGGGAAAAACGCCGCGGCAAAGAGGGCGTATACCGGAAGGCGGGCGCCACAGGACATAAATGTCGCCATCGCGGCCGCGGTTTTGCGCTCGTGAACCTGTTCTAATGTGCGCGTTGCCATCACGGCAGGAACGGTACAGCCAAAGCCGAGGATCAAGGGCACAAAGGCTTTGCCCGGTAACCCCATTTTTTGCATTAAACCGTCTAATAAAAAGGCGGCACGTGCCATGTAACCTGTGCTCTCTAATACCGTTAAAAATAGGTACAAGCCTGCAATAACAGGAATAAAGGTGGCAACAGTTTGAATACCTCCTCCGAGGCCATCGGCGAGAATAGTGACAATCGCCGTCGGCAGTATGCCGTCAAGAAGCTGATGGGTACCATCGACAAGTACCGCGCCGGCGGCAATATCGAAAAAGTCGATAAAGGCGCCGCCAATGTTGATGGCAAACACAAACATCGCATAGAGGACAGCAAGCAAAATAGGCAGTGATAAAAAGGGGTTGAGAAGGACCTTATCTAACTTTTCGGTATTATTGCGACTGAGGTGGCGAAGCTCGCGGCGAGCCTGGTGAACCATGTCACGAATCGCACTGTAGCGCGTATCCGCAATAGCGATGTCAGTATCTAAGTCTGAAAGGGCTTGGTTTGCGATCGTAAACTGCTGCTGGTCAGCCTCGGTGCTACCATCAGGCAAGCGGCCCCGCTCCAAGCACTCAAGCAGGTGCGCGCGTTGATTCACTTGTGCAGCGGCTGCATGAAGAAAACGGGCGCCAAGCTGGCTTTGAATCCAGTTCTCTAATGCCGCACCGTAGTTCAGATACATTGCCTCACAAACGGGTAAATGGGTGGCCAGGTGGGCGAGTTGGTGGCGCAATGTGTCGACGGTCGCTGGCTGGCATGCGGTGACGGTTAAAACGGGACAACCCAGCATCGTTTGTAATTTGGCGGTGTCGAGTTGTTGACCATTACGATCAAGCAAATCCATTTTGTTAATTACCACCACCATAGGAACACCGCGTTCACGCAGTTGAAGGGTGAGGTATAGACCGCGCTCTAGGCAATTGGCGTCTAAGACATTAATAATAAAATCGTTTTCGCCGCTATCGATGGCGTAAGTGGCAATTTGCTCATCAATACTGGCGTCAAAGCCTGCGTTTAGGGCATAAAGGCCGGGTAAATCGGTGAGTTCACACTCGGTGTGGTCGAGGCTCAGCGTACCGACTTTTTTGTCGACAGTGACGCCCGCCCAATTTCCGACTTTTTGTTGTGAGCCGGTGAGCGCATTAAATAAGGTAGTTTTCCCGCAGTTTGGGTTGCCTGCAAGTACAATGCGGCGTGAACTCATCAGATTACCTCCACATCAATCAGTTTGGCGACTTCGCGACGTACGATCAGTTGTTCACTGTCGAGGCGGATCTGAAGTGGATCACCCAATGGCGCGCGCCTGACAAGCTCAACGCCGGTGCCTGGAATCACACCCATGACCGCGAGACGATGACGAACAGACGCGGGCACATGATGGACACTGGTAATACGCGCGGATTGGCCGCGACCAAGTGTGGACAGTTTCATAGTGCAAGATCCAAATAAGAATGGTTTTCATTGCATATTACGCTTAAAAACGGCTCTGTTTTTTGCGTAGGATCAAGTTAAGCGGCGAGTGGAGAGCGTGAGATGTGTCACAACAAAGTAAAAGGTTGATATGGCGAATGATATGTAAGTGCCGCGAAAAAGCCGGAATAAAAAAGCGGCCGATTGGCCGCATTCAGTATTGAGTTAGGCTGATGGGTGTCGATTATTTTTGGGGTTGATGTGCCGCTCGCTGTTGATTCAGTTTGTCGATCGCGATGGCTAACAGTCCAGACCCGTTATCACAGTCAGGGCCAAAGCCTGCGGCCTGTCCCGCTAATAAAGCCAGGGCGTCACTGACATGTGAGACGGCATAGACGTGAAACTCGCCTTTTTCTACCGCCAGTACCACATCTTTGCGGAGCATCAGGTTTTGGACATTGGCAGTAGGAATGATCACCCCCTGGGTGCTGCTTGGGCCTTTTAGGGTGCACACATCAAAAAAGCCTTCGATTTTTTCATTGACCCCACCAATGGGTTGCGCTTCACCGAACTGATTCATCGACCCCGTAATGGCAATGTCTTGTCGAAGTGGGACATCCGTGATCGCAGAAAAAATCGCGCAGAACTCGGCCATGGAAGCGCTATCGCCATCCACACCGCCGTATGATTGCTCAAAGGTAAGATGGGTTTTGAGTGGGATGGTGTCCGTTTTTCCTAGTAAATTCGCCAAGTACGCCGATAAGATCATCACCCCTTTGGAGTGAATACGGCCGCCGAGTTTGACACTTCGCTCGATATCCAGCACTTCTCCTTCCCCAAACGCCGTGGTCGCGGTGATGCGGTTGGGTAAGCCAAAGCTGTAATCCGATGTGCTCAGCACCGAAAGGCCATTGATTTGACCCAGCGCCGTGCCTTGTGTGTTGATCAGTGTGACGCCGTTTTCCACATTCTGCATCATGCTGTCACGCAAGCGGCTCACGCGCATATTGCGGCTGGCGAGCGCTTTTTCTACATGTAGGGCACCAATACTGTTTGCGTTAGCGTGATTCGCCCAATAATTAGACTCGCGCAACAGGTTAGCAATATCGGCGGAGTGCAATGATAAGCGGTTTTGATCCTCGGCTTGTCGCGCACTGTGCTCAATAATACGCGCAATGGCGCTGCGACTGCAGTGGAGCAAATGGCTGTCATGAATAATGCTTGAAATGAACTTGGCGTATTGCTGCTCGGTGCTCTCTGTGCGCGGCATGTCATCTTCAAAATCCGCGGTGACCCGAAACAGCTCAATAAACTCCGCATCGTAGCGTTGGAGTAGCTGATAGGTTTGGTAGTCGCCAAACAAAATGATTTTAACATCCAGAGGAATCGGCGCCGGATCGAGAGACACGGTCCCGCTTAAGGTCACTTCTCGCTCCAGAGCGCTCACACTCAACTGGCGGCTACTGAGAGCGCGTTTAATACCATCCCATACATAGGGCTTCTCGAGGACTTTAATGGCATCCATCAGTAATACGCCGCCATTGGCGCGGTGAAGGCTGCCTGAACGAATCAATGAAAAGTCGGTAAACACCGTGCCTTTAAACGTGGCATTCTCAACATATCCGAACAGATTGTGGTAGCTAGGGCTATCCTCAACCACGATCGGCGCTTGTGCGTCATTTTGACTGACTAACACATTGACTTGGTAGCGGCGAGGGAGTTTTTTATCCAGCGCCGCATACGCAAGTGCAGCTTGCTCCTCACTGTCTTCAAGGAAAATATCAAGGTGCTCGAGCATGTCAGCTTGCATGGCGTCTAAAAAGGCTAAAATGTCAGGCAAGTCAGCAAACTGTTTTTTAAGCGGTGCCATTTGGGTCGCGATGACGTCTTGGGCGATATCCTCGTCCAGCGCTTTTTGCTTTTCCGCGTACTCAGACTCCCATTCGCCAAGTTGGCGAACAACACCTCGCAGTTCCGTCTCCAACTTATCGATGACTTTGCCAAAGGCCATCTGCTCGTCTTGTGAGAGAGCGTCAAAGGTCTCCTCGGTATGAGGCTCCTCGCCGTTTAAGGCCACAAATTGGTAATCACCCTGAGGCGTGATGGTCAAACTCACACTGTTTTTCTCTGCCGTGTCACTTAAGCCTTGAAGCACACTTTGCTGGCGCTCTGTGAGTTGGTTTTTGAGTGTTTCTGCCCGCTGGTAATACATTTCGTTGTCAAACGCCATGGGCAGGGCGTTGGCCAATTTGCCCATCAGTTGCTCAATGTGCTTTTTGAGTTCACTGCCTTTACCCGCAGGCAACTTCAATACTTCTGGTGCGCGCGCCTCTTGAAAATTAGCGACATAACACCAGTCATAAACCGGTGACTCACTTTGCCAGTGTTGGTTGAGGTAGCGCATCATCATGGTGCGTTTGCCCAGTCCATTTTGGCCAATGGCATAGATGTTGTAGCCCTTCTCTTTGATGGACATCGCGAACTCAACCGCATGACGAGCACGATCTTGGCCGACAATCTCGTCAAGCGGCGCAAGGTGTTTGGTTGAAGTGATGTCACTGTGCTTTAAGCTGGACTCACGGTATAAACGATCGCTTTTTAGCGGAGTGATAGCCATAGCGCTTCCCATATTGGCATTGTGTCGGTGATTATTTCAGTGTAGCGGCTGTAAGTGATTGTTTTAGTGACCTTGGTGGAGAAAGCTGTGATGGGGTCACAGTTTTGAGTTGTCTGATGATTTTGTGTACAAAACGGGCCACTAGGCCCGGTGCGATCGTACGTTGGAACGGTTTAGTGAGAGGCCTTAATCGCGGCGATCAGGGTATCGATATCTGCGCGGCAGATGTCTTTGTGTGTTACCAAACGGGCTGGTTTGCCAGACAGAGAGACGCGGATCTCTTTTTCCATCAGCCGCATTTGCAAGCGTGTATGATTGATTGTTTCGGCCACATCGACATAAACGATGTTGGTTTGCACAGGATAGCCGCTAGTGGAAAAGCCGTTCAGTTTTTCCAGCTCACTGGCGAGGTAATGCGCATTCGCATGATCCTCCGCCAAGCGTTCTACGTTTTCGGTCAGTGCTTTATAGCCAGCAACCGCCAATATGCCCGCTTGACGCATGCCGCCACCGAGCATTTTACGAATACGCCGGGCTTTACTGATCAGGGCTTTCGAGCCGAGTAGCAGTGAGCCGACAGGTGCGCCTAATCCTTTGGATAGACAAATTGTCATCGAGTCAAAGTGACAACTGATCGCCTTAATGTCCACTTCTAGTGCGACAGCCGCGTTGTAAACCCTTGCGCCGTCAAGGTGTAGCTGTAGTTGATGTTGGTCGCAAAATGTTCGCGCCTTGGCTAAATAGGACAGAGGTAAGACTTTACCACCTATGGTATTTTCCAAGCTCAGTAGCTTAGTGCGGGCAAAATGAAAGTCATCGGGCTTGATAGCCGCCGCGATTTTATCGAAAGACAAGGTCCCATCTGGCTCATTTTCAATGGGCTGGGGTTGAATCGAGCCCAATACGGCCGCACCGCCTGCTTCATATTTGTAATTGTGCGCTTGCTGACCACACACATACTCATCACCGCGCTCGCAATGCGCCATCAGGGCCAATAAATTAGCTTGGGTTCCCGAGGTGGTAAAAAGTGCAGCTTCAAAACCGTGTCGTTCAGCCGCCCATGTTTCCAGCGCGTTAATGCTTGGGTCGTCGCCATACACATCATCGCCGACAGGGGCGTTAGCCATGGCGTCTCGCATAGATGCATCGGGTTGGGTCACGGTGTCAGAGCGAAAGTCAATCATGGAATAACGTCCTTGTCGTCAGTGATTTAAGTGAATTAATGCGTGTTTACGTCTGAGCATAGCAAAAACCTATTGACTAAAAATAGTGACAAGCGTGAGATATTGACTTAGGTAATAAAAAAGGCCTCGTATGAGGCCTTGGGGAGAATTGTTATCACAGACGCGCGATTAGCTTTTCAACATCTGCCAGTATTTTTGATAGATTTTCACCGCTTCGCCGACATCATTGGTGAACTCACCTTTGTTCACCGCTTCATCGGATGGGAAGATGGTGCTGTTCTCTTTTAGCTCGGCCTCTAAGTACTCAGCCGCGTTGGTGTTCGGGGCTGGATAGCCAAATTCTTCCACCAGTTTCGCCTGATTTTCAGGGCGATACATAAAATCGATAAACTGGTGTGCCAAGGTCTTGTGTTCGGCGTTTTTGGGGATGATAAAGTTATCCATCCATAAGATCGCCCCTTCTTGTGGGTAGACGAACTCAATGCCTTCGATTTCTTGTTGCGCCATGTAAGCATTACCGTTCCATTGTTGGCCAATGCTCACTTCACCGGTTACAAATGGCACATGCGGTGCATCAGAGTTATACACCACCACGTTGTCGCGCAACTCACGGAGGTATTCATAGGCTTGCTTAATTTCAGCCTCTTCGGTGCTGTTAATGCTATGACCTTGTGCTTTCAACGCCATGCCAAACACATCACGCACATCATTCAAGAGCATGACTTGGCCGTTGAAGTCGTCGCGCCATAAGTCTGCCCACTTGGCCACTTTACTGCCATCGACATAATCACTGTTGTAGCTAATGCCAGTCACACCAAACACATACGGCAGCGAATAGCCATTATTTTTGTCAAAAGGTTGACCCAGTAGGCCTGGGCGCAGGTTGTCAAAATGACTGATTTGGCTCTTATCAATGTTGGCGAGCATTTCTTCATTGACCATTCGCTCAATGAAATAGGTCGAGGCAAATGCCAGATCGTAGCCTTCGCTATTCAGGAGTTTGAGCTTGGCATACATGGCTTCATTGCTCTCAAACGTCGAGTAATTGACGTCGACTTGATACTCCTCTTCGAACGCTTCAATCACGTCCATTGGCATGTATTCTGCCCAGTTATAGAGGTTGAGTACCTTATCGTCTGCATGAACGGCGCTTGCAAAGAGGGCTGAAAGCGCAAGTGTTGTGGCGGTGATTCCGTGAGACATTTTTTTCATTGTCATGATCCTTCAATGGCTGACTGGCCGAGTACACGTCGAGCGCATCATATTGTACTTGACCTTAGTGTCAACGAGTTTTTTTACCAACCTTGATAGGGGGCAATACCCTGCTAACGTTAGCATATCGGTTGCCATCTCCCCCAAATGGCCGGGTAAAGTGACGAGAATAATAGCTTGTCAGAGAGGGAGGACAGTGCCAGTATTTGCCGCCTCTGAGCCTGTGATGGCGCGAAACCAGACTGCTGGTTTTTTAGTACTTTTTCTTTTTTGATAACAAGAGTAACCATTGAGAGCATGGTCAAAACGGTTCGACCTGATAATGACTTCAACGCGGCGACAAATTACTATGTTGCAACCCAAAACCAAACGCTGTCATTTCCTACACTGGCAGGCACACAAGAGGCAGATGTGTGTATTATTGGGGCGGGTTTAACGGGCCTGAACGCCGCCATTGAATTACGACAGCGTGGCTATAGTGTCACCGTTCTAGACGCACAAACAGTGGCATGGGGAGGGTCTGGCCGCAATGGTGGCCAGTGTCTCGTGGGGTATTGCCTTGGGCTGAGAGAAGTTGATGAAACCTATGGGCAAGCATGGGGCAAACAGTTGTGGGACTTATCGGTGGAAGCCGTTGATATCGTTCGCGAACGGATCCAGCATCACCAGATTGACTGTGATTTTCAACCGGGCTATATCGAGCTTGCTTTAAACGAAGCGCAACAAAAAGAGCTGCAAAGCTGGCATGCATTAAAGCAAGGGCGTTATCAATACCCAGACGCCCAGTGGTGGGATAAAGCGCAAGTGGCGGAGGTTGCAAATACTGACCGCTATTTAGGTGGATTATACGATCCGAATAGTGCGCACATTCACACGTTAAACTACACGCTAGGCCTCGCTCGTGCCGCGGCGCAAATGGGGGTGAAAATCTATGAGCACACTCCTGCTACACGTTTGGTCAAAGGGCAACCTCATGCGGTGATCACACCTCAAGGTCGAGTGAATACGCCCCGCGTTTTGCTTGCCTGTAACGCGTATCTAGAGGGTTTACACCGTCAATCACAAGCCAAGGTTCTGCCCGTCGCCTCGTTTATTGCTGTGACCGAACCGCTTGGTGAGCGTATGCCAATTACCAATCGCATGGCGATGTCGGATCTCAACAACTGTTTAGACTATTTCCGTCCCACGGCAGAGGGGCGCTTATTGTTTGGTGGCGTCAATCATCCGTTTAATCGCGAGTATAAGGATTCGGCGCAGCGGCTCCACCATCGGATGACTAAGGTTTTCCCTCAACTGGGCCAGGTAAAGATGGACTATCACTGGGGCGGAATGTTTGCTGTGACGCGTAGTTATATGCCGCACATTGCGCATTTAGGCCATGATATTTATACCGCACATGGATATACGGGGCATGGCGTTGGATTAACCAATATTGCGGGACGAGTGGTTGCCGAGGCCATCTATGGCCAAGCCAGTCGCTTTGATGTGTTTGCTCGCCTCAAACATGGCTGGATACCCACGCCAAAAATGCTACGTAGCCCAGCGCTGGCGCTCGCGATTTGGAAAGCAAAACTCGAGGATTTGCTTGGTTGATATGTTGAGAGAGAGTGACGCTATCGATGAGTTATGCTTATGGTCACGATAAACAACGCATGTTGTCCTGCCGGTTAAACGCAGTAAGGTAACGTCTCCATTTCTAGGCGGAGACAAGTGGTTGAGCAACCTGGCTATCATCGATGATATTGCGACACATGGACTCAGTGTGTGCGACGGATTTTTGTCAGCGCAAGAGGTGCATGACTTACGCACATGCTTGCCCGCCCAATGGGCGCAAGCTACGATTGGGCGCGAACAAAAACAGCACACTAATACGCAAATTCGTCGGGATAAAATTCACTGGTTAGAACGCGGGCGCCAGCCTGCCGTGGATGCATTACTAGCAAAAATGGCCGATCTTCAGCAGGCATTCAATCGTCACCTTTTTTTGGGGCTATTTGAATATGAAGCGCATTTTGCCAAGTACAACCCTGGTGACTTTTATGCCAAACATTATGATGCCTTCGAAGGGCGCTCAAACCGTAAAGTGACCACCGTGTTGTATCTTAATGAAGATTGGTCTGAACAAGACGGGGGCGAAATAGTCATTTACAACCACGACGGTAGCCATCGACAAACGTTATGGCCGAAAGCGGGACGATTGGTGACGTTTTTATCCGAAGCTTTCCCTCATGAGGTGCTTCCCGCCAAAAGACAGCGTTTTAGTATTGCCGGCTGGTATCGATTGAATGGTATGAGCGGGCAGCGCGTTGATCCAATCCGCTAACGACAGCCATACTCACTGTCTAACAGTATTGAACGAGGCAGTGTTTTATGGCTCGCTCTCCCGAGCAACAAAGTTTCTTTTCTGATGCGGCATTTGATAGCCACCCGATCACTGATATGCCTGATGCTCAGGTGGATTGGTGGCCTGAGTGGCTATCAGCGGGGTGTGCAGATACATTGTTCTCAACCTTACTCGCGCAAACCCCCTGGCAACAATTGCCGATTTCGTTGTTTGGCCGCACCGTGATGCAGCCACGTTTATTGGCATGGTATGGTGATCATCCTTACACCTACAGCGGACTCACGCTTCAGCCGCTGCCTTGGACGCATCCCTTGCGCCAACTCAAAGGCTGGGTAGAGGCAAAGTGTCAGACTTCCTTTAACACTGTTCTGTTAAATCGCTATCGTAGCGGCAGCGATTACATGGGGTGGCACCGAGATGATGAGCCTGAGCTGGGGGAGCAACCTACCATTGCCTCTGTCAGCTTGGGGGCGAGCCGGCGTTTTCTTTTTCGCCATCCTAAGCGGCAAGAAAAGCGTGAGGTTTTATTGAATCACGGATCCTTGCTGGTGATGAGAGGCACAACCCAAACACATTGGCAACATAGTTTGCCGAAAACGCAAAAGCCGACGAGTGAGCGAATCAACGTAACATTTCGTTGGATCAATAATGATAGCGTCACTTAATAGCTTTTGCGTGCGTCGATGTGTATTGAGCAAAAAACCACGAGCTAACACGAGATGTTTTAAGAGGTTAGTGAGAACGAGCACAAGAAAATGCCCAAAACAACAGCAAGTTGGGTGTTTTTTGATGTTTTCGTTTGCAAAACAGGCAGGTGACACTTTTTTTAAATAATAAGTGTTGACTCGATCACGTTAATCCGTAGAATGCCTCCCCGTACTCAAGAGGCAGCAGCGTTAAGGCGCGTTGGCAGAGTGGCTATGCAGCGGATTGCAAATCCGTGGACCTCGGTTCGACTCCGGGACGCGCCTCCATGTTTCTCTTAGTGCAGTATAATTCGGACGCGGGATGGAGCAGTTTGGTAGCTCGTCGGGCTCATAACCCGAAGGTCGGCGGTTCAAATCCGTCTCCCGCAACCAATTTTACACAGCGCCATGCTGTGTAAAATTGGTTGCGGGAGACGGATTTGAACCGCCGACCTTCGGGTTATGAGCCCGACGAGCTACCAAACTGCTCCATCC